>WVZO01000564.1 GCA_011772425.1 Candidatus Aminicenantota bacterium
AAACGTCATGCTGCCGCTCTCAAGAATATCGATATAATCGAAGGTGCCAGGTACTTTATCCACCTTTTTTCTCTTCTCTCTTCGTGTTCCTTCGTGTCTTCGTGGTTCACTAATTCGCCGTCAGGCGTTTAAAATTTTGCCCGCAGGGCGCCATTGTTAACTAAGTTGATTTTTCGTGGTATTAATGGTATTATAGAGCCTCGATATTATTATAAGCTCGAAGGAAAAAGACCTGTTATATATCTGAGAGGAAATTAAATAATGGTGCGATTGATTCGAAAAATTTTAAAACGCGTGGTAGGACCTTTTCTTGCCTTCCGATATACCGGCCACTTTCAACCATTCATTAAAAAAAACAAAGGCATCGATAAGCTGGGTCGTAAACCCTTGATTAGTTGGATAAGTTATCACCAATACGATGTAGTGGGTATCGATACCCATTTCCTGGGACATCGTGCATTGAAAAACCCCATGGATGCCTGGGTTTACCAGGAGATTGTTTATGAGGTCAAACCGGATGTGGTACTGGAGATTGGCAATAAAAACGGTGGCAGTACACTTTACCTGGCGGTTTTACTGGAGACAATGGGTCACGGCCGGGTTTTAGGGTTGGATATCGATCACAGCCGGTTTACTCCCAAACATGAACGCATCGACCTGATCACCGGCGACTCCAGCGACCCGGAGATCATAAAAAAAGTTCACGAATATTGTAAAGGCAAAAAGGTATTGGTCATCCATGATGCCGACCATTCTTACCGCGCTGTATTGACCGATCTTCGTAATTACCAGGATCTGGTGAGTCCCGGCAGTTACTTGATTGTAGAAGATACCATTGAAGGCCTTCGCGGTTTTAGATATTCTGATTTTCCTTTTCAGACGTTTATTCGTCCTCATATGGATAAACCATTGCAGGCGGTATTTGAGTTTATGAAAGAAAATAAGCGTTTTGAGATCGACCGCAGTCGTGAAAAATGGATTTTAACGGCCAATCCCTATGGATTTTTAAAATGCATTGGTGACTAAAAACAAAAATGACTGACAAATTTACATCCAATGGCGTAGTCATTGCCATGATTCCAGCTCGTATCGGCAGTGAACGTCTGCGCATGAAAAACCTGGTGATGCTGAAGGATGAACCCATGATCGGCCATATCATCCGCAAGGCCAAAGAATCGGGTGTGTTTGATCGCGTGGTGGTGAATGCAGACCATCCTATTTTTAATGAGATCGCCAACCAATATGGTGTGGAATTTTATCACCGTGCCTCTTCTCTTGCCAGTTCCTCTACCCGCTCCGATGACGTGATTTATGACTTTATGCAAAAGCATTCCGGGGACTATGTGGCCTGGGTGAACCCTATTTCTCCCTTGCAGCCAGCAGAAGAAATCGCTGCTGTGGTGCGCTATTTTATCGACGAGAAACTGGATAGTTTAATTACAGTGCGAAAAGAACAGGTGCACTGCAATTTTCGCGGAGAACCTTTAAATTATTCTTCGGGAGAAAAGTTTGCCAAAACCCAGGACCTGGATCCTGTAGAACGATTTGTTTATTCCATCATGATGTGGCGAACCGAAACGTTTGTTGAAACTTATAACCAAAAAGGGTATGCACTGCTGTTTGGCAAGATGGGTTTTTACCCGGTGTCATGGTTGTCTTCGATCATTATTAAATATGAAGAGGACATCCGGTTATGTGAATATATTTTAGATGGGATGAAAGCCAAAGCCGACAAATCATTGGAATACTATCCCGTGTCTACTGTACCTGATGTGGAAGGTTAGAGGAGCACCCCGATGACATCAAATCCATTGAATATCCTGGTGGTGGGTGCGGGGATGTACGTGTGCGGCAGCGGCACGGAGGGTTTTGGTACCATTCTTCCCACCCTGGTTCAGGAACAGCACCAGGGAAAAGTAGGGGAAATCCACATTGCTGCGACTCGGCCCAAAAGTATTACACTTTTGCTGGAGAAGTTAGACCAACTAAACAACCGGATGAACACGAAGGGGCGTATTCATGTCTATCCTTATCCTGGCAACGAGGCCCGTGATGAAGAAGCATACAAAAAAGCCCTGGAAGTGATTCCCCGACCGGCTGCAGCGATTATTTCCGTACCGGATCACCTGCATGCATCTATTACTGAACATGTGATCCGGGCCGGGATTCATCCCCTGGTAGTGAAACCCCTGGCTCCTACGGTCAAAGAAGTAAAACAGTTGATCCGATTATTAAAAGATTATCAATTATATGGGGCTGTGGAATTTCATAAACGTTTTGATGCCGCTAACCTGATGCTGCGGCAAAAGGTAGAGGATGGTTTGTTGGGTGACATCTGTTATGTGGTTGTAGAATTCAGTCAGCGACGCAGGGTTCGGCAAATCTTTGAGTCGTGGGTTGCTCGTACCAATATTTTTCAGTACCTGGGCGTGCATTATGCAGATATGGTTTATTTTGTCACCGGGGCGAGACCACTGCGTGTTATGGCAATTGGGCAGGCCCATTCCGAACTTTCACCGGGGTCATACGATGCCATCCAGGCAGTGGTGGAATGGCAAATGGAATCCACACAAAAGCGATTTGTTTCTACGATTTTAACCAATTGGATTGATCCTGATACCACTTCTGCCATGTCAGATCAGAAGATCATGGTTGTAGGAACTAAAGGCCGTTACCAGAGTGACCAGAAGAACCGCGGGGTACAAATGGTAACCGAAGAAGGAGGTATTGAAGATATTAATCCTTATTTTACCCAACTGTACAGGGATAATGAAAATAACCTTAACGTTCATGGGTATGGTCCCCATTCGATTCGGCAATTTTTGACGGATGTGGAGAACCTGGAGGCAGGCAATATCAGCCTCGAAGAACTGGAGACCCTTCGTCCTTCTTTCCAACAGGCGCTGCCGTCCACTGCTGTTTTGGAAGCGGTGAATATCAGTTTAGCACAAAACAGTCAGTGGATTGATGTCGATCTAAGTAGGAAGTAAGAAGAAGGTAACCTCGGAGCAAAGTTTAATGACATCAATGGGGCACGATACAGGGAAGCAAAGTACGATGTTTGACCATGTATGAAAAGTTTTTGGGGGTCCAGGACCCTTTTTACAAAAAGGGTCTTGGCCGCCGGAGGCATAATGAAAAATATTTACATCTACCCTGATGAGCTGGAGCGTTTTGCATTGGCGGTTCTTGAGGCGCATGGGGTGCGTGCGGATGTAGCGCACTGTGTGGCAGAGGGGTTAGTGCAGACGTCGTTGAGGGGGGTGGATTCGCATGGTATTCGTTTGTTTCCCCATTACCTTGAAGCGTTGAAAGCGGGGCGGTTAAATCCTGACCCTGCGTATGGTTTTGAAAAGACCGCGGCTGCTACGGGGCGGTTGGATGGTGACCATACCTTTGGTCATGCGGCTGGGAGTGAGGGAATGAAACGAGCGGTTCAATTGGCTAAAGAAGCTGGTGCCGGTATTGTGGCTGTGTACAATTCCAGCCATTTTGGTGCGGCGGCTTATTATGCACTACAGGCGGCACAGCAAGGATTGATGGGATTTTCCTTTACTCATGCGGATTCTTTGATGCACAGCTTTGGCGGTACACGGCCTTATTTTGGTACCAATCCTATTTGTATGGCTGTGCCTTGCGAAGACGAAGAACCCTTTTGCCTGGATATGGCAACCAGTCGTGTAACCTGGAATAAAGTTCTTCAGCGGCGGGAGACGGGTGAATCTGTTCCTATGGGCTGGGGTGTGGATGAACAGGGTCAGGAAACCACTGACCCTAACCTGGTAAGCTCTCTGCAGCCCATTGGTGAATACAAGGGCTATGGCATGGCAATGATGATTGAAATCCTGTGCGCATTACTTACGGGTATGCCTTTTGGCCGGCATATCTGCCGGATGTATGCAGACCCGATCGAGCAAAAACGCTTGTTGGGGCATTTCTTTATGGCGATGCGTATCGATTGTTTTGTGAATGAAAAAGAATTCAAATCCCGTTTGCAACAACTGATGACAGAGGTGCGAAATGAGCCTGCTGCTGAGCCGGAGCAACCGGTGATGGTGCCGGGCGACCCGGAGAAACAAGCGGCTGCTGAACGATCCCGCACCGGTATCCCGGTTTCCCGGTCCCTCTGGGAAAAGTTTCAAGATTATTCGAATCGTTTCGATATTAATATACAACCTGTAGAGAGGTAAATTAACCATGCCTGATTCTACTGTTTCGGTTTCGATTATTATTCGGTCCAGGAATGAAGAGCGCTGGATTACCCATTGTCTGCGGGCAGTGAGTGAGCAATCCTACAAAGACTATGAGATCATCCTGGTGGATAACCGGAGTACGGATGACACGGTTCGGCAGGCCGAACAGTTTCCTGTCAAGGTTATTAACATTACTGACTATACCCCGGGCAGCGCTATGAACCTGGGAGTTCGAGAGTCTAAAGGCAAGTATTTGGTATTTTTATCTGCTCACTGCATTCCTACTGGTCCTGATTGGTTAAAATCCTTGATCCAGGGTTTTGAAGAAGATGATAAGGTTGCTGGTATATATGGACGTCAGCAGCCTATGGCCTTTAGTTCTCCCCAGGATAAACGGGATTTAACTATTTCTTTTGGTTTGGACCGCCGGGTTCAGCGGAAGGACCCGTTTTTTCATAATGCCAACAGCGCTGTCCGTCGGGATGTATGGGAAAAGTATCCTTTTGATGAAACCGTTACCAATATCGAGGACCGGCTGTGGGCCGAGACTGTCCTGGCTCAAGGATACTATATCCTCTATGAACCTGAAGCGTCTGTGTATCATCATCACGGCATTCATCATGGGAACCGGGAAGATCGATTGGAAACTACGGTTCAAGTGTTGGAGCACATGTATGCCAACGATGAAAAGTATGAATTCGGTCAGCTTAATCCCCAGAAGCTGAAGATTGCCGCATTTGTGCCGGTTCGAGGAGAGAGCCCGGTGGTGGAGGGTAAGCCGGTGTTCCACCATACCCTGGCAGCGGCAAAGAATTCTCGTTTTATTAAAGAAGTCCTGGTTTTGACCGACAATTCCGAAGTGGCCGGTTACGCGGAATCTCAGGGTGCAGAAGTTCCTTTTTTACGTCCCCCTGAATATTCCGCGGAGGATGTAGACCTCAATTCTGTTTATGCATATTGTTTGAAGCGTTTGGAATCAGGTGGCTGGTTTGCGGATGTGATTGTATGCATGGAGCCTACGTATCCGTTTCGACCGGAAGGTTTAATCGATGACCTGGTGGTTGAAATGTTGAGAGGTGGTTATGATTCAGTGATCCCGGTTCGTGCGGAATTCAATTACTGTTGGCTGCAGGATGGAGAAGACCACCGCCGTATCGATGGTGGCGATTCGCCGCGTCAATTTCGCGATCCTATTTTGGTAGGGCTTAAAGGCATTGGCTGTGTCACTTTACCGGGAATCCTGCGCCAGGGCCGTTTAATAGGCGATAAAGTAGGTTTGGTGAGAATCCACGAACCTTTCGCCGCCATGGAAGTCCGTTCCCCCCAGGACCATGAGGTAGTAAAGTTGATTCGAGACCGGTTCAATAATAGGTAATGCCTTATGGCAGTAAGAAGCAAAGCGGTGCCTTCGGCGACCAGGGGGGCTTTTTTGAAAAACCGCCCCCCTGGACCCCCCGAAAAACTTTTTATAGCCCTTCGGGCGGTTTGTTTAAGGCAATTTCTATGATTAAACAATTGGTATTTTTGGAGTTTGAAGATGAGGCAGAAGCTTACCTCAGCGTCTGTCAGGAAGATAAAATCGCCTCCGGTTCCACTTGCATCATCCCGTTATCTTTGCCAGCGCAATTGATTCTTAAAAACAACAACATCCCTTATCAAAATACCCTTGCTTATTTTGACAAACATGCTCATGCCAGGGCAATGGAGCAGTCGGAGAAATGGATCACTCTCCTGGAATCCTTTACAGGAATGGATGAACTTTTGCTTGGAGAAACCTGTTTTTGTATCCGGCCGGTTATTAACTACCTGTTATGGGTGTCGGAGATTATTGTCCAGGCATGGGAAACACTTCAACCGGGAGTACTTATGGGGCCGCAAGGCCGGGTCCCGGTCAATGAAACCAATTTGAAACTCACCCCGCAGCACCGGCCGCTGGGTTTTATGATTCAGGATTTAGCGTCAAAAAAGGGAATAAAATACCAATGCTTTAATAACCATAACCGGGAAGCAGAGCAGGAATTAACCTTTTCTGCTTTTTCTTTTTCGTCTCCTTCCATTTTTCTCAGGGTCTTTGCCCGTGTCCTGGCGGGTCTTATCAAAACCAAAAAGAAGCGGAAACATGGACCGTTTGTTTGCATTACTGCGGATGGTTACGGGATGGGCAGTGCCATGAAACAAATGGGGGATGAAATTTTTTATCTCTCCCTTGATACGGAAGTGAAATCCCCACCAATTCGCCGTTTGTTGAAGTTGATTTATCAATTATTCCAGGGAGCAGCGATTCGAGTCCCGGTGTCTGCATTTAAATATGATGGCCGGGAAGTAATACAAAAGATCAGCGAATTGGATCAAAGTCTGGAGAAATTATTGGCAAAGATTGAAGGAGAGTGGCGTCCCCGGTTTGAGTACAAAAGCCTGGACCTGGCTCCTTATATTGTCTGGCAATTGCGCAGCGGTATTCGGTATCACCTGGGAGAAATGCTTCGCCTCCAGGCAGGGGTGCGGTCTCTGTTGAAGAAAATAAAACCGGATATTGTAATATCGCCTTTTAGTTCCGGGATATTCAGCGCAGTTGGCGAAGAATGTGAAAAAATGTCCATCCCCACCGTGCTGATCACTCACGGCAGTCATCTTCCTCCCCGGAACCGATTAGAAGAAATTGAACAGCGGCGGTTAACCCGGAACCTGATGCTGGCCCCGCACTACCAATATACTGCAGCGCAAACTCCCTGGGCAGAGCAGCATGCGGCTTATTTCGGTCAGCAGGAACGAACGTTAAATACCGGTCCAGTGCTTTTTGCCCGCACCAATCCGTTATCAGGGGACCTGCTGCGCTCCAACCTGGGGATTCCCAAAGATGCATCTGTTGTTGTATATGCTGTGGCGCAGCGTAAACGGTCCAGTGTTCGTTTCCTGGTCTATGAAACCGAGGATGAGTATCTCCAGGACATGATCGATCTTGTCAATGCTGTTAATCAAATGGAAAACGTCTACCTGGTTCTCAAATTGCATCCCTCTTCCGAGTTTTCAGAAGCAGATATGCGATCGTTTCTTCCGGATTCGGACCGGTTGTTGGTGTTACACCGGGAGCCATTTGACCAGGTGTTGTCCGCTTCGGATGTCCTGGTGAGTTACGGTTCAACGACTATTGAAGAGGCCATCCTGAATCGTATTCCTGTGATTCAATATGACCGTTGGGATCACTACTGTCATTTGGATGCGTTTGACTGCAATAAAGGAAACCCTGGGGATTGGGGAGTGGATGCTGTTTATTATGTCAGCCATGCCGAACGCTTGACCCGGGTGTTGAAGCATGCCCTTGATCATGCTAAAGAAGCGGCTGAGAATGATAAATTATATAAAAAGCATGTTTTCAAACCCGATCAAGTTCATCCTCTTCTTTATTATATAAAGAGCCTTCGGCGACCAAGGACCTTTTTGTAAAACCCCACTGCGTGGGGGAGCATTTGCAGTGCAAGGACTGCGTACAACACTTCAAACGATGTATCGTCTCCATGGATATTCCTTAATACCGCACTGTAAGTGTCCCTGGACCCCCAAAAACTTTTCATATGCGGACAGTCATTGTACCCCGCTTCTTTACATTTTGCCCCATTGCTTACATTTTGCTGCTTTCTTACCTTCTCAACTTCTCAACTTCTTGTCTTCTTCTCTTCGTGCCTTCGTGGTTTATAAAAAAATTATCCTTGTAAGTCCGCGGCTCTACTCCACTACTCGTGGTATCTTCTGCTCTAAAAGCATCAAATCTGCCAATACAATAGCCGCGGCATTTTCTACCACCACAGGCACCCGCAGCGCAATACACACATCATGACGACCTTCAATCACAAGGTTGACTCGTTTACCTGTTTTCATATTAACCGTATCCTGGGGAAGCGATATACTGGAGGTTGGCTTTACCACCACCCGGAAAACCAACGGATTGCCATTAGTAATTCCACCATTAATGCCCCCGGCATGGTTGGTTTCGGTTTTACCATTGATGTCAATGATAAGATCATTGTGCTCTGATCCGGTCATGCGGGCAGCTTTAAACCCGGCACCAAATTCGATTCCTTTAATGGCTGGTATGGAAAACATCATGTGACTCATTACCGATTCTGCCGAGTCAAAGAAAGGCTCACCCAGGCCTGGAGGCACATCAAGGGCTGTACACTCAATAATACCGCCGATAGAATCTTTCATTTCCACAGCTTTGTCAACGGCCCGTTGAATATCCGTATCACCACCTGCCTCTATCAGCTTGGCCGTAACCGTAACAGGATGAATGAGTTTTTTGGCTACCACCCCGGCAGTGACCAACCCCAGGGTCAGCCGGCCGGAAAAGTGACCACCCCCCCTGTAATCGTTGAATCCCCCGAATTTTTTCAAAGCAGTAAAATCCGCGTGACCCGGACGAGGGGTGTCTTTTATTGCTTCGTAATCTTTGCTCCTGACATTGGTGTTTTCAAAAACAATCAACATGGGTGCACCCGTGGTTTTGCCGTTAAATACACCGCTTTTGATTACGGGTTTATCCTGTTCCAGCCGGGGTGTGGTACCTTTGGCACCGCTCTTCCTGCGCAGCAGGTCTTTTTCAAAATCCGCTTCTTCCAGCACCAACCCGGCCGGACAACCATCGATCAAAATTCCCACTTCCTGACCGTGAGATTCTCCATAAATATTGATTCTAAACAATCGTCCAAAATTGTTCATTTTCTTGCCTCCGACCAGGGGCTCTTTTTAGTAAAAACCGCCCCTGGACCCCGCAAAAACTTTTCATACATGGTCAGCCTGTGTTACTGCGCTCCAAACATCGTGCCCCATTATGATCGCTGTAATTCGCTTCTTATTAATTTTTGTGATTTTGGTCATTGTAATTTGGAATTTGTTTGTAATTTGTGATTTGGGATTTGTAATTTTCATCTTTTCTTCTCTTCTCATCTTCTTATCTTCGTGTTTCTTCGTGTAAATTCGTGGCTAAAATCAGAGTTCATTTACTTCTCCTCCGATGGCCCTGAAGTCTTCAAAAAAATCCGGGTATGATTTGGCCACGCATTCATAATCCCGGATGATGACCTCTGATTCGGCATTAATAGCAGCCAAAGCACCAGCCATGGCAATACGGTGGTCGTTGTGAGAATCAATGGTACCACCTTTAAGCTTTTTCTCGTCGATTTCCATTTGATTACCGCTGATACGAATCACACCGCCCAGGGCAGTGAATTCTTTCTGTAGGGCCGTTGCCCGGTTGCTCTCTTTATGGATTAACCGCTCCACTCCCCGGATAAGAGACGTGCCTTTACAATTACAGGCCAACACCACCAGGGGTGGAAACAAGTCCGGGCAGTGAGTGGCATCAAATTGAAAGGCACGAAGTTCACTTTTTACCACTTCTACAGCGTTTCCAGTCATTTTAATCCCGGCGCCCACCACTTTTAGTGCATCAATAATCCTTCGATCAGCCTGCCGAGAATTAATATCCAGGTTGGTCACGGTGACAGACCCACCTACAGCCCCGGCCACCAGGAGAAAAGAGGCACCACTCCAGTCCCCTTCCACTTCGTATTCTTCAATACTGTAGGTCTGCCTGCCTCTTATAAAAAATGTTTCGTAATTGGTGTGCTGCACCTCAACACCGAAAGCTTTCATTAAAGCAATGGTCATATCGATGTAAGGAGTGCTTTTAAGATTTTTTACATAGAGTCGAGAATCTCCCGGCGCCCTGGGTAAAGCCATGAGAAGACCGGTAAGAACCTGGGAACTGACTGAGCCGTCCACATGGGCCGTGCCCCCTTTTAATGGCCCTTTAACCGTAAGGGGAGGACAGCCGCTGCTGGTGGTCACTTCAACACCCAGTTCGTTTAATGGCTGCTCAATCATGGAAACCGGCCGCTTCAACAAAGACCCTTTCCCAGTCAGGGTTAATTCTTCACGGCACAGCGCAGCAATAGAAGAAAACATGCGAATACCCAGACCGGATTCCCCACAGTGAAGGATTTCTCCTGTGGGTTTCATACCGCCCTGACAGTGGACCCGGATTTCATGTTCTTTTGCCTCTACCGTTGCTCCTAAACGCCGGATCACTGACAACGCTGCCCTGGAATCATCGCTGTAAGTGGGATTAAGAAGCCTGGTGGGCGTTTCTGCCAGCAGGGCTGCAGCAATAGCACGCTGCATCATGCTCTTGGATGCAGGAGCTTTGATGGTTCCTTTAATCATAGAAGGTCCGACGGATTTCTTCATGGATTTTCTCCGCAACTTTGTCAGCGGTTTTTTCACTGCTCACAATTAAGTCCGCAGCAGCTGCATAAGCAGCCATTCGCTTATTTAATATCTCCTGTGCCTTTTTTTTCGGATCATCGCTGTCCAGGAGCGGCCGTGTGCCCGGTAGAATACGCTTAAGTGCGGTATCAATAGTAGAATAAAGCCAGATTACCAGGGCGTTTTGCTTTAAAATCTCCCGGTTTTGTTTATCAATAACCACACCACCGCCGCAAGCATAGACCACGCCGAAATGACTTTCCAGTTCTGTTTTTAATAGTGTTTTTTCGATTTTCCTGAAATAATCTTCACCATCAGTTTTAAAAATATCGGGTATGCTTCGTCCCTCTTTGGCTTCGATGAGTTCATCCAGATCTTTAAAACTAAATCCCATTTGGGATGCCAGTATCTTCCCGGCCGCGCTTTTACCGCTGCCCATAAAACCTACCAGTGCAATGTTTTTGGGTTTTCCCGGTGGAGATGATAAGAGTGCTTTCCTCATGATTTCTACAACAGTTTCGTTTGCAGTTGCTCCCAGGAAATATTGGAAAGCAGGTACTGCCTGGTTCAACAACCATGCTTCTCCTTTTATGACCTGGCATCCGCGGTTTTGGGCTTTTTCAGAAAGAAAGGATTTTTTGTAGTTAGCATCCATTACCACCAGGTCTTTTCTCAACCAGGTTGCCGGGACAATATCGATATCAGCAGCAAGAGTAGATACCAGGATGTCCGAGGATTTTAACACCTCCTCCAGACGTTCGATCCTTTCCGCTCTGCATCTTTTGCCCCCAAAGCTTCGCGCCACCACCCGGGCTGTTGAAAAGGTCCGGTTCACTATAATCACGTTGGCTTTTTCTTTCACCAGCCCGTAAGCAGCCGCACGACCCGCACCGCCAGCACCCAGTATTACGCACTTGCGATCGCGAATCGGGATGTTATTCTTTTTCAAAGACTCCACCACACCGATGTAATCGGTATTGTACCCTTTTAAGCGTTCCTTCTCCCGGACCACGGTATTGACCCCGCCAATTCGCACAGCAGCCGGTTCAACAATATCCAGGTACTGGATGATATCCTGTTTAAAAGGCGCAGTCACATTCATACCGCTAAGTCTTAATTGTTTGAAGAGAAAAATAGCTTCCTCGGCCGTGGATGCGGCCAGGCGAGCGTATACAGCAGGTATGGACTGACGCTCAAAAATCCCGTTGAACATCAAAGGACTCTTACTATGCAGCACAGGATTGCCAGTAACGGCAAATATTTTTTCATTATGCCAGGGGGGCTCTTTTCGAGAAAACTGCCCCCCTGGACCCCCCGCAAAAACTTTTGATATGCGGACAGTCATTGTGTCATGCTTCTCAACGGTATTTCCCATTGGTATCATTTCCTCACTTCTTCTCTTCTTTCTTTGTGTTTCTTCGTGTCCTTCGTGGCTTCGTGGTTTAATAAACCAGAGGGCACAGCATGCTGTGCCCCTACTGCCTATCTATCTATTTCGAACTTAACAGGCGGTAAATCTTACCCAGGGTATCGGCATCTACCTGTCCCGGTGCAGTCTCCAGGCCGGTTACGATTGAGGCGTAGGTAAAGGGTGCACCCAGGAAAGGCGCAGCCACACGGGTGATTTTTCCTTTTTCACCCATACCAATGGCAATGATTTGACAGGAATCACCGGTTTTTTCACTGCCGGTTTCTTTGTCTATTTTAACCTCAGGGTGATGAAAATCGTAAAGAGAAAGAAGACGAAGGCAATGGGAAACAGAATGCACCTGGCAGGCCACCTTGACAATATCGGCACCATCTGAAATACATTGGTTAACAATTGTTTCCAGATCGCCCCGGGGCGGGGTGGTTTCAAAATTATGATAAGAAAGGATTACCTGGCATCCCTGGACATGGGCGATTTGAATCAGTTCCTCTTTAAAGGCAGGGTCTGCTTCGATCTCTATGTCTACAAAAGCTGCGCCGGCAATAATAGCAGTCACCAATACTTTTTTCCGTTCCTTCCCGGTATGGTTTCCCGGCCTGCAGGTGGCAATCAGCCGGGGATGCAAAGAAAAAATGGTTTGAATCTCATTCGCAGAGAGATACGCACCATCCAGCCGAATTTCTGCCATTTCAACATCCGGGTCCAACAAGATTTTTTTGCAATGCTTAACTGTAGGTTCACCAATGCATATACATATCATCGATCAATGCCTCCAGTTCTTCAAGGGGTATCTCTTCCACTATTACCTCTCCAATGGCTTTCAGCAGTGCCAAATGGATTCCCTGACCTTCGCGTTTTTTGTCTTTCCTGATGGCATCTTTTACCTTTTCTTTGCTGATATTGGTTTCGATTTCCGTGGGCAGCTGCAATTGCTTTAAAAGCAGCCGGAGTCTATTCGCTTCTTCTTTAGAGAGAAGATGACGAAGGACCGATAAATTAGCGGCAAAAACCATGCCAATACTCACTGCCTCGCCGTGGGAGATGTCAGTGGTTTTTTCCAGGGCATGCGCCAGGGTATGTCCAAAATTCAGTTTGCGGCGTTCCCCTTTTTCCCGTTCATCCTGTTCCACGATGGAGGATTTGACAAGAATAGAATCATAAACCAACCGCTCCATTACCGGTTGATCCAGGTTCAGAGCGTCGGTGTACCGCTGTTCCAGGAAAGTAAAAAGCTCCCGGTTACCAATGGCAGCGTGTTTGACCACTTCCGCGAATCCGCATATAAGCTCGTTTCGAGGCAGCGTCTTCAGCATTTCTGTGTCACAGATCACAAAACACGGTTGATTAAAGACACCCACCATATTCTTGTAACCGTGGAAGTTGACACCGTTTTTTCCTCCCACACTGGCATCTACCTGTGACAACAGCGTGGAAGAAACAAACCCAAAGGGCAGTCCCCTCATGTAAGTGGACGCCGCAAAACCGGTAATATCGCAAACAATACCGCCGCCAATTCCAACAATAAAACAAGACCGGTCGATTTCCAGGTCTACCAGTTGTTGGTAAATCCCTTCAACTGTTTTTAAGGTTTTGATCTCCTCACCTGTACCGATCTCAATTATGTCCCAACCCGGGAAGTAGGAACGGTAACAGCGGTTGACATTATGGTCAGTCACAATAACAGGGCGACGGGGCGGTACGTACTTGGTGAGGTTTTCCAGCGATTCGTTGATGAGTATTTGGGAATTCCCTGATTGACCCTGTATATTGATGATTTTCAAGTCTTTTTCTCCGCTTTTTTGTCGCTGGCTTGTTTCTTTTTTTTCTCGTTGGTTTGTTCCTGCGGGTATCTTTTATTCAATTCTCCCATAAACGCTCTTAATTCTTTGATTTTTTTGGCTGCCCGTGCAAACATGGGTGGGTCCATGGACTGGTCTTTATCGCTTAGTGCTTCGGCAGGGTTGTAATGGACTTCCACCATCAGTCCATCAGCACCCGCAGCTACAGCAGCCAGGCACATAGATTCAATCAACTCTAACTTGCCGGTCCCGTGGGAGGGGTCCACAATAACCGGAAGATGAGTTTCTTCTTTTACCGCAGGGACCATACTTAAGTCTAATGTATTGCGGGTATAGGTTTCAAAGGTGCGAATGCCCCGTTCGCAGAGAATGACATTGGGATTACCTTCAGCCAGGATATATTCGGCACAATTGAGCCATTCACTCAGGGTGGAATGCATGCCCCGTTTCAGCAATACTGGTTTTTCTACCCGGCCCACTTCCCGAAGCAGGGAAAAATTCTGCATATTACGGGCACCGATCTGGAGTATATCAACATATTCGCTGACCCAGGATACATCCCTGGGATCAATGACTTCAGATACAATAGGAAGACCGGTTTCCTTTTTGGCTTTTCCCAAGATTTTCAGACCTTCCAGCCCCAATCCCTGGAACGAATAGGGAGACGACCTGGGCTTAAATGCACCGCCCCTCAGCATATTAGCGCCTGCTTCTTTGACCTTTTGAGCTGTAATAATGGTCTGTTTTTCATTTTCCACACTGCAAGGACCGGCAATCAGGGCAAAGTCGATTCCAATTCTCACATCACCGACAGTAACCACTGTTGGTTTCCAGTCTTTAACACTCCTGGCACCTAATTTCAAACCTTTCATGGTTCTACCTCGTTAAAAAGAACTCCTGGGAACATTTTCATGAAGTTAGTTATACACCAAAAGTAACTACCTTGTCAAGGTAGAGTAGGAAGAGAAGAAAGAGAATGATACCAATGGGACTGGATGCTAAGAAGCGCGGCACGATGACTGTACGCATATGAAAAGTTTTTGCGGGGGTCCAGGGGGCGGTTTTTACAAAAAGAGCCCCCTGGTCGCCGAAGGCGCCGTGGGGCTTTGACAAAAAAGGGGGGGATGGCATATAATTTTATCTTCACATTTTTTTTGTGTATTTTTCAGATTTTGAAATGGAGGTAATCATATGGATTTAAAGGAACTTCGAGAAGAGATCAACCGCATCGATTATGAAATTGTCAAACTGTTAAATAAACGGTTGGAAATGGCGTTGCGGGCCAAAAAGTTTAAGCCGCAAGTAGTAGATAAAGAAAGGGAAAAGGAAGTGATCGATAATGTACAAAAAATTCCCCTGCAATTGGTAGACAAGAAATTTTCAAAAGACCTTTTCGAGCAAATTATCTCGGAATGCAGGGGTATACAAATGGAAGACCGGAAACTGGTGGGATTCCAGGGTGAGCACGGGTCCAACGGTGAATTGGCCATCACCAGGTATGCATCAAACTTTGTGCCGATTCCCTGTCTTCAATTTAGCGATGTAGTGGAAGGAATTATAAAAAACTATTTTGACCTGGGGATGTTACCGGTAGAGAATTCTGTGGAGGGGGGTGTATCTGAAGTGAATGACTTATTGATCGAGCATGAACTTTCCATATGCGGCGAGATCAAGCAGCCGCTTGATTATGCGCTTTTGACATTACCGGAAACCGATTACCGGGGAATTAAAGTGGTTTATTCTCATCCCCAGGTACTGGCCCAATGCAGTGGTTTTATTTCCCGGAATTACCTGGAAGCCCGCCCCTATTACAATGCTGCCGGTGCTGCCCGGATGATTGCCGAAACCCAACCCCGTGCTTCTGCGGCCATTGCCAGCCCCCTCTGTGCAGCACTCCACAATCTTGTGGTCATCAAAGAAAATATTGAAGACGACACTTCCAATTTTGAACGATTTGTGCTGCTTTCAAAAGAAAAAATCAAAGAGGAAGGCTCTAAATGCTCAGTGGCATTCACCTCCCGGGACCAATTTGGTGAGCTCTATGCCATATTAAAGATATTTAGCGATGCAAAAATTAACCTCAACCGCATCGAGTCGCGTCCTTCCCAGGTGGAAAAAGGCCGTTACGTATTCCTGGTGGATTTTAACGGTTCAGACCGCGATGAAAGAATTAATAAAACACTGGAAGCGGTTGAGAAAAAAGCCGTCATGTATAAACTCCTGGGCTGCTACAACGAGGTGAAGTAACAGTAAAGCCTGGAAGTTGAGAGAAAAAGCGGATGGGTGAAATTGGGAGATAATGCTTTCTGATTTTTTCCTTGACATTTCTTGTTGATTATATTAGAATTTCATCAACTNNCGAGGTGAAATAATTTTCCATTCGTGGAGTCGGTTTTTCTACCTATTTCTTTTTCAGGATTTCACCTAACTTTATTGATAAGGTACTCACGCCAAAAGGCTTTTGGATAAAACCATCGTAATCTTTTTCCATTATCTTTTGCTCCCCCCCGTTCATGCTGTATCCGCTTGATAGGAGAATTTTTATATCCGGGTTAATTTCTTTTAACATGTCGTATGTTTCTTTACCAGCCATCCCGGGCATGATAATGTCCAGGATGACTAAGTCGATTTCGTCTTTGTTTTCTTTTAATTTTTTTATGGCTTCTTTCCCGCTTTTTGCCACCAAAACCTTAAATCCCATTCGTTGAAGCATTTGTTTACCAACATCGGCAACGTGAGCTTCATCATCTACAAGAAGAATCGTCCCTGTGCCGGTTAACAGTTTTTTAGACCCGCGTTTATCCGGCCGGACTTTCTTTTTAGAAGCCGACAGGTAAATGGTAAACGTAGCCCCCTTACCTTTTTCGCTGTGGACAGTTATGATACCATTATGGCTTTTAATAATACTATAGACTGAGGCAAGACCGAGACCCGTTCCTCTTCCCATCTCTTTAGTGGTAAAAAACGGGTCGAATAGCCGTTGCTGGATCGTCTCATCCATACCGATCCCGGTATCGGTAACAGATATCTTCACATAATCACCGGGTTCGATATTATACGACTTCCCGAAGTGCCGGTCAAGAATGATATTTTCTGTCTCAAGATATAACGTGCCGCCGCCGGGCATGGCCTGCCAGGCATTGATATAAAGATTGAGAAGTACCTGTTCAATCTGTCCCTGGTCTACCTCTACGGGCCAAATCTTTTTTTGAAGTTTAGGATGAATTTTTATCTCTTTCTTAGTTCGACCAAACATAGCAGAGGTTTGTTTTATGATTTTATTCAAGTCCGTTGGTTTGACTTCATATTTACCGCCTTTAGCAATACCCAGTAACTGTTTTGTCAGTTCTGCACCGCTCTTTACGTACTCTTCAGTACGTTTAATCATCTGGTAATTCGGGTGAGTGGGGGGAAGGTCCAGCAGCAGCAGTGATAGATTGCCCTGGATGCCCATAAGCAAATTATTAAAGTCATGAGCAACGCCCCCGGCTAACGTGCCTATACTTTCCATCTTCTGGGCAAGCTGGAATTGTTCTTCGAGTTTTTTTTGTTCTGTGATGTCCCTGAGAAAATTAAGAGAAGCCGGCCGCCTTTCCCATTTAATAAGCACAACATTGATGCTTACATATAATTCTTTACCCGCTTTAGTTATAATTCTAAAGGTATAATTATTACAAACGTCTTCCCCTTTTAGTCTTCTTGTATGCCGGTCCAGGACCATATCCCTGTCTCCGGGGTGAATTAGATTGACAAAGGGAATTTTTGCCAGTTCATCGGCAGAAAAGCCTGAAATCTGCAACATCGTTGGATTTGGAAACTTAATTACGCCATCCTGGGCAATAAAAATAGCGTCATTGGCATTATCGACTAAAAGCCGGTATTTTTCCTCTGACTCCCGCAGCGCCTCCTCTACCTGTTTGCGCTCAGTGATTTCGATATTAAGTTCTATATTCGCTTTTCTCAATTCGCCGGTACGTTCTTCTACCATGGCTTCAAGGTGGTCCTGGTGTCTTTTTAATGCTTCTTCGGCTTTTTTTCTTTCTAATATTTCAGATTCAAGTATTTTATTCATGGTTTCGGCTTTTTGTTTAGCCTTGGATAAATAGTCAACCAGGCTTTTGTTTTCAAATCCAAGCATCAGGGAAGTCCCCCCCATTTTGTGAATGCGCAGAGCAGTAACAATCATCAAGATTAGAAACAGCAGGGTCATTATTCCCATGGCCGCATGGATATTATCGGCAATAGTAAAGAATTTTATAATAATAGGGATTAATGCCGGGAGAGTATAGGCAAAAAAAGCCATTTTCAGGGCTGAAAATGCTGCTGTTGCACCGGCAACCATTCCACCCAGGATGAATGCCGGGAAAATCTGGTGGGCAATCACGTTCTCAGGAAACAGGAAAATACCGCCAGCCCCCCAGGCAATACCGGAGATACCTATGCCTATGATAAACGAATTGCCCCAGCGGCGGGCGTTACCGGGAGTTAAGGAAACACGCCGGTACCTGTAGAAATGCAAAGCCCTGGTCAAGGTTATCAATAATATTAGTGAAAACCACATCAATAAAACGGAATGCGAGATGACTCTCCATTGAATAAAAATTAGGATGGATGCATTCACTAAGGTGGCAATCAAACCGACAGGTTCGTGCACATAAAGTTGCCGGACCTGCTCGGTATAGAGTCGCTCTCTTTCGCTTTCGTCGCCTTGCATTTTATCTTTTACTTCAATAACCCAACTTTGATTCTATTTTCCTTTTCCGGCCCTTTCCCGGCGTGTCTCCTTTTTTATACTTATATTTTGATTGGCATTACTTTTTTTTCTTCTTCTTCCCCGGTTTTATTGGATAAATTGACATGGAGTGAATATTTCCCTTTAGACAGGGTGGTAGGAATTTCAATGACATATTTTTTGCTTACCTTCAAGAATTCTTCTACTTCTTTTTCAACGATAGAAAGGGGATAATCCTGTTCATGCTCCCAGATTTTATTCTTTGCATCATCGAGAATTTTCAAATTTAAAGACAATGTCGCTTCCATTTTGTCTTCTACTTTAGAAAACCAGATGTTTTCATAAGGGACCTCGATGCGGATCAATAATTCAACGTTGTCACCTTTTTTGTCACCTTCTTTTAAGCGGATGTCGTATTTAAACGGTTTACGTTTTGAAGCTGGTTCTAAATAGTAGGTTTTTGCTTCTTGAATTAAAGAGAATACAGGGGCGCCCATTTCTAATTCGAAGTTGCCTGAACCGAATCCATCGACAACAGTGTCCGAACCGAATCGGTTGACAAAATAAACCTGTACATTCTGGTATTTTTCCATAATAACAGAATAAATCCAGATTTCCTGGATCCTGAACCCTCCGCGTATGAATCTCCTGGACCGGAGCACGTCGCTGGGTGGGCCAAAGAGAACATAGATCATACCTCTATCGTCTAAGTCTCCTGCCGGGCCTTTGCCAAAAATTCTTTTCGCTGCATCTATACGGGCTAAATAGGTGTTTTTAAATTCATTTTCTTCGGTTTCGGGGGTCGGGTCTCTTCGCTTCCAGAAATCTTCTATAAACTTGCTTCTTTCCTCATAAGCAGGAAGGTTGATAAACTGTTTGTACTCTTCAGATGTCATGATGTATTTTGTGATGGATATGAATTCACTGCTGTCAGGGTCTAACTTTTTTTCTAAGCGATGGGCTTGACAGGAATCAAAAAAACACAAAACCAGACTCATCAAAAAAACTGTCAATAAAATCGATTTAATCATAATAGGAGTATATTAGAGGAAATAGTAAAGAAAGTCAATAGAGCACCCACACAATTCAACGGCAATTTTAATGAATTATCTCAAAAGGCAGATAGGTAGAGGATAGGTAGGGGCGAATCTTGTATTCGCCCGTTTTAGTTATTTTAATAAATCTGAAAATCATTTTGGGGTGAACACAAGGTTCACCCCTACCCATGCGGCTTTACGGAAAAAAAGAAGAATCTGACGGTGAATTGTGGACACCGGGGTATTTTTTTTAAGGGCAAATTTTTTTTAAGAATTAAATCTATAAAAATAGGTGAGAATGGTGTAGAATATGTTATAATAAAAATGTTAGGAGTATGATATGCAGGCAATAAGAGAAATAAGAAAGGTGGATTCGGAAACGATAACCATAAACGTTCCTGAAGAGTTCATCGGCAAATATGTGGAAATAGTCATATTGCCTTACGATGAACCGGAAGACGAAGCTGAACACAAATGATTGAATAGGAAGGGGGCATGGAACACCAGGTATTTATTTCCTACGCTACTGATAAAGGCGATTCTACCGGATCAAAAGAGCGTCAGGCTGCGGATATGATTTGCTCCAGGCTGGAATCAGAAGGAATTCGCTGTTGGATTGCTCCCCGTGATATTTTACCGGGAGATGATTGGCTGGATTCAATCATCGATGCTGTTGAAAAATCTGAAGTAGTGGTTTTGGTTTTTTCTGCAAATGCAAACCATTCTCAATGGGTTAAAGATGAGATCAAACTGGCCCTGGATAAAAATATTAAGATTATTCCCTTTCGAATCGATGATGTTTCTCCACAGGGGGGATTGAGAATCCTGAAAGTTCGCTGCCAATGGCTGGATGCCTATACGCCGCCGCTGGATAAACACATCGAACAGTTGGTAACGGTGGTATGCCAGTACCTGGGAATAGAACCGAAAAAAGCCACAAAAGGTAAAGAAGGTATTATAGTAAAAAAGCAACCTGAACCTGGTAAAGAAAAAATAAAAAAACCGGGGGAAATGCCTGAAGATGTAGAAGCCGTAAAATCAAAAGCCAAAAAAGTTTATAAAAATAAAAAGGGCTTTTGGGAAGCGGATTATGGAGATGGCATTATTATGGTCTACATCCCCCCGGGTGAGTTTACCATGGGTTCAAATGATTATGATGATGAAAAACCGCCCCATACTGTCTTCTTGGATGGTTACTGGATGGGAAAATATGCAGTTACATTTGATCAATATGATAAATTTTGTGGGGAAACCGATCAAGAGAAACCGGGCGATGAAGGCTGGGGAAGAGAAAAACGTCCGGTCATTTATGTATCCTGGCATGATGCCGCTGCTTATTGTGACTGGTTATCCGAGAAAATCGGTCTAAAATTCAAACTTCCAACGGAGGCGCAGTGGGAAAAAGCGGCACGGGGAACCGACAGCCGTACGTATCCCTGGGGGAATAGTCCTCCTAGTGGGGACAAAGTAAACTTTGCTGATAAACAAGCCTGGCTGAAAGAGAAGTTTGATTGGGCAGATAAAAACATTGATGATGGTTATGCCTACACTGCTCCGGTAGGCTCGTTTCCTAAAGGGGCATCCCCCTACGGACTTCTGGATATGGCGGGTAATGTCTGGGAATGGTGTAACGATTGGTATGCCGAAGATTATTATAAAAATTCACCTCGCAAAAACCCCCAGGGACCAGAAAGCGGTACCGGTCGCGTGATACGGGGCGGCAGCTGGCTCGTTGATGCAGCCTACATCCGCTGTGCCTATCGCTCCGACTACCACCCCTACGGACGCTACTACGTTATGGGCTTCCGCCTTTCCCAGGATAATCGTTAATTCTTTTCCCTTTTCCCTTTTACCCTTTTACCCTTTACGGCGCGCCAGCGCCTTTGGTCTGCTGTGCACGATGTCTATATATAGGAAAATATCTATAGCAAAATGGGGTACAAAATGTATAATTTGAAACCCTTTTATAAAGGAGGTTTTGGGGTCAAAAA
>WVZO01000296.1 GCA_011772425.1 Candidatus Aminicenantota bacterium
ATAGAATGCAAATTACCACGATGAAAAAGGCAATTTTTTTAGTTAATCTCATAACATTTTAATCATAATACATTATTCAGATAATTACAACGTTGGTTTTATATTTTTTTTGACTTAAAAAAATTTTAGATTATAATTTGCTTCAGTTTAAGACATAAAGAGTAAAAAAAACACCAATAGGAGTAAATGAACCATGCGGCGAAAAGAGAAAGAAATTACGGATATCCGTGAAATCGAAGCGATTATGCAAAAAGCAGAAGTCTGCCGGTTTAAGCCGCGATCAACACAAATCTATACGGACTCGTAAACCGCTGCCATGGCCTCCATTTCGATTTGAAACCCGAAATGGAGATTACGGGTGGGCACCACCGCACGGGCCGGGCGATGACTGGCAAAAAAATCCGCATAAATAGCGTTCACTTTATCCCATAAGCTGATATCGGAAATATAAATCGTGGTTTTTATTACCAGGCTTAAATCACTGTTAGCTGCCTTCAGGATCGCGGACAGGTTTTTCAGTACCTGTTTGGTTTGTTCCTCTATTGAACCGATTTTCTTTTCCCCTGTTCCCGGAACAATAGGCAATTGCCCGGAAACGTAAACAATATTGTTATGAAGGACAGCTTGCGAATAATGGCCCGCCGGTTTGGGGGCATCGGGTGTTATAATTGTTTTCATTTTTTTCTCCTCTTCTGCCGCAAATTTATCTGGATTTACGCAAATGGTTTTAGCATAAAACGAAGAAATTCGCAAGTGAAGAAGTGAATCGGGCAGTTGAAATATACTGCGATTTGCTATAGAATGGAGTTTAGCTCATTTCAGTTTTTGCTATCTGTCCAGAGGAGGAACCATGAACATGAACATGAACATGAACATGAACATGAATCAAAAAAAAATGATTATATCTTTATTGTGCGGGATCATCATACTGTGTTTTCCCCTTTATTCCCAGGAGCAGACAAATGAAGAGAAGCTCCTGGAAGCCATGCATTCCATTTCCAGTCATTCATTGTTTGATTACGTCAAGGAACTGTGTTCGGAAAAGTACGGCGGACGGTTGACCGGAACCGCCGGTTACGATGCGGCTGCCCAATGGGTCGCCTCACTGCTGAAAAAATGGGAGATTCAACCGGCCGGAGATAACAGGACCTATTTCCAGTTTTTTCCCAATCCCTACACCCGTGTCCTGGAAAGCGGCGAACTTGTTCTTCACATACCTTTGAAGAAAAACGTTTTCATGGAAAAGCATTATCAGTATGAAACGGAGTTCTTCCCGGGTTCAACGTCGGATTCAGGCGAAGTAAAAGCGGAAGTGGTGTACGTGGGATACGGCACTACCGCCCCGGAACTCAATTATGACGACTACAAAGGGCTCGATGTCAAAGGCAAGATTGTCCTGATGGAACGGGAAGTGCCGGTCTCTCCGTCAAAAGAACCGGAAGTGTTTAAAAAATGGCGGCCTTATTCCTTTCATCAATACAAAGTCAAAAATGTCAATGCTCACGGTGCTGCCGGCATGCTTTATAACTACCATATCGTAAATCCCAACTGCCTGTTCATTAAAGACTTTATCTTGACATACGTGGGCAAGACAGTGGTAAATGATATTTTCCTGGGTACAGGAAAAACACACCAGGAAGTCGTGGAAAAAATTAAGAAAAAACGAAAACCCCAATCTTTCAAAACCAAAAAGATCGTGTCCATTCAAAATGCTACTGAGCATCACCCGGAAGGAAAAGGCTGCAATGTTATCGGATACATCGAAGGCAGCGATCCGGAATTGAAAAAGGAAGTTATAATGATCGGCGGGCACCTGGACCACCTGGGCTGCAATCATAAGATGATGCCCGGTGCCAATGATAATGCCTCTGGCGTGGCGGTGATGCTGGGGATAGCTGAAGCCATTCATAAATCCGGTTTAAAACCCAGGCGATCCATTATATTTAATTTCTTCGGAGCCGAAGAGCAGGGAGTTAAAGGGTCGGAATATTATCTTCAACATCCCTTTGTGCCCAATAAGAATATTATAGGATTCATCAATATGGATAGTGTTGGAAGGGGAACGAAATTGCGGGCGTTGGCAGGAGAAAATTATCCTGAGTTATGGAAATATATCGATGATGCCAATAAAAAATATATTCACCGGGAAGTAACACCCACGCATTTTCATAATCTTGCCAGGCCCAGGCTGGATGCGGCACGATTCATGTGGGCCGGTGTCCCTACGATTTCTTTCTCTGCAAGGGGGGCAAAACCGCTGCCATACGCCACTTATCATACTACCAAGGACAATCCGGATATTATCACCCCGGAAATCATGGAAGACCTGGCCCAATTACTGTTTGTTGCTGTATTGAAGATGGCAGAATATTAATTTTTGCCTCCGGCGGCCAGGGGCTCTTTTTATAAAAACCGCCCCTGGACCCCGCAAAAATTTTTTATACATGGTCAGCCTGTATTACCACGTTTCAACCATCGTGCCTCATTGTAATCATCTGTATTCCGTTTCCAAAGAAGGGTTTATAATTTGTAATTTCGAATTTGGAATTTGTTTGTAATTTGGAATTTGTAATTTTCTTCTTCTTCGTGGCTTCGTGGTTAACTACTTCTGTTTCATCCGGATGGATCGCAGCCTGTTGATGGCTCCAGCCAGTTCGAATTTTCTGAACGCCACATACTCGCCCGAAGGAATCCGGTCCAGTATATCAAAACCTTTTTCATGGATGTCCATAAGGACCTTTTCTGCAATTTCGTTCAAGGTACGGTTTTCGTTCATGAAGCGGGTGGAATAGTAAATGGCATCCGCAATCGCTTTGGTTTGTCCCATGTCTACCATTTGTTCCAAATCTGAAATATCTATGGTATATGTACCGAAACTAATGGAGTGAAGACCTTTGGCTGCTATCTTTACTGCTTTTCGCCCGCGGGAAGGGTCCAGGCTCTCTTTTACCGGGGACCTGGAAGTAACAGTGCCAAATGACTCACCCCCTTCCGGTTTTCTCTCTGTTTTGTATTTTTCAGCAATATCGTGGGCAGCGTGGCTCATATCTACCGGTAGATAATCTTTCATACCGATCACGTTGTCTGCTACAGAGAAATAGTCGCCGGAACCGCCAATCACCAGGATAGTGGAAACCTTAAACTCTTCAAACAACTGCCGTGCTTTATCGATAAAAGGCGTGATGGGTTCTTTATCCTTTGAAACCAACTCTTGCATGCGGTGGTCCCGGATCATGAAATTGGTGGCAGACGTATCTTCGTCTATCAGCAGGAGTGCTGCCCCTATTTCCAGGGCTTCAATGATATTGGCAGCCTGGGAGGTGCTGCCGCTGGCGTTTTCCGTTGAAAATGCCGTGGTATCCTCTTCAAAGGGAAGATTGTTAATAAAAGGAGAAATATCTACCTTTTCGATATTACGTCCATCCATGGCCCTGATTTTAACAGCACCGGGATTGGTCACCACAAATTCTCTACCGTCACCGGGAATATGGTTATAGACGCCATTTTCGATTGCTTTTAACAGGGTAGATTTGCCATGATACCCGCCGCCCACAACCAGGGTAATGCCCTGGGGAATGCCCATGCCGGTGATTTTACCTTTGTTGGGAAGTTCAACTTCTAACCTGTAACTGTCCGGCGATTGAAAGGGGACTACATTTCCGCCTGTCAATGGCCGGGGGTCAACACCGCTGGCCCTGGGAAGAATCGAGCCATCGGCAATAAATGAAACAATTTGTTGTTCTTCCAGTTTTTCCCGGAGAGCATCTGCGTCTTCGCATGTTTCAATATGTTTATACAGGGTGTTTTGATTGAGATTTTTGTAGATAAGGGAATGGGTCACAATGGCAGGCAATTCGTTAAAAAACATAGCAATGGCATGTTGACCGGCAATGCGCCGGCCAAACGCTGGAAGTCCCATAACAAAACGCCCTTCGACAAAATCGTTGTTGATAATTACTGAACTTCGTTCCAGGATTTCCTGCCCTGGTTTTTCCATGCGAATGGAACCGCTTTGCCCGGTTCCCCTGTTTCCCCTGGTATGTCTTTTAGCTGCTTGATAGAAACAGCGGGCCAGGAAATCCCGTAAACCAATCTCCCGGCTGCGATTTTGAAATGTATCACCGGGAAATTGTGCGATTCTTTGGCTTACCCGGACCCTGATGCGGCTGGGTTTAGCAAAGGGATCTCCCTGTACATGATCTACTATGACAGTGAAATGATCGAATTCAAACTGGCCTTTGATATCCTGGTAGGCTTTGTAGCTTTTGCCGTCGAGCTGGTTGAGTATGTTTCTTAATTGCTGTTTATTTCGTTTCATATAAAGAGAATACCGCAGGCATTAAAAAGAATCAAGAAACAGGGGCATTTTTAAGTAATTAAGGTATAAATTATGCCTCTAGTTTTTCATAGGTAATAGGTTCGCCCAGTTCTTTGAAGGAAAACATCTGGAATGCCCGGCAGCCTTCGTAGTCCAGGATGCGTAAATCATCGGTTTCGTGCAAATCCTGTATCACCAAATCAAAATGCTTACCATATCTTTTTCTTGCCTCTTCAGCCGGGATTTCATAAGCGATAAATTTTGTAATCCCCTTTGCTTCGAATTTTTTGATCAGGCTGTCATCCATAAATTTTTTATGGGAAGTTAGATATATAAGTGCCCCACTGCCGGTAAGAATTAATCCTGCCTTCATCTTCATGTCTTACCTCCTATCTATCTCAGTTAGAATAATGTGTTAAAAAGTAAAAATTGTCAACCTGGTGGTTTCTTTTCCAGGGTAATGGAGTGAATCCCGGTTATTGAAAAAAAGATTGCCAGGTATTATAATACACCCATGAAAGAAGATGCAGAAAAGATATGGGAGACCGTGGGCGGCAGTATGTGGGAGATCCAGGACATATTATCGCAAGTGTTTCATACGCCTCTGGAAGAGGTTCTTTTATTGTATAAAAAGAAAATTCGCAGTTTGATTGTTGATTATGTGGTAAAACCGGAGCAGAAGGAAGTAGAGAAGCTGCTTCGCCGTTTTATAGGCAGCGATGCCTTGTCTAAAGAGAAAATTAATGTGGAAGAGGAAAAGTTGCTGCGGGATATGGTGCGTCAGAACGTCCTTTATTTTGATCCCACGGAGGCAACGTATTATCCCCAGGGCAAAAGTTATCATCATGGTATTCGCTTGTATTTTGAGGGAAAGAGGTAAGAGGCTCTTTCGTACCTTCGTGGTTTAGAAAAAAAATCAACTTAAATCATTTATCAATTGAGGGATTTTTTTAATCGCATAAAAGGGGACTGAAATAATTGGCAGAGTATTATTTAATGGAATCCGGGAAATCCTTATCCCTAACGGTGCGGGATATTTCTCAAGAAAAAGATGCATACTGCGCAGAGTACCGGTTTTTCCTGCTTTGACTTCTACTGGCAGCGCATATTTCCGATAGGGGGTTAGATAGTCTACTTCAGCGTTGCTGCTGCGTGCTTCCCTGGCCCAATAATATAAAGATGGCTCTTTAAGTGGATCATGGTATGCCATGAGTTCCTGTCCAACAAATTGCTCTGCCACCGCACCGGCATTTACCTGGATAAAATCTTCCTCCATCAGGGTTTCACTGGTTAAACCGCAAAGATGTTGCATTAAACCGATATCCAGGAAAATCGTCTTAAAATGACGCTCATTGGCATTGGATTCAAGAGGAAGACCTTCGCCGCTGGTTTGTTTAACCCGGTAAACCACACCTGCTTTTTCTAAGAATTCAAGTGCCTCTTTAAGCTCCCGGGATTGAATGCTGTCATCTACCTGGGAATATTTAAACTTTCTCCCTACCATTTTGGGAACTGCATAAAAGATCTTGCGGAGGTACCTGTGTTTAACTTTACTGGCGTATTTTCCAAAGTCATCCCTGTATGTCTGGATAATTATGGTTTGTATTTCATGGCATTGGCCCAGGTTGCCGCTGGAAACATATTCAACAACTACCATGGGCAGACCTCCGACAATGGAGTATTTTTTTACCAGGGATAGTAGATGTTGGTGAATGACGGGGTTGGGTGTTTTTTCCCAAGTGAGATTTTCCATCATTTCCAGTAATTTATTTTCTCCCAATGCATGGAGGAATTCCCCGAAGGAAAGGGGTTTCATGTATAAATATTGAACTCTGCCCACCGGCATTTTGAAGTCTTCTTCAGAAAGAGCAAATTCCAGTAATGATCCCGCGCCAATCACATGCAGTTCAGGCATCTGTTCATAAAAATATCTCAAGGCGGTTATTGCGTTTGGGCAATCCTGGATTTCGTCCAGGAAAAGAAGGGTTTTGCCGGGTTTCATATCTGTTTTGTAGAGCATTGAAATGTTTTCGATGATTTGTTTAGGGTCCAGGGTATCAAAACAGGCTTTGTATTTGGGGTGTTGTTCAAAATTAATTTTTACCTGGTTTTCAAATTCTTTTTCTCCGAATTCAGTGATAGTATAAGATTTGCCTACCTGTCTGGCGCCGCGGATGAGAAGGGGCCAGCGGTGGTCCCGGTTTTTCCATGATACCAGTAAATCATCGATATCCCTTTTTAGATAAGGCATTTTTTATTACTCCTTGCAGAAAATACAAGGTAATTATACACAAAGTTCGCAGAAAATACAAGGTAATTTTCTGCAAAGCTTGCAGAAAATACAGGGTAATTTTCTGCATCCGCTTGCACATCCGCATCCTCCTGCACAAACAGGACCTCCTCCCGCACCTACGGGAATACCTCCCGCACCTGCAGGAACTCTTCCCGTACCTGCGGGAACACCTCCCGCACTTGCGGGAACTCCTCCCGTACCTGCGGGAAGAGTAAATTCACCTGCACGAGAACCTCGTGCACCTGCACGGAAAGAAAATTCACCTGCACAGAAGCCTCGTTCATCTGTACGAAGAATATATTCACCTGCATGAGAACCTCGTGCATCTGCACGAATTCATCTGCACGAAAGGGCTGTGCAACTGCACAGAAAGGCCGCGGAGAAATATAAGGGCAGTCAGAAAATCGCTGTAAGTGCTTCCCTGTGTAAAAATAAACCCAGAGAGGAGTTGAAAAAAAGTACAAAATGGTTTATAAATTGAACCAGGAGGTGAAGTCGTGAAAAAACTGCTTGATCGGATATCAGTAGACCCGAATGTTTGCTTTGGTAAGCCTTGTATCAAAGGAACACGAATATGGGTATCGTTGATTCTTGATTTCCTGGCTGATGGTATGTCCTTTGAAGAAATATTGGATGAATATCCTACCCTTACTCTTGAGGATATCAGGGCCGCTATAGCCTACGGCGCAGAAATGTCCAGGGAAAGATTTGTTGAAGTGAAAGCCTCGTAGAAACATGATAAAGTTTAAGCTAGATGAACACTTTGGGACGCAGTTACAAAAAGTTTTTTTGGATTCCGGGTGTAATACCGAAACCGTTAGACATGAAAATTTACAGGGGATTTCAGACAAGAACTTGTTTGAAGTGTGCAAGAAAGAAGGGAGATGTCTTGTGACCCTTGATCTCGATTTTTCTGATGTTATACGCTTCCCTCCTTATAATTCTCCAGGTATCGTTATCTTAAGATCCAGAAAAAGGGTGACTTTAAGGGACTTGAAAAAATTAATCTTTCAATTATTACATTTGCTTAAAACAAATACTATAAAGAATCAATTATGGGTGGTTGAACAAAATAGAATAAGAATCCATAAGTCTGAAGAAGAAGTCTGACATTTATTTGAAGCATAAAGGGGGCAGTCAGAAAATCACTCTTCATTTAACGGTTAAAATCTCTTCAATAACGGCTTTTGCCGTCGTGTGATTGATTTCTTAGTTTGTGGGAATCATTTTTTTCGTTGTGTAAGCCATTTCTTCTGCTGCGGCAGTGATTTCTATGGTTGTGTGAATGATTTCTATCGTTGTGTGAGTCATTTCTATCAATGTGGGAATGATTTCTATCACTGTGCCGGCCATTTCTATCGTTGTGTGAGCCATCTCTATCGCTGTGGGAATGATTTCTATCACTGTGTGAGCCATTTCTATCAATGTAGGAACCATTTCTATCGTTGTGGGAATGATTTCTATCACTGTGTCAGCCATTTCCATCGGTGTTGGAACGATTTCTATCATTGTGTCAGCCATTTCCATCGCCGTGGGAACGACTTCTATCACTATGTGAGTCATATTTGCCACAGTGTGAATGATTTCTGCTGCTGTGGGAACGATTTTTTGCGCTGAAAAAAAGAGAACAGGCAACAAGGCATTGGTTTTCAGCCGGAGCATCTTCGTAAGCATACCGGGTTTGCTGTGATTTAGGTTAGATGTCAAAAATTAGTTGACTCATTAGTTAACTCGTTAGTTAACATCGGTGTTTGAAAAGTTGAATTCTTCGTGGTAAAACATTCCCATGAAACGGGTAAGAATAACATATGAAGTAGCGCTGCATCATATGATGAATTGGGGAATACAGGGAGAAAACATATTCATTGAAGCTGAAAGCAAATCCGCTTTTCTCGATATATTGAAAGATAAGTCTGTTAAGATGAAAATTTTATCAGAATGCCCATAAGAGAATGAATTGGTGAATAGAGACAAATATTCTGCTGAGAAGTCGCTAAAATATTTTCAACTTTTCAAACAACGATTCAGTTCCCTCCCTGTACGTTTTGATATTTTTTTGCATGATCCCCTTTTTAGTCCCAAAGACTTTTAAAGCTTTGAGAATTTTGAAAATTGTTGTATAATGAAATTTAGGAGGCTTAATGAAACAAGGAATCTTAGTAGCAATTATCCCAGTAATTCTAGCAATTATCTCTTTAATTTGGAACTACTTTCAGCAACGTCTTATCTTAAAAAATAAAAAAGAAAGTTCAAAAGAAATTGAATCTATAAAGACTAATTTAGAAAAAGAAAAATATATTCATCAATTAAAATTTGATAAGGAATTTGAAATTTATAAAGGTTTATGGAAGGAAGCCGCAGGATTAAAATTAGCGGTTGATGATTTATTCAGATTTAGTGAATTTGTTGACCCCGCTAAAACATCAGAAGAACGTAAAAAAGAAAAATTAACGATTCTAATAGATCGCTATAACAGCTTTCTTGAAACTGTCGAGTACAATAAGCCCTTTTACTATCAAGACATCTATGAAATTGCAGATAAAATCCTTACTTTTTCTTACGAAGGGTATTCTGCTGAAATAATTTTAAGAGATGAACAAAAAAAATATGAAGAATTAGAAAAACGTAAGGCTGAAATTGAATTGCTTTTAGATCAATTATGTAAACATATTAGAGATAGAATACAAATTTAAGAAGGGGAAAAAACGGCAGGCAAAAAAGTCTTGAAGTGCAACTCGAATGTGGTTAAAATAAGAATATGAAAACAATCAAAATCTTTTTCGATGAGCCAAAGGTTTTTGAACCGGGAAATATAAAGCCCCTGGGCGGTATTATGGGATTATATTTCATATTTCTTCCTAAAACTGAGATTCAATACCCCTTCAAAAAATCCCGGTTGATCTATATCGGCATGAGTGAGAAAAAAACCAACAGCATCGGTAAACGGCTTTCCGATCATTTCGATGGAAAATCCGGGAACCCCGGCCTAGTCAATTACAGGAAAGTGGAACCCCTCTACTTTACCTATATCAATTTTGAGATGCTGAAAAAATTCTGGGAACATAGAATCGAAGACCTAGAAAGTTACTTCATCCTGGATTTTGTTAACCATTACGGCGTGTATCCTATTTGCAACAATAAAACCGGTTTTGAGATTCTAAAAAGCGATCTGACCGTTAAACTGGAAATCGATTGGCCGTACTTTGAAAAATAGGAGCAAAAAATGGATAACGAGATTAAAAGCGGGAAAGAAATATTGGACGATTTCTTTAAGGGTGTGGGAGAGATCGAAGACGTGGACCCCCAGGTGGCGGCGGCAATAAAAAAATTATACGACGACGGCAAATTAACCCATACCAACCTGTCCAATGCATTGGCAGCCTTGCGAGAGGGAGCCGGCAATGACTAAAATCAAATCCCTTAAAATCAAAGGTTTAAGAGGCATCAGGGAAGAACTGAACCTTAAGCTGGACAAGAACTCTCTACTCCTTTACGGCGAAAACGGTTCGGGAAAAAGCAGTATTACCGACGCAGTGGAGTGGTTCTATACCAATCGTATTGATCACCTGTCAAGTGAAGAGATCGGGCGCAGCGGTATGGAAGCATTACGAAACATCTTTTTGAAAGATGAAGAAGACGGAACCATCGCTGTTGAATTTACCAACGATAAATATAACTCTGAAAGAAGCATTTTTTATAAAAAAGAATCCCTTCAATCGAAAATAGCCGATT
>WVZO01000124.1:0-13151 GCA_011772425.1 Candidatus Aminicenantota bacterium
TTTTGATATTGCGTCCAAGTTTTTTTATTTAACAATCGGTCACTTTTACATCATCCGGTTGGGAATTTTTCACGCTGCCAATTGTTCTTTAAAAAAAGTAATCACTATGATGAAAAAAAGGTGTCAGTCAAAAAAAAGTTCCGTCTTCCGGGGTCTGATCTTGCAGTGCAATATTTTAGTCTTTCTGTTTTTCATCTTTTTCGTGCCTTCATGCTTTTTGACAACCGACTCACAGTTGAATAATGCACCCCCAGAAAATCTCCAACCTCTTTCATCGTAAAATCAAACTCATAATAGACCATGTAAATGATCTCATCTTCTGGCTTACCTGAAGCCATCTCCTTCTGCAATATCTTCTCTAATAGGGGGCGAGTGCCATGGAAAAATTATATCATCAAATATATTGCACAGCAAGATGCGACCCCGTCAACCGTCAACGTCAACCCCGTCAAACGTCAACGACCCCGTCAACGTGGTAATATTCCGCATCACCCTGGCATGCCGATTTTGCTATTACAGCTTCTTGTAGCTCATGGTCCAATCCCTTAAATCATGCATCGTTATAAGGTTTACCTGTATTAACCCGTCCTTTTTTGTTATCCTGAATATGTATCCCTGCTTCTTTTTGGTTAAGGTCAGTATTATTTTTTTACTGGTTATCCTACAATGTGCAGTGAATTTTCTCCCCTTATCCTTTTCCCCTACTTCATCGGTGTCACCCTCTTTGTAATTCCTCTCCCTGTACCGATATTTCGTCCTGGTGACCCATACCCCATCGACCTTAAGGATGGTAATCCAGAATCGCTCTCTCTTTATCGTGGGTTCATTATCATCCCCCATCCGTGTTATCCTGGTAAAAACCCAGTCCTGGTCTCCCCCTGTTACTTTCCACCTGATCTCACGTATCGTAAAATCCCGTCCCGTTTCCTTACCCTCTTTTACGCAATCGGCAAATTTCTGTTCGTCCATGTCCCAAACAAAATCCCCTTCACCGACTAGGTTTTCTATTTTTCCCCTGGGGTCAACCGCATGTTGCAAATCCCCGTACAACGCAGCGGTTGATATAACAATGATGATCCATATTAAAGCGTTAAGTTTTCTGTTCATTTTTAACCTCCTGGCCCGGGCTGGGCCTTCCGTTTAAGGTTCTTCCACACATTTATCCGTGTTCCATACAAGAATCTTACGTTCATGTCATTTTCAATTAAATTTGACACTGCCCATATTATATTGCATAAATATTTTTTATAAAAGGAAGAAAAAAGTTTTTTAATTCATTAATTCAATGCTGTAGGTTTCATCAGTTTCCGATTACCAGGACCTAAAGGTGTGTGGATGAGTGGTTGAAGTGGCGTGATTACCCCAACCTCTTCATCCACGTACACGTATATAAAAACGGGGACAGTCAGGAATGCCACTAAAAAATCAAGTTGGCAGTTGGCAGTTGGCAGTTGGCAGTTGGCAAGAGGAAGCGAGGAAGCGGAGAAGAGAAGAAGTTGGGAGGATAAAAATTCCAGAAAAGAAATTCTTTCCTGGTTTTTTCGTGGTTTTTTCGACTGTTCCCTTTTCCTTCAGACAGGGAATAATGGAATATTGGGAAGTTTTCGCTAATATTGAAGATAATTTATTTCCGTGACGGAAAATATTGTTGTTGCACTGGAAAGCTCCGGTGCCGCGTAGGAAAGCTTCGTTACAACTATGCCTTTCATGCCTGCCGCCGCTAAAACAGTTACTCGGTAGTAATAGTTTGATAAATCGATTCCCTGTTGTGAACGGTGAGCTCTAGCACCAGCGATTCCTCCAAAGGTTTGATTTCAAAAAAACTTATTTTTTGGGTTGTATTTTTGTTGACTTCTTTCAGCATGTGTGGTATAAATATAGGGATGCTTTGTGACATTTTCATGACATTTCTCTTCGTTGGCTTCAATTCCGTTCGCATCTGTTTTACACAAAGTACCAACCGGCAGCGGCTTTTACCTTCGCCGGGAAACACCACAAAAGGAGCGAGGGAATGAGTGCTAAAACGTTGTTGGTGGCTGTTGAAATTCAGCCACCGCGAGACTGTCAACAGAGGAGGAACATATAATGATTAGAAAAACAATAATAGTATCAATCCTTTCCATCCTTTTCACGTTAAGCATATATGCTTTTTTCGCTGCGAATACCACAGACACAGCGTTTATCCCCAACACTCCAGACGGTGAAAACTCAATATCTTTACCGAAAGCAGAGGGGTCATTGGGCTATCTGATCAGTAAGGGGACCGGATTTTTCTTGAAATCTCATGCTGACATGCTGTTATTTTTGAACTTGATTGAAATTTCCGAAATATCGAGCCTAGATTTTTTTGAACTTCAAAAAGTCCTTAACCGCGCCATTGATAACATTGATCAAGCAAGGATAACCTATTACCAATTAAAAAACCTGGCAGCCATCACCCCCTATAATGAAGAGGTTATAGATAAATTAAGGACGTTTGATTATGATACATTGCAGAGCGAGCGAAGCTTAAATGCGGTTATATTTGACAAGGTGAAAAAGCTTTTATCAAATGGAGATGTTAGAGGCGCCTATAATCTATTTTATGAAGACCTTGACTACCTTTTTGAGCGAATCAGGAGCCTTAAACCAATTGTAGATAGTGAAAAGGTCCCGGAAATACCCGAACTATGGCGAATCAATCAAAGGTATTCTGAATTGCAACTTTTCGGGCAATATTTAACGGAGGTTTTTTACGAATTAAGATGATTAAACCATTTGGGAAGATTTTAACTTTTGAGTTTAAAAGGTTAATCTGCAAGCGCAACTTAATGGTATTTTTTTTACTATCACTGGTCATTTTGGTGGTTGTTGAAATCGCAATAATTAGTCATAACTCCTTTTTAAAAGAAAAAGAAATATTAAAGGAAGCTGAAAAAGAGAAGGTAAAACAGTATCATGTGGTTGTACAATACGGCACGTTTGGGTTCCGGTTTTTGTTTATTCCTTCACCGGTAAGCATTTTTTTTGCTGACAGCATGAATGGTGTTTTACTTTCAAATATAAATGCAGCTGAACAGCTGAAAATATATGAACCAAAAAAAGGGAAATATTTTAATGAATCGGTTGGTTTAATGGATTTTTCCGGTATTCTTTTTTTGGTAGGTTGTTTTTTTTCACTTGCAGCCGGATTTACTGTGGTTCGTAAGAGAGATTTTTTAAAATTTCACTGTGGGTTTCACAGCCATAAGAGGCTTTTTACTGATTTAATTATAGCGCGGATAATTTTTATAAATTTAATTTTGGGATTGCTGGTTTTACTATCTTTCATTTTGAGCATCATACATGGGATACGTATCAACGCCATATTTTTATTGTTTATCTTAGTTGCCAGCCTTCTATTTTTATTCTTATTTCTGATCGGTATGGTTGTAGGTGCGATAAAAGAAAAATATACTGCTTTGGTGGTTTTGGTTACTGTGTATTTTGGAGCCGTCTTTTTTATCCCCTGGACAATCGAAAAAATAACCCAATTGTCAGCAGCCAGTAATATTGAATCTCTCTTTAATTTTGAACTAACAAATATAAAAATTTATACTAAGGTGGAAAGACGATTGTTTGAAGAATTTGGAATTTTTAAACCCGGTGATAAACCCACAAAAGAATTTATTAAGAGAATTGATGAAGTCGTAGCAAATGAATTTGAGGAAATTTTTAAGCGTGAAAATAATTTGAAATTAAGTCAATTAAAGAGCATAAAGACAAATCAAATCATTTCTTCTCTTTTCCCTACCATGTTTTATTTGTCGTTAAGAAAGGAAATGAGCAGCGCCGGCTTTTTAAATCTTATCGACTTCCATTCATTCAATTTGAAAATGAAAAAGGAATTTCTTAAATTTTACGTAAAAGAAAGACTTAATGAATGGAAAGGGGGCGATGTTCAGAACTTCATAAAAGGAAATGAAAACGAATTCATGGCAAAAAGCCGGTTACCCTATGGATTTGGTTTAGGCATAGGTGTAACGGTTTTGCTTATTATAGGGTTTCTCTTTTGGGCTTGCAGGCTCCATTTAAACAGGCTGAAAAGAGAAAGCAAAGGGATTGATATTGATATCGATTTTGAAGAGGGTAAAAATACGGTTTTTGTTCTTTGCAGATGTAACCAGGTAAAGGAGGAAATTATCAATCACTATGAGCAAAAGGATGCGGTTTGTCTTGAAAAAGTCAACCCGGATGATTTTAAATTTAATGGGATTAAGCCGGTTGAACTTCTTAGACACCTTTCCCGGGTTGCGGGAGTAGACGAAAAAAGAGCCCGTGAAAACCTGGGGATTATGGGGATTGATATCGATACCGCCGAAAAGAAAAAATCAGATGAACTGATCTTAAAAATATACGCTGCCGTAAAAACAGCAGCAGATCGGCAGCTTATTGTCATCAATGACTTTTTTAAGAGAGAGTCAAAGCAATTTGAGGTAGATTGTATCAATTTACTCTCCCACTTAATATCGGCCGGTAAAAAAGTCATCTGTCTGAGTACAGAGATGTATGAGACATCATTACAGATGGATGAACAAATCAAGGTAGATACGTATGTGACTTTTTCAATTGACGATATCCAGGAAGTTACTTTGCGGTGATTTCCTCTCTTTTATCAACAATCGGTTTCCACTTCATGTGAAATTGTTTCATTACAAATTCGTAAAGGAATTGATCTGATGATAGATAGTAGAGGAATTCCTTTAAATCGTCTTTTGGTTGCTCTTCTTTCAGTACTTTCAAATGACCACCAGGGGGGGCATCAACTTGAATTGTGCCGGTAATATGGCTGCTGTTTTTCTTTTCAAAGCTTATATTATATTTACCAGGTAAACCCGGAAATTTAATCCCCCTGTCCATTTTTGTCAGTCCCGGTTCAATTTCAGATTTAACCAAATAGTCAACTAACTGCTGCGGTATATCAATTGAGGGTTTCCATTGTTTCCCTTTGCGGGTGATCTCAAATTGTTGGCAATTAAATGAAGGGGAGTTCTTTTTTTCCTCAATAAGGCCCGTTATTTCTTCATATGCTTTGATATCATCCTTATATATGTCTTTTAGTTCTTCTAGTTTGTGAAGAATTGATTTGAAGAAATTCGGAACATTTAAAAGATGCTCTATTTCGTCAAGCAGCTTTTTCTTTTCCATAGGTTATTACTCCTTTTCCATTATTAAAGCCTTTCCTTTCTGTCTTTCTGTGACTTCTAGTTTTGCATAAAAGTCGCTGAGGACATGATGCATATATGATGGATTCTCAAGCATGAACTTCAGCAGATCGGTTACATCTTCAATGTATTTTCCAAAGTCCGGCAGGTTTAGGGTGGTTTTCCCGGACAGGATAAAGTCAGTTGATACTCCGAAAAATTCAGCAAGCCTTATAACGTATTTCGACCCTACCATAATCTGTCCGGTTTCAATTTTTGAATACGTAGAGCGGTCGATCTGCAAGACTTTTATTACCTCGTCTTGATTCATACCTGTACTTTTTCTTAGCTTGGAAACCCTTTCACCAATTGCTTTTGATAGTTTATCGTCAAAAATTTTCTTTTTCATCTTGACATCTCCTGAAATGTGCTTTATAATCCATTTATGTTCAGATATGCAAAATTCTTTGTTTTTGGAGAAATTTTGTTCGGGTATTATTGTACCACATTTTGCAAAAAAATCAAGTGTGGAGAGGTAAAAAAAAATGTCTAATAAAAAAAATGCCGATAATAAAGGGCCTTTGGTCTCTCTGTTAATCAATTCTGCCTATTATTTTATCGATTGTGTTTATATCCTGCATGATAATAATCAATTTCGGTTAATAGTGCTCCACAAAGGAACGGTTTTAAAGGATTCTTACTATAGGACGGCTAGAAATGCAAGAATAGCATTTCAAAAGCAATACAAGCGTAAATCCTGGAAAGAAGGGGTAAAGGCCCAATGGACAGTTTTTTATAATCCGGATCAAAAATGGATTGAAGATAAAGCCGCGTAAAACATGGAGCTTTAAGTTTTGTGGTTCTCCAAATATCATGGCCGGTGGGGCACCTCCCGCCGGCCTATTTTTTATACCAATGTGGATATTTCTTGGCTGTCACCTTTTTCCTTTTTCTGGTGTGCCACTTGACATTTTATTTTCAATCAGTAATAATTCACTGGGTGGTCTTTATAGTTCTTTGACTGACTGGGAAGTGGATTTTTTAGGGCCGCCCTCCACTTCAGTTTACTAAATGTGTGCTAAAAACGTTGGAAATCGCACTAATAAACTATAGTTTGAGCAGAAAGGTACCTATAATACCTATGAAGGGCAGGATATTATCTATTCCCAGGGAGAATTTTTATTATATCCCCTATGATAGTGCTCTAAATGAATGACATGAAATGTTTCAAGAATAAGATAATAGCTTCTTTCTTGAGAGCTGCTATATAATTTAATGTCTCCACGATAAGAAACAGCAGACACAGGATATTAATAACCCAAAGCGCGCCTTTAACTTCCTTGAACTTTCCCCGGAACAGTTTGATCAGGGTAAAGGATAAGAATCCGAATGCCAGTCCCGTACTGATGCTGTAACTCAGTGCGATCATGATAATGATGAGGAAGGACGGGAAGCCGATTTCCAGGTTTTTGAAATCGATATTCACAATGTTTTTCATCATAAAGAATCCCACCATGATCAATGCCGGAGCCGTGGCATATGGAGGGACAATGGCCAGTACCGGTACGAAAATGATGGCCAGGAGAAAGAGCAGGCCGGTGGTGATAGATGTCAGGCCGGTGCGGCCGCCGCTGGCAATCCCGGCGGCAGATTCGATGTAGGTGGTGGCAGGAGAGGTTCCACACACTGAACCGAACATGGTACCGCAGGCATCAATAGTTAACAACTTGCCCAACTTGGGGAATTTGCCTTCTTTATCCACCATATCAGCCTCACGGGCCAAACCCAGCAGCGAACCAACACTGTCAAACATATCGATAAACATCATGGTAAATATAGGAGCAATGAGGCTGAGCTTTAATGCACCCAGGATGTCCAATCCTCCGAAAATCGGTTTCATATTGACTTTGAACGATACCACCTCTTTGGGCAAAGCGGTTTCTCCCAGGATGATAGACAATAAGGTGGCTAAAAAAATGCCAATCAACAGGGAACCCCTGATTTTCAGGATTTCCATGACTATCATGGTTAACAACCCGGCCAGACCAATCAAAACGGTTTTGGTTAGTGCGCCTCCTTTAACCAATGAATTCGGATCACCGACCACAAGGCCCAAATTTCGAAGTCCTATAAAGGCAATAAAAATGCCGATACCCACCGCAATGGCATATAAAAGTTCCGGGGGGATCGCTTCCACTAATTTTTTCCTTAACCCAGCCAGGGTAAGGAAGAGGAAAACAAATCCGGCAATAAAAACAATACCCAGGGCAATCTTCCAGTCGATGTATTCGTTGGCAAGAACGATGGAAACAAAAATAGCATTTAATCCCATACCCGGGGCCATGGCAATCGGCGTATTAGAGAGAATTCCAGTTACAACGGTTACAACTCCGGAAACCAGGCAGGTGATTGTGATTAAGGCAATGTTAACCATATTTCGATCCAATTCTGTACCTTCAAATGCTTTTGATAAAATACTCGCATTGACCGTAATGATGTATGCCATGGTTAAAAACGTGGTTAAACCGGCAACCAATTCGGTGGATATTGACACTTTACCGGGAGTCTGGAGGTCACGACCGAAAATTTTTTGAATGAAGGTTTCGCCTTTCATATTCATGATAAATACTCCGATGTTTAATTTTTAAATAAATCTTATGATATATAAATCCACATCAAATGTCAATCGATTGTTGACATCTAGTACCCATAAGATTAAAATAAATCCTTTGTTTGGTAGAGAAAAATGAAAAAACGAATGATTTATTTTTGGCCGCTGCTTTTCGCATTGTTTTCATTTCTTTTTTATATTCTACTCTATCGGCCTTCACCGGGGTCTGAAGATTTTATTACCGGCCTGTTGGTTTTTTTTACTGCCATGGCCTGGAGCGCGGTCATTATTCTCACCAAAGAAAGAAATCAAACCGTCTACTATATCTATATTGCTGTTGCGGTGGTTTTTCCTTTTTTGATTGTCCTGTTTTTTAAACACGCCAATATCCTGTGGCACATGGTGATTATTGGTCTCTATTTAATAGCTGTTGTTGGCTTGCGGTTATACATATCCAGTTATTTTAAAAGAAAAAAAGGTGAGAATAGCCCTTAGTTCGCTAGGCCACAATTCTCACTTTGCTTTGTCGGGATCCGGGATGATGCAAAGAAACGTAAAGGGCGTGTCCCCGGTATTTTCAAATTGATGCTCCTCCCCCGGCATCACCAGGCCAAAAGACCCTTTTTCCAGGGGCTTGGATTCACCTCTTGTGTTGATTTGACCACGGCCCTCCAATACATAAACTTCATGCTCCCAGGGGTGATTGTGAAAAGGGGTGTGACCACCGGGTTCAACCTCCAGCTGCCTTAAAAAGAAATTAGGTGCATCAGCATCTTTACCCACTAACCAGCGAATGGAGGTGTTCTTGGCCCCTTCTTCATTGACTGCCAATTTTTCCACTTCATGGTATTTTTTTACAATCATGGTTTTCTCCTTTTTTTTCGCCACAGATTTACACGGATTTTCACGGGTTTATTTTAAATAAATTCCCAGGTTTTTGCAAGATGTGGATAATTTGAGCAATTTATGCTATGATTCTAAAAACGGAAAGAGTTCCTATGGTTAATGGTTGATTGAAATGAATATAAATATACCGGATAAGCTGACTTTCAAACGAAATGAGGTCATTAAGCTCACCAAACTGGAGGGGCGAGTGCTGGATTATTGGGAAAAAGAATTCGGCGGCTTTGTACCCACGGTCAACCCAACCGGGGAGAAATTTTATTCCAGGAAAGATGTGGAGTTGATTCTAAAGATCAAACATTGGATGGTGGTGGAGAGAATCGAAAAATCAAAAGTAAAAGAAAAGATCAAACAGGAAGGTGAAGGGTGGGGTGTAAACGCTGCCAATGTACCGGGTGCTGGTGGCAATGAAGGTGCAAATTCAGTAGGTGCGGTAGAATTAAAGCAGATCCCGCGGGATTTTCGTGATAAATTAAGAATAATTCGGCAGAATTTACAAGAGATATTGACAATTCTTGATAAAAATGATAAATAATAAGTTAACGAAAACGAATTTTTGTCGGGGCGTAGCGCAGTCTGGTAGCGTACACGCTTGGGGTGCGTGTGGTCGGTGGTTCAAATCCACTCGTCCCGACCATCCTACTTTTCTACATATAAAGATTAACTATGAAGACACTCTTATTAACCAATGATGATGGGGTTTTGTCCCCTGGTCTCCAGCATCTTAAGAACTTTTTCTCCACTAATTACGATGTTTACGTTGTGGCGCCTGACCGGGAACGCAGTGGCATCAGTATGTGCTTGACTATCAATCAACCGCTGCGGTTAACCCAGTTAGGCAAAAAAGAGTATGCCGTTGATGGTACACCCAGCGATTGCATCAATATTGCTCTCCAGAGCATTATGCCCAAACGGCCGGATTTTATTATTTCCGGCATGAACGAGGGTGAGAATCTTTGCGAAGATGTCTTTTTCTCAGGCACGGTTGCCGCTGCCTTTATCGGCCATATATATGGTATTCCTTCGCTGGCGGTCTCGCTAGTGGCGGATAAAACGAATACCCATACAAATGATCCTCAAGGTGAACCACTGGATTTTGAAACCGGTGCCCGTATCACCGGCCAGGTGTTGGAGAAACTCCTGCCCCTCAACAATACAAACGTGGTTTACAACCTTAACATACCACCCAATGTTAGCAGTAAAAGTAAAATAAAGGTGACTCCCCTGGGTTTAAAGCGGTACAAACCCACTATCGTGGAACGAGTGGACCCCCGGGGACGAAAATATTACTGGATCGGCACCGGTACTCCTGTCAACATCGGCGATAACGGCACAGACCTTCACGCTGTGGTTAATGGTGATATTGCTCTCAGTATCTTGAAATACGACCTGAATGATGTGGAAGAAATGAAAAAACTAATCGAGGCCTTTAATGAAACTTAAACCCTTCCGGAAACTTTACGATTGGGTACTCAGTTGGGCAGAGAAACCTTCCGCACAGTATGCATTGTTTATATTGGCCTTTGCAGAAAGCAGTTTTTTCCCAGTACCGCCGGATATATTATTGATCCCACTGGTATTGGGATACCAAAGTAAATGGTTTCGCCTGGTCCTGGTAGTCTCTGCGGGTTCCATCCTTGGCGGTGCATTTGGGTATTTTATCGGGCACTATTTATGGTGGGACGCACCACAAGTCCCTTCTTCCCTTGCCCAATTTTTCTTTAAAAACATCCCGGGGTTCTCCGAATCCCTCTTCTGGAAAATGCAAAAACAATACTGGGATTATGGCTTCTGGATTGTCTTCACCGCCGGATTCACTCCCATTCCTTATAAAGTATTTACCATCTCATCTGGCGCCTTTAATCTCAATCTTGTCACCTTTATGATTGCCTCTGCGGTTTCCAGGGGTGCCCGGTTTTTCCTGGTGGCATTTTTAATCTACAAGTTTGGAGAGCCCATTAAGAAATTCATTGATAAGTGGTTTAATTGGCTGGCACTTTTATTTGCGGTTCTCTTAATTGCCGGATTTTTGTTGATAAAAGGGATCATATGAGAGAAGATACAGGTAAGCATGTCCCGGGGACCCGCAGGGAAAAATAATTTTTCTATTAACAAAAAAATTAAATTCCTGTTGACTTTTTCTCCTTATTTTTCTAAAATAAAAAATGATATACAAACGATTAGAGAAAATCTGCTGTTCCGTAATAAGGGAGGGAGCAGGGATATACGCAAACTTGAATCTTATTCCCGGGAGCGGAAATAAAGAAATAGGCGATTTAAATAAATTATTCTAAATTAAGGAGAAAGTTATGGATTATCTATTAACTGAAGAACAACTGATGTTAAAAGAGATGGTTGCCAAATTTTCCAAAGAAGAGATCGGACCTGTGGCACGGGAAAACCAGGAAAAAGGAATTTTTCCGGAGGAAATCGTGAAAAAGGCGGGCGAACTTGGGTTGATGGGCATTGCCTATCCGCCAGAGTATGAAGGCGCCGGTATGGATTTTGTCTCTTATATGATTGCTGTGGAGGAGATTTCGCGTTATTGTGCTTCTACCGGTGTTATTGTTTCTGCTCATTCTTCCCTGGGCCTTGATCCCATTTATCGGTTTGGAACCGAGGAGCAGAAGAAGAAATACTTGCCGGATTTGTGCAGTGGTCGAAAAATCGGGTGTTTTGGCTTGACCGAGCCCGGTTCCGGTTCTGATGCCGGGGCAGCCAAATCCACCGCCAAATTGGTGGGCGACAAATGGGTGTTAAATGGAACCAAGAATTTTACCACCAACGGTGAAGAAGCAGGAACCGCTGTGGTTTTTGCCCAGACCGAACCCGGTAAAAAGACCCGGGGACTCAGTGCCTTTATCGTGGAAAAAGGGACACCGGGATTTAAAGTGGGCAAACATGAAAACAAGCTGGGTATCACGTGCTCGTCTACCACGGAGTTAATTTTTGAAGATTGTGCTATTCCCAAAGACAACCTGTTGGGTGAGTTAAATAAAGGGTTTAAAGTGGCAATGGTCACGTTAGACGGGGGACGGCTGGGGATTGGTGCCCAGGCATTGGGGATTGCCAGGGCTTCCATTGAAGATGCCATTAAGTATGCCAAAGAGCGGGAGCAATTTGATCAACCCATTGCCAATTTCCAGGCCATTCAATGGATGATTGCCGACATGTGGACGGAATATGAAGCAGCCTGGTTGTTGAATTACAGGGCTTCATTGATGAAGGACAAAGGCTTGCCTTATTCCAAGGAAGCTGCCATGGCAAAATTGAAAGCCTCTGAAGTCGCATCATTCTGTGCCAACAAATGTATACAAATACACGGTGGATATGGTTATTCCAAAGAATTTGATGCGGAACGGTATTTAAGAGATGCCAAGATAACAGAAATTTATGAAGGCACCAGTGAGATTATGCGGTTGGTAATCTCGTCGAACCTGCTGAAGTAGCGTAGAGCAGGGTGCAGGGCGCAGGGCGCAGGGAGCTTTGCGCTTTGTTAAAAAAGAGGTATGATAATGAAACGGGAACCATTTCTTTTAAGAGAGCCCTCTTATCAGACATGGAATGACGTCTTTAGCAATCCCCGTCCTATTACTGTTGAGACCTTTGTGACCGGTGAATCTATTATTTCAAAAGAAGGTTCATTTAACTTGGCTCATCCCAACGCAGCAGCTATTAAAGATGTACCGCCAAAAATAAGGGTTCCGGTTCTAGCCCATTGGCTTCGGCACCGGGAATTCGGGGATTACCTCATCGATGCCGGGTTGGATTCTTCTTATCAAAAGAGACGCCGCGGTCGCTGCCGGGGAATCCTGGCAGGATTTGTCATGGGTAACATTTTCCAGGAAAAAGGCCAGGACATCGCCTCCCGGTTAAAGGACAAACATGTAACATTAAAAGGAATATTTTTCACTCATTTGCATTTTGATCATATTGCCGGGGCCGCGGACCTTCCCAGAGATGCTTCTATCCATTATATAGCCGGCAAGAATGAACCGTACCTGGACATACAAAAAGGCATTCTCTTTCGCAGTGGTGAATGGTTAAAGGGAGTTGATCCCCTTTATGAGATTGATTGCAGCGAAGGTGTGGATATGCCGTTGTTAGGAAAGAGTGTGGACATATTTGGGGATGGGTCCTTGTGGGCGGTTTCTACTCCGGGGCATTCGGTAGGTCACCTGTCGTTTTTGGTGAATAGTGATAAGGGCCCTGTTTTCATTACCGGGGATGCGTGTTTTTTTGACCGGTCGTTGGAGAATGGTATTGGGCCCGGCAAGTATTCCGGGAATATGGAGGAGGCGCAGCAGACGCTTGAGAGAATCGTTGAATTTGCCCGGAAGTACCCACAGGTTAAGCGTATCTATGGTCACGAGAAACCGTAAATATTGTTGTTTGTCCCCAATTTATCTAAATAAAAGCTTTTGCGGGGGTCCAGGGGGCAGTTTTCTCGAAAAGAGCCCCCTGGCCGTCGGAGA
>WVZO01000124.1:13183-21323 GCA_011772425.1 Candidatus Aminicenantota bacterium
TGCTCCATGTGTGCCAGGATTTCTCCCACTTCGCCTTTCACCCGCTCGAACGCTGCATTCTCCTGCAGTTTTGTTTTTTCATCGTAAAACATGGGGCCTTTATTGGCGATTAACCAATCCAATGAAACATTTAAATTGACTGCCAGCGACGTTAGAACATTGAGACCGGGAAAGACTTCACCGTATTCGTATTTGTAATAGTTGCCGAGGGAGGTCCCCAATTGGCCGGCCATCCTGTCCCGGGGAATCTTTAATTCTTCACGCAGGTGTTTGAACCGTAAACCGATGGCATTTAATTGTTTTTTGTCTCTTCTTTACTTTCGTCAACCTGTCTTTTAAAATCGGCAAAAGGTTTCCCATATTTTTACTCCATCTCTTTGCAGCGTGTCAAATAGTATTCTGATTTATTAAAGGCTTTATCCAGGAGTAGAGAGATAATTTCATTTTTTGCCAGGGATTCGACCACAATGCCTGGTAATTTAAGTTTTACCTCTTTCAAATTTGCTTGCTCCATAGTAATCGGCTCCTTTATTATCGGTGAAAATCATTATAGCATATTTTCATGGAAACAACCACACCCCAACTCAACTGCCCCAGGGAGGTGACAACGAAGAAAAAAAGTGACAGGCAAAGAAATCTTTGCTTACTCCTCTTCCTGTTCTGCTTCTTGCTTGCTCTTAACATATTGTTTTATAATCACAACAAAATTCTTGTAAAGGGTTTCCGTTTCATCGATAAATTTTTTAATGGAATTCCATTTAATATCCAGGTACTCATGGGCAACTATATTCCTGAACCTTACCCATTTTGACAATTTATCTGCTCCCACTTCCTCTAAACCTCCAACAGTAGAAATCATCGATACAGTTGCTCTATATGTATCCGGTACGGCCATCCCCTCAATGTTAAGAATCATCCTGCAAATATCAACGGTTGAATTTATGAGATTCTCAACCCAGCGTTCGACATTTCTTCTTTTATCCCGTTTTTTTAAATATTCTTCGCGGGTTAATTTTTTGAATTTCGTATAATCCTTGAGTTCCTCTTCTAAAAAGTTTAAATGCCTGATGAACCTGTCTTCAGATTCTTGTGTCATGCACCGCACCTTTCCAGGAAATCTCTTTTTCTCATCTGCATAAAATCTTCTGCATCCCGTGAAATGGCTTCCACGTAATCAAAATAGAGATTCCAATCCTTCACTGCCAATTGAATCCCCCTGGTTGCGCTGGCACAAACCACGGCGGCCGCCCGGTTTAACACCAACAATTCCACTTCTTTTCCCAGCATTTGATCTAACTCCGCCCATATTTCATCCTCTCCATCATAATAAATCTCCTCTTCATACGGGACAGGATATCTTTCTCCAGGATAAAAATAAACCGCAACGTCAACGTCCGAGTGTTTATGGGGGGTTCCCCTGGCATAGGAGCCGTATAAGAAAGCAAAGGCCACATCGCCCCGGTTCAAAAAGTATTCTCGAAGCCTGTTCACCAGTTCGCTGTTTTGTTCCATGGCTTAATTATAATACTTAAAAAATATTTTGGCAACCGTTGGTTCCTATTGACATTATCCTAAATATCTCTTAAAATCTTAATTTAAAGGTAAATTGATCTTTTATATGTAAGGGAATCATGAATTTGACGTATAAACCTTCCAGGTATAATCTCTGGCACAGGGGAGAAAACGGTGTTTATCTTTACAATGTATTTACCACGGGATTATTGGCCCTTGATGATGAACATATAAGTCCCGTGGAAAAGGTCTTGCAGAACCCCTCCGAAATTACATCTTTCCCGGAAGAAGAGAGGAACTTGTTGATTGATAATGGTTTCTTGGTAGCTGAGGAGGTCGATGAGATCGATATGGTGAAATTCCGCTACCGGCAGTGTGCATTTGATAAATCCCGTTTGCTCATAACCATGATCCCGACGAAGGGCTGTAATCTCGCCTGTGTTTACTGTTTCGAGCATAACAAAGAGCACATTCGCATGAGTGAAGAAGACTGTGCCAATGTGCTTCAATTTTTTGAAAAAGAACTGGCAGACATACGACCAGATGGATTCAACATTATTTGGTACGGGGGCGAGCCTTTGCTGGCACTGGATATTGTTGAGACCATATCCAAAGGAGCCGATGAAATATGTGAAAAACTAGGAATCCCACGGGAACCGCATAGTATGATAACCAATGGTTATTTACTGGACGAGAAGACTGCCCTGAGGCTGAAAGAGATCGGGATTGGGAACATGCAGATCACACTTGACGGCAACCGTGAAGAACATAACCGCAGGCGAGTGCTTAAGAATGGAGGGGGCACATTTGATCGAATACAAGAGGCCATCGATATTGCGCGCACTCATATTAAACATTTGGCTGTCCGCATCAATACCAATAAAAGTAATCTCCCGGGAATCCGGGAAATGCTGGAAACCGATTCCCTTTTCAGGTCAGAAAATATATATGTTAACATCGGGCCGTTGAAAACGTATCTTGGTGGAACCATGACCAGGGATGAAGATATTTATTGTTTCAAAGGGCCTGAATTGCAGCGGGTGCAGGTTGATATAAATACCCTGTTGGGAAAATTACCCGAAGAGGAAAATGTCGAGGGGCCTCACAATTTTTTAACCCGGGGGAATAACTGCGGAGCGGACCAGTTTAAAAATTTTGTTATCGGGCCAGGCGCATTGGTTTACAAGTGTTACGAACGGGTGGATCCCGGTGAGGAAGTGGGTGTCATCCGTGATGGTACGTTCATCCCCAATCAAAATTATTGGAAATGGGCCATTAACGAACCCTTCGATCACCAGGTTTGTCTCGACTGTCTTTATTTGCCCGCCTGTATGGGAGGGTGTCCTTCCATACGGAAGCGTCTCGGTTTACCCAATCCCGAAAGTTGCGGCTACTGGGAAAAGTGGCTTAAACTTAAACTCGAGAGAATAGACCGGGCCAATCGTGCCGGTTAAATCAATAACAAAGGAGGTTTTTCAATGAAACTTCTTAATCGAGGTGTTAATCCCTATGTATCTGTTCAGGCTTCCCTGCTGGAAAAGAATTCTCTTCATCCGTGTATTCATGCTATTCCTTATTGTCCGGTTAATAAGTGTGGCACATGTTCGTTTCCCTTTGCTGTAGCGCTTTGCTAGTTGTTTAACTCCCTGTTAGACTGAATTCAATCCGCTGCGTGGGGAGGCAAAGAAGGTCCTTCGCGTGTCTTCGCGGTTTAAATTAGAATTCCAGGAATTTTTCCCTGAACCTTGCACAATACGGAATAATGAACTATAATAAAAACTAATAATTAAACAACTTTAACTATCTATAGTGGAGTCAAACATGCCAACAAAAACAAAAGAAATTGCACCTTATAAACCAAAAAACAAAATCCGTATTACCACGGCCGCATCATTGTTTGACGGTCATGATGCCGCTATTAATATTATGCGCCGTATTATCCAGTCTTCCGGCTGCGAAGTGATTCACCTGGGGCACAACCGCTCCGTAAAAGAAATCGTTGACTGCGCCATCCAGGAGGATTCCCAGGCCATTGCTATTACCTCCTACCAGGGCGGTCATATGGAGTTTTTAAAATACATGTACGATATGCTGCAGGAAAACCAGTGCGGCCATATTAAAATTTTCGCTGGGGGCGGCGGTGTTATCCTGCCCAAAGAAATCCAGGAACTCCAGGAATATGGAATTGAACACATCTATTCACCGGACGATGGACGGGAAATGGGGCTGCAGGGAATGATCAACCATCTGCTCCACCACTGCGATTTTCCCACGGGTGACAATGTAAATGAGTCGGATATAGAGAGATTCAAAAACAGGGAACCCCGTGCCATTGCCCGGCTGATCTCAGCAGCAGAAAATTACCCGAAAGAATCCAAAGAGATACTGGACAAAATCCATCAAATGGCAGAAAAAAACCACGTCCCGGTACTGGGTATTACCGGTACTGGCGGTTCAGGTAAATCCTCCCTGATCGATGAATTGGTGAACCGGTTCCTGTTGGATTTTGCCGACAAATCCGTGGGCATTGTTTCGGTAGATCCCTCCAAGCGCCGTACCGGTGGTGCTTTGCTGGGGGACCGCATTCGCATGAATTCCATTCACAATGGCCGGGTGTATATGCGTTCCCTGGCTACACGGCAGTCCAATTTGGCACTCTCCAAATACGTCCGCGAAGCCATCAATATCCTCAAAGCCGCAGATTTTGATTTGATCATCCTGGAAACCTCAGGCATCGGCCAGTCAGATACGGAAATTACCGATCATTCCGACCTCAGCCTCTATGTCATGACACCCGAATACGGTGCCAGTACCCAACTGGAAAAAATCGATATGCTGGATTTTGCCGATGTCATCGCTCTAAATAAATTCGATAAACGGGGCGCCCTGGATGCACTGCGAGACGTAAAAAAACAGTACCGCCGTAATCGCAACCTATGGAACGAAAGCGTCCAGGATGACCATCTGCCAGTATTCGGCACCATTGCCTCCCAATTCAATGATCCCGGGGTCAATCAACTCTATAAAACCATTATGGACAAGATTGCCTCCAAAACCGGGACGGATTTGACGTCCAATCTCAAAATCACAAAAGAAATGTCAGAAAAGGTCTATATCATTCCTCCTGAACGGACCCGTTACCTGGCAGAAATTACCGAGACGATTCGCAATTATAACCGCTGGGTAGAGGAACAAGCAGATGCAGCCCAAAAACTTTACAGCATCAAAGAATCCGTAAAAACCCTTGAACAAGACGATATTTCCGGCATCCAGCAAGAAGAACTAAAAAAACAACTGCAAACCCTGTACAAAGAAATGGAATTCAAACTGGACGGCCAGAACAAAAAAATCCTGGAGAACTGGGAGAAAAAAGTTCAATCCTATAAAGACGAGTGTTTCGGGTTTAAAGTCCGGGACAAAGAGATCAAAGTGGCCACGCACGTGGAGTCTTTGTCCCACACGCAGATACCCAAAATCAGCATGCCCAAATACAAAGGATGGGGCGACATCTTGCGCTGGAACCTCCAGGAGAATGTCCCCGGTGAATTCCCCTATACCGCCGGTGTTTTTCCCTTCAAACGGGAAGGTGAAGAACCCACCCGCATGTTTGCCGGTGAAGGTGGACCTGAGCGCACCAACAAGCGGTTTCATTATGTATCCAAAGCCCAGCCGGCCAAACGATTGTCTACAGCCTTCGACTCGGTGACCCTTTACGGTGAAAACCCGTGCCGGCGCCCGGATATTTACGGAAAAATCGGCAACTCCGGTGTCTCCATCTCCTGCCTTGACGATGCCAAGAAACTCTATTCGGGTTTCCGGCTGGCAGACCCCAAAACATCCGTTTCCATGACCATCAACGGACCTGGTCCCATCATGGCCGCGTTCTTCATGAATACCGCCATCGACCAGGAATGTGAAATATATATCAAAGAAAACGGACTGGAGAAACAAGTTCAAGAGAAGATCCTTCGCATCTATAGAGAAAAAGGCGTTGAACGCCCCACCTATAACGGAGAATTACCCGAAGAAAACAACGGCCTGGGACTCTTTTTACTGGGAGTTACCGGCGACCAGGTACTGCCTGCGGATGTCTATAAAAAGATTAAGGCAGAAACCATATCTAAAGTTCGCGGTACAGTGCAAGCAGATATTTTGAAAGAAGACCAGGCGCAAAACACCTGTATCTTTTCCACCGAATTTGCCCTGAGAATGATGGGGGATATCCAGGCGTACTTTATCGAGCATAATGTCCGCAATTTTTATTCCGTATCCATTTCCGGTTATCACATTGCCGAAGCCGGTGCCAATCCTATCACGCAGTTGGCCTTGACCCTATCCAATGGGTTTACCTTTGTGGAGTATTATCTTTCCCGGGGGATGGATATCGATAAATTCGGGCCCAATTTATCCTTTTTCTTTTCCAACGGTATGGAGCCGGAGTATGCGGTGATTGGCCGTGTGGCGCGCCGCATTTGGGCCAAAGCCATTAAACTCAAATACAAAGGAAATGCCCGTGCCCAGATGTTAAAATACCATATCCAGACATCCGGGCGCTCCCTGCACGCCCAGGAAATCGATTTCAATGATATCCGCACCACGCTCCAGGGGTTGTATGCCATATACGACAATTGCAACTCGCTGCATACCAATGCTTACGATGAAGCCATTACCACTCCCACTGAAGAATCGGTCCGCCGCGCCATAGCAATCCAATTGATTATCAACCGGGAATTGGGCCTGGCAAAATGTCAGAATCCCAACCAGGGTGCATTTATTATTGAGGAGTTAACTGATCTGGTGGAAGAAGCTGTGCTAATGGAGTTTGACCGTATTTCCCAGCGGGGCGGGGTGCTGGGGGCCATGGAAACCGCTTATCAACGCGGGAAAATCCAGGAAGAATCTCTCTATTATGAACACTTAAAATATACCGGTGAATACCCTGTTATCGGTGTCAATACGTTCCGCGGCCCTAACGGGTCTCCCACCCTGGTTCCCAATGAAGTCATCCGGGCCACCAAAGAGGAAATGGAAAACCAGATCAAAACGGTAGAAAATTTGCACCAGGGAAATAAAGAGAAAGCCCAACAACTGCTTCAAGAACTTCAGTTGGTGGCTGTTAGAAATGAGAATACGTTCGAGAAATTGATGGAAGTTTCCAAATATTGTTCCATCGGCCAGATTACCGATGCATTATACAAAGTCGGCGGCAAATACCGGCGAAACATGTAGAGTTAAGTTAATAGCTCATAGCTGATAGCTCATAGGGAAGTTTGTGTGTACAATGAGTTGTTATTAGAGAGCTATGAGCTATGAGCCATGAGCCATGAGCTATAAAGGAGAAATGATGAAAAACGCAGCGAAAATTGAGGATTTATCACGAGACGAATTAATGGAATTGACCAACATTTATGCCAAAAACTGGTTAGCCCATGACGGCTGCTGGTTTCTGGCTGCAGAACAGAAATATGGCATGGACGCTGCCATTGAGTTGGATACCCAAAGCTGGCAGAATTTTACGGTCATCGAAGCCCAGCGACTCATCGAGTTCCTGCAGTTAGGAAGGAACTCGGGGACCGAGGGACTGAAAAAGGCACTGCGTTTCCGGTTGTATGCCTCGATAAATGAAGATGAGATTGTTATAGGAGACGACGGGAAGACATTAGAGTACCGGGTCAAGACCTGCCGGGTCCAGGCAGCCAGGCGCAGAAGAGAGCTGCCGGATTTCCCCTGTAAATCCGTCGGCATCGTGGAGTACGGTTATTTTGCCAAAACCATCGATGATCGGTTTGAAAGCGAATGTATCAGTTGTCCACCGGAGATCACCAACCCGGATTATTATTGCATCTGGCGGTTTACATTGAAGGCGTAAAGAAAAAATGCAACTGATATTATGAAAACATGGCACTTAAAAAAGTTAGAAATTGTACTGGCAGTGTCTATTCTTTTGTTTTCTATTGGGCTGCGAATCAATGCACCCACCGCTGACCTTCCCGCTCACATTACCTTCAGCGGCAGCACACTGACGGATGAAGGCAACCAGTGTCACAATTCCAGGAGTAAAGTCCTTTACGGGGAATGGTACCCCGATGACTGGCGCATTAGCAATTACAATCCCATATTGCCCTGGATCAAGTACGCCATATTTAAGGTATTTGGCGTCGGCATGCTGCAAATGCGGCTGGTTTCTTACCTGTTTGCCGCACTCTCTCTCCTCTTCTTCTTCCTGACCCTTAAATCCTACCTGCATCATAATTTCAAATTCGCGCTGCTGGGTACTTTTTTGCTGGGAATCAATTTTCTCTACGTCATGTACAATAAGATCGGCACCTTTGAAACCTCCATTATCTTCTGGGTCATATTAACCCTCTATTTTCTTGAGAAATTCCGGTTGGGACAAAAACACATTTTCCTCATACTGGCCGGGGCATCCACCTTTATGACCTTTATTTTCAAATCCATTATGGCCTACATATTGCCGCTCCCCTTTGCCGCTTACATCCTGGTGCACCTGTTGGCAACAGGTGAAAAGCGGATATCCTTAAAAAAAGGCCTGCAAAATATCCTGTTTATTATCATCGGTATATTGATTTTATTGATTCCCTGGTATCTTTTTCATTATCTTCCCAAC
>WVZO01000133.1 GCA_011772425.1 Candidatus Aminicenantota bacterium
CTGACCATGTATGAAAAGTTTTTTGCCCCGCTTTTTTACAAAAAAGCGGGCCGCCGGAGGCAAAAAAGGTAGGAGGGTGAGAAGCGAAAACACCCTCTTCTCACCCTTCCTACCTGTAGCACTTCCCAAAATATAACTTCATAACTTCTCTACTTCTTGAGGGTCAACCTGCCGGAGACGGCTTTTAATGTAATTTTTGGGGAATCGCCTTTTTTAAGGTATTTGGTACCAAAGGGACTGTATCGCTCTTCTTCGCCATTATCAAAGGGGAAGGGGCAGGAGAATTTTTTCACCATGCCTTTGAACACAAAGTACCCTTTGATCGGGTTCCCATTGTAATCCAATGTGACATCCCCTGACACAGCTTTGAGATCTAAATCCACGGTAGGGCTTTTTGCCAGTTCGATGTTAACATCACCGGAAACGGATGTCAGTTCGCTGGCTTCGGTGAATTCAACATCACGGGCTTCGACGTCACCACTGGCGGTGCTTATCTCAAAACCGCCAGTGACATGCCGCAGGTTAATGTCACCGGAGGCTGTTTTAATTTTTAGGTGACCTTCAACGTCTGTCGCCTGGATGGCACCGCTGGCTGATTTGATTTTTACTTTTCCTTTAAAATGATTCACTGTTATATCGCCGGAAGCCACCTTTGCTTTCATCGTGCCTGTTAGACCATCCAATTTAAGCTCACCGGAGGCAGACGAGAAGTCGATATCGGTTTTTTCCGGGACAATCACCGTCCACTTAGATTTCCCGCTGCATGATTTCATTTCACCTGTGTTGTGGAATTTTTCTTTTAAAACCAGGGTATCGCCTTCTTCCATAAATACGGGTTCAAAACAATCAGGGGAATAATCGTAAACCACACGGACTTTAATTTCACCGCTTTTTCCTTTTTTGACAACACAGTCACCGCTGACAGTGCGAATTTCAACGGTTTCTTTGGCTTTGAAGGTTTTATTAACTTCTGCGGCTTGCGCATTTCCATAAAGAAAGAGAAAGGAAAGTATTAAAGCAAATAAAAATGTTGTTTGTCCAAATCGTTTCCATGTTTTCATGGTTTTTCTCCTTTTTTTGTTTTTTCGATTTTCGCTTTTCATGCCTCCATAATAATGCAGTTTTTCTTTTTTCTCGCCTGAAATTGAAATACAGAACCCCCTGGATGTATGAAATTATAATTTCGAACATATTGAAAAAAGCACGAAATCCGAAATTCGAAATCCGAAACAAATTCGAAATTCAAATGTTCAAATGTCCAAAACATCTTTGAAGAGCGTTAATAAAGGCTCTGATGCGTCTGAAGCCTTTGTTTTGAATTTTGTATTTTGGTCATTTGAATTTGTTTCGTATTTCGTGCTTCGTGCTTCGGATTTATATCGATAAAGTAGCCCTGGTAATAGGTGATATCGATGTAATCAAAGGCAATATCCGACCATTGTTTGGTTTGGATGCGGAATTCTATGGTTTTGGTTTCCGGTATTAGGGTGGAAATTTGATATATACCTTTTTTGTTTTTCTTTATCTCAACCGGTCGAAGGGTTTTCTCGGCAATTGGTCCGTTGTCCTCATAGGAATAAATATCCAAATGGCAAAGAGGTCTGAGTTTTGTTTTCAGGTTGCTGAATTTTAATTTGAATTCAGCGATTATGATTCCCCTGGCATAAGGCACGGCAGGGCCATAGCTCAAAAAACCGGGACTGTGAAGGGAACGATCAACGTATCGTACATACTTATTTGAGGCACCAGCTTCTTTTTTATTAAATCCGGTTTTGCCGGGAAAATTTTCACCTTCGTACCTTAGCACTTCTCTGGCAAAAGGATGCGGGTAGTCCAAATAGAAAAACAATAAAGAAACATCCTGGTTGGCAATTTTTCCCGCAGTGACAACAATCGTATTTTCTCCAGGGATTAATGTAAACGTCTGTTGCCCCTTAAAAATCTTAAACTCCATTTCCTTTCGTGTCTCTTCGTGTCCTTCGCGGCTCCCCCTTCTTTCAAATCGACGGACCTCCCCGACCCGCACGTTTTTAATGGTTTCCTTTGTGGGATTGATCACGGTTAACCGATAGTTTAGGGTATCTTCCTGCCGATAGTCGGTGATGTAAGGTTCGACAAAAGAATACAAATGCAAAAAGTAATCTTTGCCGGGGTAAACCTTCAAAAGCCGGGCGTGGGTCATGCGTTCTGGCCACTGGTTAAAAAAATGAATGATTTCATGACTGACATCGGTTCCCAGCAGCGCATGGGTCAATGGGTATTTTTCAAAGGTGTTTTTATCCCAATTGACAAAATTGGGATACAGCCACAGGGCTTTGTGCCGGTTTTCCAACACTGCCACCGTCGATGTCATTCCACCGATATAAGCATTTTCCAGTTTTTCCCCCAATTCCCCGGACATATTCCGGATGGTATAGGTCTTATTGGCGTACCATTGGAGATAATAGCTCATGTTGATGACAAAAGAAATACCGATCATAAGTATGATTAAAGACGTAAACACGTATTTAAGCTTGCCATTCCCGGTTACCGGTTTCCAGGCTGATTTGCGGTAAAGGTGTTTCAGCAGGTAGGCGGCACCTACCACGGCAGCGGATACTATGAGATAAAATAGGGAAAGGGAAGGCAAAGAAACGGATAAGATGTAACGGGAAAAAAGAGGAACCAGGCAGAAATAGGCTGCCAATGCCAACCACAGGGTGTCAACCGTAAAAAGGAGAATTTTTACCGGTAGACGATAGACCGAGGATTCATGTTCCTGCTGCGGTAATCGACTCCAATGTTCAAACAGTATGACCGTCATAAAAACCATGGCCGGTATTACAGGAATAAAATACCGCGTGGGGCGGTAAGACATGATAAAAAATACAATAGTATGGGCAAAGAAAAACAGGACATAACCGATTTCTGTTAGTTTTGCCTGTTTTCTCAGCAGACGCCTGAAAAACAGCGGGACAAATAGGATGGCGCTGAGCCAGACAATGGGAATTTTGTAAAATTGGTCTTTCCAGGGAAAGGTAAGAAAATTACGAAAGGCCTCTTCCAGGCTGCGGGGAAACATTAATTTGCCCATGTATTGCCCGGGTGCGCTAATAATCCACTCCCGGTTG
>WVZO01000704.1:0-307 GCA_011772425.1 Candidatus Aminicenantota bacterium
GGAGCAACGATGAAAGCAAAATATGTCCATCCATATACGAATTTTGGTTTTAGAAAGCTTTTTGGAAAGGAATCTAGCAAAGATTTAGTGAAAGATTTTTTGAACCAATTGCTTCCAGACCAGCATAGGATAGTCAAGATAACGGCTATTAGGAGTTCGGAACAGTGGGGGGTAATAAAAGCCGATTGCCGGTTTATGTTCGATATCTACTGTGAAAATGAGAGAGAAGATACGTTTATCGTTGAGATACAGAAAGCTAAATATAGCTTTTTTGAAAATAGAGATGAGTTCTACCACTCATTCCCTT
>WVZO01000704.1:357-567 GCA_011772425.1 Candidatus Aminicenantota bacterium
TACTGTTTGGGAATATTGGATTTTGTGTTCAAAGATGATAGAGAACAGAAATTGGTTCAATATTTTCGGATGTTTCTTGATAAAATTCCTTATATTATTATTGAGATGCCCAGGTTTAACAAGACGGAAATCGAATTAGAAAGCCATCTTGATAAGTGGTTGTATTTTTTCAAGCACCTTGAGGATTTTGAGGAGATACCCGGGATATTA
>WVZO01000704.1:604-1042 GCA_011772425.1 Candidatus Aminicenantota bacterium
GAAGCTGCAAAAAGAAAGGCATTAGAAATAGCAAAGAATGCTTTAGAGAAAGGAGTTTCGATTGATTTTGTTGCTGAAATAACCGGCCTGTCAAAGGAAGATATTGAGAAATTGTGAATTTAGGCTACTTTTTCAGTACTCCAATACGCCACAAGCTTTCTGACCACTAAGGGAGGAGTTCTTAATAATCAATAGTAAGGGTTGCGCAAAGCGGAGTAATGATCGCGCGGCTTGCAGTGGTGTTCCGGCAGCGTGCAGCGGTCTTTGCGCGGCTTGCAGTGGTGTTTCGGCAGCGTGCAGTGGTCTTTGCGCGGCTTGCAGTGGTGTTCCGGCAGCGTGCAGTGGTGTTTGCGCAGCTTGCAGTGGTGTTCCGGCAGCGTGCAGTGGTCTTTACGCAGCTTTCAGTAGTGTTCCGGAAACGTGTAGTGGTGTTTGCGA
>WVZO01000704.1:1061-10217 GCA_011772425.1 Candidatus Aminicenantota bacterium
ATGGGATAGAATGAAAAAGCAGTGGAAATCAAAAAAAAATAAAAAAGGGTTTAAAAAAAGTTCAATTTATATTATATTGTTAGGCTTATCTATCTTTTTTAGAAGTAGAAAGAAGGAGAATAAAGAATGAAGTATCGATTTTTTCGGCTTTTGATAGTGGTGATACCGATTTTGCTGCTGACACTGGCGGCGCAGTCCTTCAGCACACCCTTATCACCGCCAAACCTAAAGGAGAAAAAAGTGGGACATAAACATAAATATACCAATCATCTGGTTAATGAAAGCAGTCCCTATTTGCTTTTGCACGCCCATAACCCGGTGGACTGGTACCCCTGGGGCAAGAAAGCATTAGAAAAAGCAAAAAAAGAAAATAGACTGATTATAATCAGCATCGGCTATGCTGCCTGTCATTGGTGCCACGTCATGGAAAAGGAATCCTTTTCGGATGAAAAGGTGGCAGAAGTAATGAATAAACATTTTGTTTCCATAAAAGTGGACCGGGAAGAACGCCCGGACATCGACCAGGTTTACATGGACGCGGCTCAACTGTTAACCGGCCAGGGTGGCTGGCCCCTTAATGCCATTGCTTTGCCCGACGGCAGACCTGTTTTTGCCGGCACCTATTTTCCTAAAGATAAATGGATATCGGTGTTGACGAAAATCCAGGAAATTTATCGAGAAAACCCCCAACAATTGAAACAGCAAGCAGAAGCCCTGACCAAAGGTATCCAATCCTCTGGTGTGATTACTTTTAATCCTGAGAAACCGGAGTTTGATCCCGCGACCCCGGACCAAATTTTTGATTCCTGGAAAAGGATTCTCGATTATGAATGGGGAGGGGAGCAGCGAGCCCCCAAGTTTCCCCTGCCCATCGGCTACCGGTATCTTTTAAGCTATCATCATCTAAGCAAAAACCCCAAAGCCCTGGAAGCAGTAAAAGTCACCCTGGACAGGATGGCAATGGGCGGCATTTATGACCAGGTNNTGGTGAGCCTTTATTCTTACGCCTATCAATTAACCAAAAACCCCCTGTACAAAACCGTGGTTTATGAGACCCTGGAATTCGTGGAACGGGAACTAACTTCCCCTGAAGTTCCTAAAAGCGGCCGCGGTTTTTACTCTTCCCTGGATGCTGACAGCGAAGGCGAAGAGGGGAAGTTTTACGTGTGGACCAAAAGCGAAATTCAGCGTCTATTGGGAAAAGGTGCACCGCTGATCATCGATTATTACAATATCACTGACAGCGGTAACTGGGAAAAGGGCCGTAATATCTTGTACTGGCTCAAGCCAGATGAAGCATTTGCCGCAGATAAAAAAATCAGTATGCAGCATTGGCAAGAACAGGTTAAAAAGGCAAAAAAAGTCCTTCTGACAGCGCGGTCCAAACGGGTTCGCCCTCCCCTGGACGATAAAATATTGACCGCATGGAATGCCCTGATGCTTACAGGATATGTGGATGCCTTCCGGGTGTTCGCTGAGCAGCGGTTTTTGCAGCGGGCACTGGAAAATGCGAAATTTATTGTTAAAAATATGATGGCTGAGGACGGACGACTGAACCGGAATTACAAAGACGGTAAATCCACCATTAACGCCTTCCTGGATGATTATGCTTTTACCATCCAGGCCTTTATTTCTTTGTACCAGGCTGCCTTTGATGAGCAGTGGCTGTTCAAGGCCGAGAAGTTATTGAAATACACGTTGGACCATTTTTATGAAAAAAAAAGCGGTATGTTTTATTACACCTCTGACCTGGACCCGGCTTTGGTGGCCCGCAAGATGGAAATCACCGACAATGTCATACCTGCTTCCAATTCCCAGATGGCTGTGAATTTGTACGTGCTGGGGGAATATTTTTACAATGACGATTATATTAAAAAATCCCGGCAGATGCTCAACAATGTTAAAGTGAACCTGGTCAGGGGCGGTCCCTATTATGCCAATTGGGTCCTGCTGATGACTTATTTTATTCGTCCCCCTGCGGAAGTAGCCATTCTTGGTGATGAATGGGAAGCCCGGCGCAAAGAATTGGATCAACACTTTCTGCCCTATATGATATTAATGGGTGGAAAAACCGAAGGTAAGCTGCCGCTGCTGGAAGATAAATTAAGAAAAGGACGGACCACGATTTATGTGTGCCGCAATAAAACCTGCCGGCTGCCGGTGAGTGAAACCGGTGACGCATTAGAACAATTGAAGCAATAAAACGTTTGCCTCTATATAAAAGTTTTGCAGGGGTCCAGGGGGACACTTACAGTGCGGTATGCAGGAATATCCAGGGAGACGATACATCGTGTGAAGCGCTGTACGCCGTCCTTGCACTGCAAATGCTCCCCCACGCAGTGGGGTTTTTCAAAAGAGTCCCCTGGCCGCCGGAGGCAAAAAGTGGAAAAAAGGTTGACATAGTATGCATTTTCTGTCAAAATATTTGGATGCAGATTTTTTTAAGAAGTTGTAAGACACACGAGGTATAACAGAAATGAAATCGGAAATCTGGGCTATTGGTGGCGGCAAAGGAGGAACTGGTAAAAGTTTTCTCACCAGCAGTATGGGCATGAAACTGGCCCTGGGGGGGAAACGTGTCACCTTAATTGATGGGGATTTGGGCGGTGCCAATCTTCATACGTTTCTTAAAATCAAAAAGCCAAAATATTCGCTCACGGACTTCTTTGAACGTAAAATTCCTCTCAGTGATATCATTAAAGGCACGGAAATTCCCAATTTGCGTTTTGTAACCGGTGATATCCGTTCATTGGACACCATCGGCATCAGATATACCCAAAAATTAAAATTATACAGACATATTAAGAATATCAGTGCGGATTATGTACTGATTGACCTGGGTGCCGGTTCCGGTCACAATACTATTGATACGTTCCTGGTAGCGGATAAAATGATTGCCGTTCTCCTGCCGGAAGTTACTGCTATTGAAAATTTATACCTTTTTATCAAAAAGGTATTATTTCGCAAATTGAATATGTTATTGGGGGAACATGGATTAAAAGATGCTGCCAAAAAGGCGTGGAAGGAGCGCAATACCAAAGATATAAAGAATATTAGGGAATTAATTCGGCATATTAAAGATATATCATCTGAAATCTCTGCGATCGTTGACAAGACACTTGCCGATTTCAAGCTTTACGTTATCATGAACCAGGTGAAAAATGACCAGCACATCGAGACTGGTTTTTCAACCAAAAGTGTAATCAATAAATATTTTGGCATTGATTGCCGGTATATGGGATACATTCGCTATAACGAGTTTTTCTGGAAATATATCAAACAATCCGAGGCTTTCAGGCCAATCACGTCAACGGGTTCCACCTCCCAGGAGGTGGGAGTTATTGTCCAAAACCTGCTTGGAGATAAGCAGGTAAAAATATCTGAAATTGCCAATGGATAAAGAAACGTTAAAAAAATACCTGGCGATACTTGAGCTAGATGTGGATATGAACGGGGATGAAGAAGAAGATATATCCCTGTCGTTATCTGACATCAAAGAGGCTTATCAACGCTTAAAGGCTCTCTATACATCGGAGGCCATGTCTTTGGTAACCGAGCCCATTGAAGATGAATTCTCCCAGGAGGAGCAGGAGGAAATCCTCAACCAGCTAGAAGAAGCCTATAATGGTCTGCTTCATTATATGGTAGAAAAAGACCGGGTGGAAAAAGAAGCGTTCAAGAAAGCCGGGATTATGGAAGACACTGTTGTCGAATACGTACCGGGGGAGAGCCGGGAAGACGTTGAAGAGGAAGGTGCTGTAAGTGAGGAGATGGAGGTATTGGAATTACCGGAAGTAGAGGAGTTACTGGAATCCCAGGAATTAATTGAATTACCGGAGGTGCCAGAGATTCCGGAAATACCAGAAGAAGAAATGGTCTCGGAAGTTCCGGAGGTTCCGGAAGCTCCGGAAGCTCCGGAAGCTCCGGAAGCTCCGGAAGCGCTGGAGGAGCCGGAGGAAGTGGAAGAGCCGCAAGAAGTGAAAGAACCGGAAGCAATGGAGGCGGAAGACGTATCAGAAATATCTGAAGCTCCTGAAAAACTGGGAGAACCGGAAGAGCTGGAAATAGCAGAGGGGGTTACCCCGACGGAAGAGGAACTTCAAGACAAAGGCCTTAAAGAACAGGAACTGGATAAGACCGTTCTTGAAGAGTTCGAGAAATTCGAGGATAGAAAAGCGGTGGCACCCATCCCTGGCCCCAGTGATTTGGTGAAGGAAGGCAAGACTATTAAAGGCCGAACATTACGAAAGGCACGGGAAAAGTTGGAAGTGGGTATTCATGAAATGGCTGTTTCCACCGGTATTTCTTACAAGGTCCTGGTGAATATTGAGAAAGAGCGGTATCAAAAGCTCCCGGAACCCGGTTACCTGAGATGGCTTATCGCCACCTATGCAAAGTCGCTGTCCCTGGATCCCAAAAAGGCCGCGGATGATTACATGAAACGTTACCGCAAGTGGCAAAGGAACCAGGAAGAGTGAATGAGACCAATTTTAACATTCTTAACTGAAGAATTGATTCAACAGATACTATCCGAAGCCAGGGATATTCTCTGCAAACTGGGTACGAAGGTTTATGATAAAGAATTATTATCACTTCTATCCCATCACGGCGCCCATGTAGACTCGAAAAACCGGAATGTTCGCTTCACCAATGATATCATCGATAAAGCCCTGAAAACCGTTCCTTCCTCCTTTAAGTTGTATGACGTGTTGGGCAATGAGACCCATGATTTTTCCGGTACCAATGTCTATTTTACACCTGCATCCTCGGCCTTGAACATCTTGGACCATGGAAAGCGGGAAATGCGCCACCCGGAGACCAATGATTATGTGAAGTATGTAAAAATTGTCAGCCAATTGGAGCATATTGCTTCCCAGAGTACAGCTTTTATCCCTGCGGATGTCAGTGAAAAAATATCCGACAGTTACCGCCTTTACCTGAGCCTTCTTTACGGAGAAAAGCCAGTGGTAACCGGCACGTTTAATAATGATGCATTTTCTATCATGAAAAATCTGCAGGTGGCGGTTCGGGGAAGTGAGAAGGCGCTAAAGGAAAAGCCTCTTACTATATTTTCCTGTTGTCCCATCACGCCGCTGAAATGGGGTGAGCGCAGCTGCCGCGACATTGTTAACTGTGGCCGATGCGATATTCCTGTGGAATTGATATCCATGCCGCTGACTGGTTTTACCGGGCCGGTGACACTGGTGGGTTCCCTGGTGGGGCATACAGTTGAAAACCTCAGCGGTATTGTTATCAGCCAGTTGAGCAATCCAGGGGCACCCCTGCTGTACGGCGGCGCTCCCGCTGCCTTTGATATGCGCTGGGGTACCACACCTTTAGGCGCAGTGGAAACCCAGATGATGGATTGTGCCTATAATGAAATCGGTAAATACCTGGGCATCCCTACACAAGCCTATATCGCTTTGAGCGATGCCAAAGCATTGGACGCCCAGGCCGGCTTGGAAACCTCTATGGGGGCCGCATTGGCGGTTCTTTCCGGCATTAATAGTATATCCGGTCCCGGCATGCTGGATTTTGTCAACTGTTTCAGCCTGGAAAAACTGATAGTGGACAATGAAATTTGCGGTATGACCTATCGACTGGGCAAAGGTATCGAACCCAAAGAAGATTTCCCTACCCTGCCCAGGTATCAAGAGCTATTAAAAGAACAGCACCTGCTGACATCTCTACATACCCGTCGCTATTTTAAAGAAGAACACTATTTTCCCAGCAGCGTCATCGATCGAACCACCTGCGCCCGCTGGCGGGAACAAGGCAGCCAAACCCTGGGTGAACGCGCCCACGCCGAAGTAAAACGGTTGATGGATTCGTACCAAGCGTCACGGCTCCACCAGGATATCAAAAAACAGTTAACCCAAATCATGGAATCAGAAGCCCATCGTATTGGTATGGAAAAACTACCTGAAGTTAAAGAAAACCAATGACCAATGACCAATGACTAATTTTAAATGAGAGAAATAGTTAATATTTCCATCGATCAAATTGAACCCAATCCTTCTGGTGTTTTTGAATTGCAGGGAATCCCTGCCAGCACCCCACCGCCGGACCGGGTAAACGTCCTGTACAATTCAGCCGAAGCACTTTTTTATAAAATGGCCGCCCCGATAGGCATTATGGCCGACATTTCCATCCATGAATTTGCCGATATATACCCTGGAAATGGGCTGAATGAACCGAATACCCCATTGGAGAATATTTATTCTCAAGCCGATTACCTGGCGCTTTTTGCTTTTACCCTGGGAGCAGAAATCAGCCGGGAGATCGAAAACCAGTATAAAAACAAAAATCTTGCCATGGCATATATGCTGGATTCCACGGCTTCTTACAGTGCTGATAAGGCTGCTGAAGCAGCGCAAAGGATTTTTCTTGACGGACTTCTCTCAAGGGGTAAAGCTGATGAATCCACCCGGGTACTGCTTTACAGTCCCGGGTACTGCGGTTGGCATGTCAGCGGTCAGGGGAAGCTCTTTGATTATTTAAAACCCGAAGAAATCGGGATCACGTTGAATGAAAGTTTTCTCATGATCCCGTTGAAATCCATTTCCGGTGTGCTGGTGGCCGGTAAAGCCGACATTCACCGTTTTACCAGCAATTATCCCTTTTGTGCACACTGTCAGACTCGTAATTGCCGTGAAAGGATGAATTTTTTGACTGTAACCTAAATTCTTCAGCAATTCTAATTTTGTCTATTAAAGTGCGGGCAAACACAAGGTTTGCCCCTACAAAAGCATAAAAAGGGGCATCAAATGTAGGGGGTCGGCCTGCATTTCGTGTTCACCCAGGCAATTCGGTAAAATTAGAATTGCTGTAAATTCTTTTATCTTATTGACAAATTGGTAATATTATTTTAAGATAGTCTTTCAGTAAGATCACGGACGGTGTGGATGGTTAATTATGAATTATGAATTATAAATTGTTAATTGTGAATGGCGAATGGGGAGTGGATCGAAAGTTGATCGTATGGATTCTAAATCCATATAGGCGGGTGCAACTCCCGTACTCCCCGATGGTGTTTGGTTGAGTAAGGTGAGTAAGTAGAGGACTTACCTCACTCAACTAAAGCCCTTAAAAGGAGTTAAGATGGTAATTACCTGGTCGGATGTTCAGAAACGGCGGTTAAAAGAACTGGATGCTGCACCGGAAGACCAGTATGTCCAATTTGAGAAGGAAAATGAACGGGATAAAGCCTTTCAACAACTGGAGAAAAAACTTATTAAAAGGGCCAGGTTCCGGTTAAAAGAATTGCGTGAAATTCATCGCCGGCCTGCCTTATGCCGCCTGGAAAGTGCATTGATAGAGACCCTGACCGCGGAAGGATTTGTCCAGGTGACTACTCCTACGATTATGTCCGGGAGTCACCTGGCTAAAATGACCATTGATGAAAATCATCCGCTGTATTCGCAGGTTTATTGGTTGGACAAAGATAAATGTCTCCGTCCTATGTTGGCGCCGCATCTGTACTATGTATTAAAAGACCTGCTGCGGTTATGGGAAAAACCGGTGCGCATTTTTGAGGTGGGTTCTTGTTTTCGCAAGGAGTCGCAGGGTTCACAGCATTCTACGGAGTTTACTATGCTTAATCTCGTGGAAATGGGTCTACCTGAAAAGGAATGTAGGACGCGATTGGAAGAACTGACTGCTTTGGTGATCAAAGCTGCTGGCCTGGAAAATTACAACCTTGAAACCGAGGATTCCACGGTATACGGTCAGACGATTGATGTGAGAGCTGGAGAGCACAAAATCGAAGTAGGGTCCGCAGCCGTGGGACCCCATCCATTGGACCACCCCTGGCGCATCACCGAAGCCTGGGTGGGTATCGGTTTTGGCCTGGAACGCTTGCTCATGGTCAGAGAAAACAGCCAGAACCTCGCCAGAATGGGCCGCAGCCTCGCATACCTCGACGGTATACGGTTGAATATCTGATGGAATAATGGAATAATGGAATAATGGAATGATAAAGATCAGAGCAAGAAGCAACGAGCAAATCCAGACGCTGGATACCATTTTAAATAAAGCCAGACAGGAAAAGCCATTAACAAAAGAAGAGATTATTTTTATTTTGCAATTACGGCAGAAAGAACATATTGATTCCCTGTTCAGGACGGCCTGTTCATTACGCCGGAAATATTTCCGGGATAAGATTTTTTTATATGGGTTTCTTTATATCAGCACGTATTGCCGTAATGACTGCAATTTTTGTTTTTACCGTGTTTCCAATAGGGTTTCACCGCGGTACCGGAAAAGTGAAGATGAAGTAATCGCAGCAGCGGTGGAACTTGCCCAATCAGGTGTTCACCTCATTGATCTTACCATGGGTGAGGACCCCTATTTTTTTAACGACAAATCCACAGGATTTGATGCGTTTTGCCGTTTGGTTGAGAAGGTAAAGGCAGCCACCGGTCTGCCGGTTATGGTGTCTCCCGGTGTTGTGCCGGAGCAAGTTTTGGTGGAACTGGTGGAAGCAGGGGCGGATTGGTTTTCCTGTTACCAGGAGACTCATAACCGTGATCTTTTTCAACAACTCAGGCCCGGCCAGGACTACGATGCCCGGTTCAACATTAAACAACTGGCTCATAAACATGGGCTTTTAATCGAGGAAGGCATCCTGGTGGGAGTAGGGGAGACCGTTGAGGATATTGCAAATTCCCTGGAAATAATGCAGACCCTGGATGCAGGCCAGGTGCGGGCGATGAACGTTGTTCCCCAGGCAGGCACACCCATGCAAAACCACCCGGGGCCGGAGCCAATAAAAGAATTATTGACTATTGCCTTGATGCGTCTTGTATTTCCTGGTAAACTTATACCAGCCACATTGGATGTGGAAGGATTGGCCGGGTTAAAGCAGAGACTTGAAGCAGGTGCCAATGTGGTTACTTCGATTGTACCGCCGCACCAGGGATTGGTGGGCGTGGCGCAGTCTTTGCTGGACATCGATGATGCCCGGCGAGCCACGGAGAGCGTACTTTCTGTACTGGAGGATTGCGGCCTGCGGCCGCAGTCTGTAAAGTTAGACACGAAGGCCACGAAGAAGAGAAGAAGGTGAGAAAGAAGTAAAATGTTGTGAATGGGGTACGATGGTTGAAGCCTTGTAATACAGGCTGACCATGTATAAAAAATTTTTGCGGGGTCCAGGGG
>WVZO01000044.1 GCA_011772425.1 Candidatus Aminicenantota bacterium
TGGAAATATTTCCATGCATCCATGCATCCATGCATCCATGCCCTTTGCCAACTACAGCAACGCCGTCAGGCCTTCTCTCCACCTGCTCCTCGAATAACCGGTGAATCGTTTTCTCCCGGGGATAAGCCGTCAACGGAAGATTGAACTCAACCAATACCTGTTTCTTCTCTTCTTCGGTTATCATATCGATATGGCCGATTTTTTGCCCCGGGTCCCCTGCTGTACAGGATACAATTTTTTTAAAATATCGTATAAATCGTTGAATGGTATCTTCCTTAAACAGGTTTGTGCCGTACTCGAATGTGAAAGACAGGCTGCCTCCTGATTCTACTCCCTGCAATGTCTGGTCAAACTTTGAGACATTGTCTTCATATTCATAGGGCATTAACTTCAACCCCGGCATGTCCACCCGGGGGCTGTCCATATTGTAAAAAACAAACATCACATCAAAAAGAGGATTACGGCTGATATCCCTTTTCACCTTCACCTTTTCTACCAGGTCTTCAAAGGGATAGTCCTGGTGCTCAAAGGCCTTCAAGGTTGTTTCTTTGACTTCTTTTAAAAACTCATCAAAGGGTTTCTCTTCCCGGGGAAAGGTTTTCAATGCCAGTGTATTGATAAACATGCCAATGATCTGCTGTAAATCCGTATAATTCCGGCCTGCTACCGGCGTCCCCACCACGATATTCTCCTGGTTCGCCAATTTGTACAGCAATACGTTGTAAGCTCCAAGCAGTACCATATACACTGTCACGTCATGCTTTAATGCCGCTGCCTTTATATTTTGGGTTTGTTGCTCCCCGATCTTAAAATTCACATGCCTGCCTTCAAAACTCTGCACCGCCGGTCTTGAATAATCAAGGGGCAAATTCACCGGCCGGACCTCTTCACTGAATTCCCTTATCCAGAATTCTTCGTCTTTTCTCAGCCGGTCTTTTCGCTCCCGGCTCACCTGCCACTCCGCATAATCCCTGTAACGAAAGGTTAAACCCGGTAATGGCTCGCCGCGGTACTGCATCATGAACTCACTCTCAAATATATTGTAAGAGGTACCGTCGGTAATGATATGATGCATATCCACGATTAACACCTGACTGTGTTCTCTTAGTTTTATCAACCCCGCCCGCACCAGCGGCGCTTTGTCCAGTTCGAATGGCCGGATAAAATTCTTTATAATCCCCTCAACTTTCAGCCCATCCCCGGGATCACGCCCACCACCGAACCCGGCCTCATAATATTCCAGCTCCAGCTCCACCTGTTTATGGACCACCTGTACCGGCTCATCTTCCACCATGTGAAAGGAAGTCCGTAAACTTTCATGCCGGGCTGCCAACTCTCTGAATATTACCTGCACACGCTCCGTTTCAAGCTCCCCTTCAATTAAAACCGCATCCGATAAATTGTAACCGGTACTGCCGGGCTCCAATCGGTCTAAAATGAATAATCGTTTCTGCGCGGAAGAGAGGATGTAGTATTCTTTTTCTTCCGCCGGTTTCATCCCGGAAAACACCGATTCCCCAGCATTCTCGGTATACTGGAAAAGTTTTTCCACGGTGGGACTGTTGAAAATTTCTGCCAGGGGAATTTCAATGCTCAACCGCTTGTGAATTTCCGATACAATAGTCAGGGCTTTTAACGAATCCCCTCCCAGTTCGAAGAAATCATCATGAATGCCCACTTTTTCAATCCCCAGGAATTCCTGCAAAATATCGGCAAGGACTTCCTGCCTCTCATTTTGCGGTGGAACATAAGTGGTGGTAAGTTCAGGTCTCGGGTATATGGGACCGCCGCCAGCCGCCTTTTTGATAGAATCCGCTGCCGCTGCTGCCCTGTTTTTTTTCATTTCCTCCATTCGCCAATTCAAATCCTTGGTGGAAACCAACACCTGCGGCAAGCTCCCGGTTAGAATACGTGCAAACGCTTCCACACCTTGCGAAGATAATATCCCCTCCTCTTCTTTGCCTCCGGCGGCCACCCCTGGACCCCCGTAAAAGCGTTTGATTGATTGTTCCGCTAAAGGGGACCCGGTAATGGATTCGATGGAGATGAAAGGAACCGGGGCTTCCCCGCGATCCGGCGAAACCGCCATTAATGTATACCCTGCAATGGAAATTCTTTCAATCCCCGACTCATCCATCAAGCAGAGATCGAATTCCAGTGTTTGTTTTCCCGGTGAGACCCCCGGTTTATACCGGCTGTAACTGAAGAAACGCCGGGGCAGGGGGCCTTTGACTTTTAACTTTTTATAAGAAATCGGCAGGTATGCGCCGCTCTCTTTGACTTTACCACTCATAAATGCAGTGGCATTGTCCAGTAATGCCGGGTGCATCATGTGGGTGTCAAGGTCGGAAGCAAAGGTTTCATCCAACTCCAACAGGGCCATGCCTTCATGGACACCGAATGTTATCGTTTTAACATTGTACCAGCGGGGACCCAGTTTTAAGAAACCGGGAGCAGACTCATATTCATCTTTGTTGACGGTTTTTTCTTCCTCACCACAGCCGGCCTTTATTTCCCGGATATTATATTCCTCGCTGATCCCGTCATCCCCATGAATCACGGAAATTTTTCCCCGTGCATGAACCATCCATTGGTCTTTTTCCGGTTCCGGGGAACTTAATATAAAAAATTCATAAAACCCTTCCTGCTTTTTCAGGATGGTACGGGTTTCTCTTTCTTCACCCGGTTCCAGTGCCATGGGGGTAAGAAAAACCACGTCCCGGATTTCCGCTTTTTGCTGTCCCAGGAGATTTTCAAAAGCGGCCCTGGCCATTTCCAGGCAGGCGGTTCCCGGCAGGGTAGGTTTTCCCATTACTATGTGATCCTGCAAAACCCAGTGCCTGGAAGCACTTAAATAGGAAATATAAGTTTCATAACCCAAACCGCCCTCCAGGCGTCGGTTCAATAAGGGGTGCTTCACGTCCGGGGCCGAACCGGCGATTTTTTTTGCAAACTCCACTGCCATGCCCACTTCCTGCCAAACATCCCAATTGATACTAACGAATAAGGTTTGCTGGCTTGCATTTTTTTGCAAAGCAAAGGCATCGAGGAAGGCATTGGCTGCACAGTAAGCCACCTGGCCGACAGCCCCTAACACGGCATTCAGGGAAGAACAGAGAATAAAAAAATCCAGGGAGTCATCCTTAAAAATGCGGTCCAGCACCAGGGTGCCCTTGACTTTGGGAGCCAATACATGTTCCGATAATTCCCGTGTCCGTCCTTGAATCAATTTCCCGTCAGGAATCCCGGCCGCATGAATCACCCCATGGATGCGGCCGAATCGTGCCCGCGCCTGACTTACCGCTGCCTCCATTTGTTCCCGGTAACCAACATCGGCCCGGATAACCATTACTTCGCCCCCCGATTTCTCGATTTCCTGTATTTTCCTTATTTTGGCGGCAAAGGGGTCATCCTTATCGTGGGCGCTTAACCACGTTTCCCAATCCTCTTCCGCAGGGAAAAAACCGCGGCCCGTCAATATAAGCCGGGCACCAACGGTTTTTGCCAGGTTTTCCGCCAGCACCAGCCCAATCCCCCCTAATCCCCCGGTTATCAAATAAACCCCCTTTTCTCTCAACCGGGATGGCACTTGATCGGGCTTATCCAGGCGCACCGGCTCAAAACCTTGTACCCACCGGTAAGGCCCCCGCAAAGCAACCACAGGCTCCGCGGTTTGGGATACGATCTCCGCTGCCAATTGCCGGATTAATTTTTCCCCGGCCCGGGAACATGCGATGTCAATGCACTGGCAGGTAATGTTGGTATATTCCAGCCGGATAACCTTACAGGCCCCGGTCAATACGGCTTTCACCGGACAAATCATCTCTTCACCGGTTACTGACTGCATATTGTCGGTGACCACCTTAAGCCGAATCTCACCCCTTACTTGACTGGCGCCAATGGCTTTTACCAGGTATAACAAACCGTAAAAAACCGTTTCCAGGTCCGTGTTTGGGGTGATTCCCCATAAATAAACAATTCCCCGGGGGAGGGTATTCAATGTGGAAAGTTCATCCAACAACACGGCAAAGTCCTTTTCTTCTCCCGGGTTAACCGTATAATCTCCATTTCCCACCCGGGCAAATGTTTCTCCTGCCCTCACAATGACAATATTTTTCCCAAGCTGCTTCACCAATTGAGAGCCAATGCCGCATGCATCCATGAACACAAGCCAACCGCTTTGGATCGGGGTTTCTCCGGGAGTATAAACAGGACCGGTCAAGGGGGATTGTTTCCAGGTGGGGATATAAAACCACTGATCCATGGGTTTTCGTTTACCTGGAGAAGAACCTCCCGGCAATATGAACAAGTCCTCTTTTAAATGCTCCGGGAGAATACGGGTTTCATCCGGGAAACGCTGCCTTGCAAACGGATATGTGGGCATAGGAATACGAAAAAGTTTTCGATGAGAGTGGTATTCCTGCCAATCGATGGATATGCCGTGGAGCCACAATTGACCGGTTTGTTTCAAAAGAAAATAGTGGTCCGGTACATTTTCTTGCGGATGCCGCACCAGGTTGAGCACCAATTGCCCGGGCTTTTTCCGGGTATGCTGGCGGGCAAAGGTACTTAACCCTTTGCCCGGGCCCACTTCTAACAATACGGCATTTTCCTCCGCTAACAACTCCCCGAGGCCCTGGAAAAAGCGAACGGTTTTTCGCAGATGGTCTGCCCAGTAACCGGGGTCTGCTGTTTGTTCGCTTGTGATCCATTTTCCCGTCACATTGGACACAAAAGGAATCCCGGATGGATGCCCGGGGACCTGTCCCACCTGTTCCCTGAATCTCTCCATCACCGGTGTCATCATTTCCGAATGAAACGCATGGGAGGTATGAAGGGGGGTACTTTTATATCCATTTTGTTTTAATGTCCCGGCAAATGTATCGACCATCTCATGAGAACCGGAAACCACGCAGAGTGAGGGCGCGTTTACAGCAGCCAGGGATATACCCGGGGGCAATAAGGGCAACAGCCGCTCTTCCGGCAGCGGAACACTGAGCATCGCACCCCCGCGCATTTGCTGCATCAATTGGCCCCTTAAAACCACCAATCGCAACGCATCTTCCAGGGAAAAAACACCGGACAGGCAGGCTGCCGTGTATTCACCAATACTGTGCCCGATCATGGCATAAGGACGAATTCCCCATTTCATTAACATCCTTGCCAGTGCATATTCCAGGATAAACAGTAAGGACTGGGCAATTTCGGTTTGGTTTATATTTTTTGCCACAGAGGACACAGAGGACACAGAGAAGTCATTGGGATAAATAATCTCCTTTAAATCATAAGCCATTAAGGAGTTAAGAATTTCAAAACAATGGTCCATTTCCTCCCGGAATACCGGTTCTGTTTGGTAAAGTCCACGCCCCATATTCACGTACTGGCTGCCCTGGCCGGAAAACATAAATACCACCGGCCGTTTATCCTCACCCGCAGCATGGGTATACACGCCGTTTGCACCGGCGCCAGTCAATAAGGAAAGGGCTTCATCGATATCCCCGGCAGCCAGCATTCGCCTGTATTTAAAAGCTTTTCGCCCCACCTGCAGCGTATAGGCCGCATCAGCCAGCTTGAAACCATGATTTTCTTTTAAGTAATTCCCCAGGTTTTCTGTCATCCGCTCCAGGGCAGTTTCGGTCCTGGCAGAAAGAAGAATCAATTGAGGAGGCTCAGCCGTCTGACCGTCTGACCGTCTAACCTCGGGCCCTTCCTCTAATATAACGTGTGCGTTGGTGCCGCCGAAGCCAAAGGAACTAACCCCGGCTCGCCGCGGGTATTTCGCGGTTTTCCATGGGGAAAGCGTTGTTACCACGTAAAAGGGGCTGTTCTCAAAATCGATTGTTGGATTGGGATTTTCAAAATGCAAACCAGGAGGAATCTGCCTGTGTTTCAGGGCCAGGACGGTTTTGATAAACCCGGCTGCCCCGGCAGCGGCATCCAGGTGCCCCACATTGGTTTTTACCGAACCGATGCCGCAAAAACCTCTCTTTTCCGTATTAAAGGCCTGTTTTAGGGCATTGATTTCGATGGGGTCTCCCAGCGATGTACCGGTGCCGTGGGTTTCCACGTAACCGATGGTTTCAGCACTCACCCGCGCCATGTCCAGGGCTTCCCGGATAACCGCCACCTGACCCCGGGTACCGGGAGCGGTGAAACCCACTTTCTCGATCCCGTCATTATTCACTGCAGAACCTTTGATAACCGCATGAATACAATCCCCATCCCTGAGGGCATCTTCAAGCACTTTCAAAACCACGATACCCACGCCTTCTGCAAAAACCGTACCTTTTGCCTTTGCATCAAAGGCCCGGCAGTGCCCGTCCGGAGAATGGATCATTCCCTCCTGGAAAAGGTACCCGGTTTTACGGGGCCAATATACAGATACCCCGCCTGCCAGCACCATATCGCATTGGCCTGTCAATAAGCCGCGGCAGGCCGCATCCACAGCCACCAACGACGTGGAACAGGCAGTATAAATAGTATAGCTGGGACCCTTTAAATCCAGCCGGTATGAAATTCGCATGCTGGAAAAATCTTTATCTTTTAAGGTTAACGCTGCAAATTGTTCTTCCGCTGCCCTGTCTTTCCCCCGCAAAAAGGATAAAATCTCCCAATAGAATCCCGAGGCGGCTCCTGTATACAGACCGATGAGCCCTTGATAAGAACCGGGTTCATACCCGGCATTTTCCAATGCCTCCCAGCAGCACTCGTGCAGCAGGCGCACCTGGGGGTCTGTCATTTCCGCTTCCTTGGGAGTATAACCGAAAAAAGCAGCATCAAAACAGTCAACATCCTCCAGGAATCCTTTGGCCTTGACATAATTGAGGTCTTTTAGCTGCGCCCCATCGATCCCGGCTTCTTCCAGTTCTTTATCTTGAAAAAACCGGATGGATTCCCTCCCGTTTTTCAGGTTATCCCAGAATTCATCGATATTTTTGGCTCCCGGGAAGCGGCCGGCCATACCAATCACTGCAATTTCCAGGCCGGTCCTGGTATTTTCACTCCTATCATCTATCATTTTTTCTCCCTTCGCATGATTCTGAATGTTGCCTCGGCTCGATTTACACTTCTATCCGTCGGCCTCACTGTTCTGGGGGCAGCAGGGGGACTGTCCAGGTACCCTGCCAGCGAAGCGATGGTGGGATATTCAAACCACTGTTCCACCGCTATATCTTTCTTAAGGATTTCTCTTAATTTACTGTTGAACTGGATAATGTCCAGGGACGATGCGCCCATGTCAAAGAAGTTATCGTGGACACCGATGGTCTCGATGCCGAAAAAATTCCGGCAAATAAGAGCGATTGAACGCTCTGTTTGATTGAAAGAAACAGTACTTTTATCAAAAACCTCCGAACTTTCGAGGGTATCTTCCGGCCGGTGTAAGTATTTGCGTTTAATCCATTGGTCAATCCGGGCGGACAAATCCCGCGTGGAAACCACCACGCGGGCTGCGAAGGGATGGGATAAAATCTGCCGGAAGGCTTCCACACCTTCTTCGGGAGTTATTCCTTCACCGGGTAACGGGGTTGTCTCTGACTGCCAAGCGTCCCAATTGACGCTGATCCAGGGTATGCGGTTTTCCCGGTTCGCTTTTTGAGCAAAAGCGTCCATAAAAAGATTGGCTGCCGAATATGCTGTAAATCCCAGTCCCCCCAAAACCGCTGCCAGGGAAGACATCAAAAAACAAAAATCCAGGTCTTTCCCCTGCAATAAGGAATTTAAAACTTCAAGCCCCTCTACTTTGGCCCTAAATTGTTCCTGGCAGTCAATTTTGTCAATTTCCCGGATTCCCTTGATGGAAGGTCCGGCGATTACACCAGCCGCGTGTATCACCCCGTTAAGGGGACCGAATTGCTCTTCCCCACGGTTAATCGCCTGCTGCATTTGTTCCCTGTCCGCGGCATCCGCACGTAGAACCAGTACCTCCCCACCCAATGCCTCGATTTCCTGCTTTTTCCGTTCCCATTCTTCTCCCGGTACCAGAGATGACCGGCCCGTGAGGATCAGCCTGGCCTTTACTGTCCGGGCCAGGTATTTGGCCAGCATCATCCCGATGTGTCCCAGTCCGCCGGTGATGAGGTAAACCCCCCGCTCTCTTAACCGCTGCCTGCCGGAGGTACCCGCCTGTACCGGCTCAAAACACTGCACCCAACGATGGGAACCTCGATAGGCAATCACCGGCGCCATATCACCCTCCCCGGGCTCAGCGGTTAATTCTGTGGTCAGCAGCGTGATTAATTTTTCTTCACCCGGGCTCCCGGGCTCCGGCAGGCGAATATCGATACTGCGGCAGCTGATATTGAGGTATTCCTGGGGAACTACCTTTATGGGCCCAAGAACTACCGCTTTCCAGGGGTCCAACGCTTCCTCACCCGTGATTTCCTGCATATTGTCGGTAACCACCGATATGTGAAAGGATTCGGAAAAATGGTGCTTCCCCAATGCCCGGGTAAGATAAACAAGACTGTAAAATTCCATTAACTTTTTTCTGTCCCGGTTCTCCCCGGTAACCCCCCAAAAATGAATAATTTTAAAGGGGGTTTGCTTGTTGGCTGCCAGAAGGGCAATTAACCGGTCGTAGTCCCGGGGTTCATCAGGGTCCAGGGTATACTCAAACTCATTGACGCGGTTAAATGCGTTCCCGGTTTTTACTTTTACAATATACGGGTGCTTATGTGCCAGACCGTTCACAAAACGGGTTACCGGCTCATCGTCATGCATAAAAACCAGCATGGGGCGCTGCGGCGTTCCGGTGCCGGGATCAGGCAGCGGTGCCAGGGATAGTTTCCAGGAGGGGATGTAGAACCAGCGGCCCACTGCTTTTTTCTCATTTTTATCCGCTGATGCGCCTGGAGAAATCCCTTTGCCCTCCACGGTCCCGGTTAACGGTTCACCGTATTTCCAGTAACGTTTACCCTCAAAGGGGTTGTGGGCAGCGGCAGGCGCCGGCGCTCCCGGTCCTGGTGAAACGCTTCCCAATCAATGCTTATCCCAAAGGTCCACAACCAGCCGATCCGGTCCAGGAAATAACGGTCATCCGGTATATTTTCCTGCGGGTGCCGGAGTAAATTCACCACCCGGTGGCCCGGGTTCTTCCCGGGATGCTTATTCACCAATGTACTTAACGCCCTGCCGGGTCCCACTTCCACAAACACGGCATTATCTGTCTTTAACACTTCCTCAAGACCCTTGCCAAAGCGTACGGTTTGCCGCAATTGCCGTGCCCAGTAACCCGGATCAACCGCATCTTCCAATGTAATCCATGTACCGGAAATATTGGATATATACGGCATTTCCGGTTCCCTTAACCGGATGCGGCCAACCCCCTGCTTAAACTCCGCCAAAATGGGCTCCATCATGTTGGAATGAAACGCATGGGAGGTATGCAGCCGACTGCCTGTATATCCCTTTTCCTTTAATTCCTTTTCAAAGGCATCCACGGCCTGGTGGGCACCCGAAACCACGCAAAGCTGCGGACCGTTAACCGCGGCCAATGATATTTCTTCATTTGCAGCCAATACGTGCCGGAGCTCATCTTCAGGAATGTTCATACTCAACATGGAACCGGAAGGCATTTTTTGCATCAATTTCCCCCTCAGCACCACCAGTTCCAGGGCCTCCTCCAGGCAAAACACACCAGACAAACAGGCGGCTGTGTATTCACCGATGCTGTGACCCATCATGGCATAAGGACGAATCCCCCACTTCATTAACATCTTTGCCAGGGCATACTCAATCGCAAAAAGAAGGGGTTGGGCAATTTCGGTTTGCTTTATATTTTTTGCCACAGAGGACACAGAGGACACAGAGAGGTCATAAGGATAAATTATCTCTTTGATGTCGCACTCCATGATCGAGGTTAGTGACTCAAAACAGCGGTCCATTTCCTCCCTGAACAGCGGTTCTGTTTCGTAAAGTTCTCTTCCCATGTTGACATACTGGGAACCCTGGCCTGGAAACATAAAAACCACGGGATGACGATTGTCTTCAGCACAGAAACATGGGCCGTTGGAAGCCGACAGCATTTCTACTGCTTCTTCAATCCCGGTACACACAAAATATCGCCGGTGTTTAAACGTTTTTCGCCCCACCTGTAAAGTATAGGCAGCATCAGCCAGCTTGAGACCATGATTTTCTTTTAAGTAATTCACCAGGTTTTCTGTCATCCGATCCAGGGCAGTTTCGGTCCTGGCAGAAAGAAGAATCAATTGAGGACGCTCAATCATCTGACCGTCTGACCGTCTGAGTCCAAGACCTTCCTCTACTATAACGTGGACGTTGGTGCCGCCAATGCCGAATGAACTGACTCCTGCCCGGCGGGGAAATGGGCCTTTTTTCCATTCCCTGGGTTCGGTAACCACATAAAAGGGACTGTTCTCAAAATCGATTTTGGGATTGGAGGTTTCAAAATTCAGGCTGGGTGGAATCAACCGGTGCTTGAGCACCAGGACGGTTTTGATAAACCCCGCGGCCCCGGCAGTAGCATCCAGGTGCCCCACATTGGTTTTTACCGAGCCGATGGCACAAAAACCCGTTTGCTGTGAATTGAACGCCCGTTTCAATCCTTCGATTTCCACCGGGTCTCCCAGCGCGGTCCCGGTGCCGTGTGTTTCTACATACCCGATACTTTCCGCATCCACCTCCGCCACCTGGAGTGCGGCTTCGATAACCTCTGCCTCACCCTCCACACTGGGAGCGGTATACCCCACTTTACGCACCCCATCGTTGTTGATGGCCGAGCCTCTAATAATTGCATGAATACAATCCCCTGCCCTCAGTGCATTTTCCAGTGTTTTTAGGACCACGATGCCCACTCCGTCTCCCCCGTTGGTTCCATTGGCCTTCTCATCAAAGGCGCGGCAGTGACCGTCCGACGACCGTACCATTCCATCTTCATAAAGGTAACCGTTTTTCCCGGGAAGTAAAATGGACACACCGCCGGCAAGTACGATATCGCATTCGCCGCTTAACAGTGCCTGGCACCCCAGGTGAATGGAAACAAGAGAGGTGGAACAGGCGGTTTGCACTGTCACCGCCGGTCCTTTTAAATCGAGTTTATATGCCAGCCGCGTGCTGATAAAGTCCCTGTCGTTGAAACTTCCTACCCTGATTTGCTGCGAATGAGCATCGATTCCAGTGGATATGCGCTCCAGCCAATAAGAATTATAAATGGAACCCACATAAAGCCCCACCGCACCAGCGAAAACCCCCCCGGCATAGCCGGCATCCTCCAAAGCCTCCCAGCAGCATTCATGCAGCACCCGGAACTGCGGGTCCATGACTTCCGCTTCCCAGGTGGAATAATCAAAAAAAGAGGCGTCAAAATACTCGATGCCCTCAAGCACACCTTTGGCCTTTACATAATGGCGATTCTTTACTAATCCCGGATCAATACCGGCTTCCACTAACTCCCCATCAGTGAAAAAGGAGATGGCTTCCACCCCGTTTTTCAGGTTATTCCAGAATTCGTGGATATCTTTCGCACCGGGAAAACGTCCCGCCATACCGATAACCGCTATTTCCAGCCCTGTGCGGTTATTATCCTCATGGATTTCACTCATGCGACTCTCCTGGCTCTTTTCCTTGCCCGCTCCTGCAAGCGGTTTTTCCCTTTTTCCCTTTCTTTATATCTCCTGTTTCCTGTTAGAGTCACTTCACGTTTCCCTTTATCCTCCTGCAAATTTTGGGCCAACAGACCCACTGTGGGAAACGTAAATATGGTTACCACTGGTATATCCCTGGATAACGCCTGCTTTAATTTACCGCTCACCTGGATAATATCCAACGAATTTCCACCAAGATCAAAGAAATTATCCTCACTTCCTACTTTATCCAATTTAAGCACCTCTTGCCAGGTTTGGGCAATGGTTTTTTCTAACCCACTCTTAGGGGCCACATACGTGGCTCCCAGTTGAGTTCGAGAACGGTCCGGCAGCGGCAAAGACTTCCGGTCTACCTTCCCACTGGAAGTTAAAGGAATCCGGTCTAAGGGTATAAAATAGGAAGGGAGCATATAATCGGGGATATGCTTTAACAAATATTCTCTTAATTGAGCTGCCAAAAGCTCCCGGTCCGATACAAAATAAGCACAAAGATGTTTCTCAACTTCGTCAATAGATACTTCCTTCTGGTACCCCAGGTTTCTTAAGAAATCAGCGTGCTCGTTTCTGCTGATGGCCAGGGTTAAATCTTTTTTAACGTTCTCCAATGTGGCATGTCCTAACCGCAGCTCCCAGCTTTTGGCACTGCCGGTATAGTGATACCCCAATTCCTTAAAATGATTATAATCTCCCACCATGCAAATTTTGCAATCAGTGGAATAAGCGGCACGGTTTTCAAGGTTTTTCCAGTAAGCATCCTTCTCGTCCAGGTATGCGGCCATCTCTTCATTGGTAATATCAAAATAACGGTAAAAATCAATGAATTCCACCACTTCATAGGCAGTCCCGTCTTTCATGATATCAATATCAATCGCATCGAAGATATTCTTATCTATAGCGGCCACATTTTTCATGATCTTTAAGTTCTCTTTTTCTATTTCCTCTACATCGAAAATTCCTTTTCCCATGAACTTGTACAATTTATTATCAATGATCTGACCGCGGGATAAGGTTTCTCCGATGACAAATTTAATATTATTTTTATACGCATACTCCGCCGCCAGGGACGTAGAGGTATGAATACACCCTTTACACATGGTATGGGCTGACTTCAGGCTCTCTTTAAGAATTTGGTCCGAATTTTTGTGCCGCAAGAATATATGATCCACACCGATTTGCGTGGTGATTCGTTTGATCCGGTCCAGGCTGGATCGGTCGTAATGTCCCGAGTCATAAGTAACGGTTAAAACCTTAAATCCCATATCAAGCAGCTTGTACAAAGCATAAGTGGCAACCCGTTCACAGGCATATACCAACAAACAATCGTATTCCCCTTTTTTGTTTTTGTTTCCTTCCCGGATTTTCTTTTCCAGGTCGGCGGGTGTTTTAAAATATTGGGTGATCAATGTTTGATACTTATCCATGTTTTCGCAAACATTGCATACGTTGTCGTTATTAACCGTGATCCCGGGATAATTGGACCAGATTCCGCATTTTTTACATTCACGGATGGCCTCTTGCAGCTCATTTTTATCTCTGGCAATTACCACTGTGTCATTTATCGAGGGGTGTCTTAACAATGCGGTTTGCACTTCTCCTATTTCGATTCGATACCCTCTTATTTTTACCTGGTCATCGCGTCTGCCTAAAATTTCGATATTGCCATCTTCCAACCACCTGGCCATGTCCCCGCTTTTATATAACTTCCCGGCACCAAAGTGATTGGCAATGAAATTGGCGCCTGTTTTTTGTCGGTTATTGATATACCCCCTGGCAACGCTGTCACCGGCGATGCATATTTCCCCGCATATGCCGATGGGCATGGGCTGCATATCCCTTGAAAGGATATAAATTCGATTGTTGGCGATGGGTTTGCCAATAGGAACAACAGAACGCTTATCTCCTGGTTCCAGGTCATAATAGGTATTATTGACGGTTCCTTCCGTGGGACCATACGTGTTGACGATTTTTCCTTCAAAATAGGAATAAAAATTCTTGACGGCATCCATGGTGATAGGCTCAGCGCCAATAATCAACCAGGGCAGTGTTAACCGGGGCTTCTCCGTTTTTTTATTCAACAGGTGAGTAATAGCAGTTAACAGGGAAGCGGGACAATACATCATGGTTAAGGCTTTATTATCACCTCCGGCATTGGCATCGGTCATCAGTCGGATTAAATATTCGGCATCTTTTCGCTGCTGCGCAGTAAGAACTTTTATTTGGGCCCCGATTTGCAGCGGCCAGAAGATCTCCCATACTGACGGATCAAAGGTTAAATCGGTACGCTGGACAATAGTGGCTGTTTCATTGAGTTTAAATTTATCTTGCATCCATTGAATACAATTGTTGACCTGCCGGTGTTCCACCATCACCCCTTTGGGAACCCCGGTGGACCCGGAGGTGTACATCACATAGGCCATGTTGTTTGCCGCGGCTTCCGATATAGGATTTTGTGAATTTTCTTCTTTAATTTCGCTTTCCAGGCGGTCCAACAGCATTACGGCGCAAGATTTATCTTTATAGGCGACTTCATCCCAGTCGGCAAAAGCAATGCCTTTGATATTTTGCAAGATCTCCTTAGAGGGGATTTTGAAATCATTTTCCAACATCTTTTCAATCAACTCTTCCATGGTTTCCTCACCTTCACCAATAGCTAAGAGGTTAACATGTTTGTCTTTTAATATGGTATCGTAATCGCTGGAAGCGTAAGGTCCACCGGTGATAATAGGCACCTCTATTCCCCACTGTCTCAGCATAAACACGGTTTCATGGAAAAATTCCCTGAAAAAGGTTAACGTGCGAATCGCTATCAAACCAGGATTATAGGCAAATACCAACTCTTTTAATTCCCGGAAACTATCAAAATCATTGCCGGATTTGTATATACGGCCGTCAATCCTGGCGCCGAATTTCTCTTTTAAATGGGTGAGCAGGTAGATCAATCCCAGGGGCTGCTCGGTGACGTTGTAGAGCATACTGTGGGTAGAGAAATGCTGGGAAAGGTCGAGAAAAAGTATCTTTCTGGCTCCCGGGGGTGTTTCCCCGGCCGCGTGTTCCCGGTCAAATATATTGGGTACAGCACTGTCATTAGTGAAGGAAGGCTTACTGAAAGCACCGTCATCATCCAATCTGGCAAAATCAATGATGTCCTTTATACTTATGATTTCCACCGGTAGATAGGCATTATATTTCTGGGTGAGGGCATTTTCGTCCAGTATTTTCATTTGAACCGGTAATACTTGTTTTAAGCGCTCTTTGCACATGAAGTATTCATTCATAAAGTTGGCCTGGTACTTACGGGTAAAACTTTTGGGAAAGGGCAGTGTTTCGGGCAGCTCGTGGAAGGCCCGGTTTTTGGAGGCCATTATATCACTCTTCTTCACACCGTGGGCCAGGGCAAATTCCTCCATCTCGGTGTTGGGGAATATTTTTAATATATGGATATAGGGAAAATGAAGCCACTTGATGTCTTTTATAAAATCCAGTGTCATCATGGCTTCTTCTTCGGTTTCAGTGGGAAAACCGTGCATGGTTGCCATTTCCAGGATCACATGGGGATGCTGCCCGGCAATGTAATCCACCACTTGTTTAAATTTATCCAGGTCCAGGTTCTTTTTTATCAATTTTTGCAGCCTGGGAGAAGCGGTTTCTAATGACAGGTTGATGCCCCGTGTCCCTGCTTCCACCATTAAATCAATATAATCCGGGGTCATGATATCGCCGCGGAGGCCATTGGGGAAAAACAATTGAACCTTTAGTTTGTTTTGAGTAATCAACCGGAACAACCGGCTGCTGTTTTCCCGGTTGAGGTTAAAACAATCATCGATAAAGGCAAAATTGCGGACACCTCTTTTGTAATAATATTGGATTTCGTTAAAAATGTTTTCAGCACTGCGGTGCACATGGAATTTGGACCAGATTTTATGGCAGAATAAACATTCGAAGGGACATCCCCTGGTGGTCTGAATGGAAATACAATCCGTGACACTGGCCATGCCGATTTTGTTCTTGTAATTCTCCAGGTTAATCAAGGAGCGGTCCGGCATGGGCAGGTCATTAAAACCCTTGATATGACCTCTTGGGGGTGTAACCGTTATCGAGACGTCATGGTTTTTTTCAAAGTCCCGGAGTGCGGTAAAGGGGAGGTTTTTTATTGTTTGTGAGTGGGTCAACAGGACGGGCGCTCCGGCGTCTTCCAGCATGAAGCGAATCCGTTCCGCAGGCAGGCCCGAGTCAATGGGCAGGTAAGCCCCACCGGCTTTCAATACAGCCAGCAAGCTGACCACCATGTCAACCGAAGGTTCCATCATCATACCCACCACTGTCTCGGTGGTGACACTGTTTTTCCTCAGTAAATGGGCCAGTTGATTGGACCTTTTATTTAATTCCCAATAGGTCAATTGTACTGTTTCCCAGGCTTTCTCTCCCTTGCCAACTGCCCCTTTATCGGCCGGGGATGCCACCCCCCTACCAACTAAAACCACTCCGTCAGGCGTTCGTTCTACCTGTTCTTCGAATAACTCATGGATGGTCTTATCCGCCGGATACTCTCTTGCCGGTCCGTTGAATTCCTCTAACAACTGCTGACGCTGCGAAGGGGTTAAAAGGTCTATTTCACGAACGGTTTTATTTTGCGAAGGTGAATGGAGGATTTCCCTGAGTACCACCGCGAAATGTTCCATAAGTCTTTTAATGGCAGGATCACTAAAAAGTGCTTCCTGGTAGGTAAAGATAACGGCAACATCATTAAAGGTTTCGATTTCCACTGTCAAATCATAATTGGTTTTATAAAACATCGAATAAGAATCAATGGAAAAGGAATTGCCTTTATTTTTATCCTGGTCAGTTGAATTTAAAACCATGTCCAGGGGATAATTCTCAATCACAAGGATGGTATCGAAAAGGCTTTCTTTACCGTCCAGTTGGCTATTTTTTTTAACATCCGTCAGGGATGTGCTTTCGTACTCTTCCCTGACCTGCAGCGAATGATGAACGTGCTCCAATAGATTGGAAACCGTTGTATGGGCTTCCCGCCGAACCCGCATCGGTACAGTATTTATGAATAAACCCACCATGTTTTCCACATCTTTTATTTTTGCATTTCTTCCGGCAACTGTGGTGCCGAAAACCACATCGTAACTATCCGTATATTTCTGCAACATTATTCCCCATGCCGTGTACAATAACGATGCCAGGGTGATCTCTTGATCTTTTACAAAGGCTCTCATCCGGTTTGTCCAGGCTTCGGGAAACCTATACCTATACCGTTTTATATCATTATTTATGCTATTGTGCTTTTCTTTAATGGGAAGAGGCGTCCGCGTATCAAAAGCCTTTAAATAGCCCTGCCAATAGCTTGCCTGTCTTGCCTTATCCTGTGTTTGCATCCATTTGACAAATTCTTTGAATCTATTTTTTCCCTTCTTTTCCAAAGGATTTCCATTGGTCAGATTATAGTAAGCCTCAAGAAATTCTTTGAGGATAATGCCGGTACTCCAACCATCAACCAATATATGGTGATGACTGAACAATGCCAGGTATTTGCTGTCACCATACCGGTCTTCCTTTAATTTGCAAAGAGTGACTCGAAAAGGGACATTATGTAAATCAAATTTATTCTTCCTGTCCTCATGCTTCATTTCTTTTATCAACTGTTCCGTGGGCTTGTCGTTTTCATTGGAAAAATCATAGGTTTTAACCTGTAAAGGATGGTCTCTCAGGATGATTTGAACCGGCTTTTTGATCTCTTCCCAGCGAAATTGGGCTCTCAGCATCTCATTGGTGTCTTTCACCCAATTCCAGGCTTGCTCAAAATACCCTTCATGGATTTCTCCTGAGATTTCCAGAGATAATTGCTCAAAATACTGGTCCCCGTCCATGTTCTCAAGGTAATGGAAAAGCATTCCTTCCTGCATCGGTGTTAATGCAAGAATATCCTCTACATCTCTTCTACTCAATTCCTTCATTTTTTTTCCCCTATTCCGGGTTTTTCACTGGGATACCTTCCGCCTGCTTTATTGTTTTAGCCTTTTGTCTGTTTTCTGAATGAGGATTTAATCTAACATGGGAGTTACTTTTTGTAAATACCCAAAATTGTTGCATATTCTGCAATAAGAGATGAAGAGCTATAAAAGTGTAATATTTATCATATTTTCTGCATTTAATTTACATTGGATATAACGCACTCTCTTTTAAGTAGAGTAATTTTAACATTCATCCATCGTGCACTCACTGCGCAACAATATTTGTTATTCGCTTCTGCATACAATCAAAAATATTTTATATTTATTGTCCTCTGCCTGAGCCAGATGAATTTTTTCCCCGGCATCTTTTTCGTTTCCTTAAGAGTATCAATGTTTAAGTTTCCAGGTGAGCTGCGGTTTGTTGGTTTAACGTTAACTTTTTATTAATATTCTGTAAAAGCGCGCAAAAAGAACAACGTTTTTCCAGTTGGTACTTTTCAAATGTCATGAGCGACTCCTATAGGGTGTGGACGCCGTCCACTTTTTGTTAAAGGTTTTGGTTTTCATGGTTTCCTCCTCTTTTTAATTTTTTTTCATCTTCATACCCCTATAATGTTGTGAGAACAAAAATTTTTCGTTCTCCCTTATAAGGTAGATCGTTTTTTCTTAAAATCAGAAGGCGTCATCTTAACATGTTTTTTTACAGTACGTTTCGATTGGGGGAAAAGGAAAAAAGGAATTTATTTTATTTTACCTTGTTTGCTGTAAGAAACCACATGTCTTATCAGGAAAAATACGGCTGTAACATTGATAATAACAATCGATGCGTTCAATAAATCAGCACAACTCCATAGTAGTTCAGCTTCAATGAATCCAAAGATAATGACCAGGCAAAAGGCCCAACGAAAAATTTTTCTCATCCCGGGTCCCCAGATGTATACAAAACATTGCTCCCCATAAAAACACCAGGCTATCAGTGTGGAATATCCAAATAAAAAAGAGGCAAGAAATACAATATAACTGCCGTAACTCCCAAAAGGGGCACCAAATGCCGCAGTGGTTAAAGCCGTGCTGGTTTCCCCGGAGGTCCAAACCCCGGTAATTAAAATAATGAAAGCAGTCAATGTGGCGACAATGGTATCGATAAATACACCGAACATACCAATTAAACTTTGTTTCACCGGGTTGTCACATTTTGCGGTACTGAACATAATCGGTGAGCTTCCGGTACCTGCTTCATTGGAATAAAAACCCCGGGCTACCCCATAGCGAATTGACATGAGTACGGTGGCCCCGGCAAATCCACCGGATGCACCTGCCGGAGTAAACGCTTTTGAAATAATTATTTCTATCACGTCCCCAAAAACATTCCCATATTTAAGTATAATTACAATGCCCAAAAATAGGTAAATGATGACCATAAATGGTGTAATCATTTTAAGCACTCGAGCAATCGAGTAGAGTCCACCGATAACCACCAACCAGGTTAAGAAAGCAATAGTAATACTTATTGGCAGCAAGTGAGGAACCTGTTGGGGCAGCCAATTGAGATTAAATGATTTATAGGCAGCCAAAGAGATGGAATTGGACTGGATGGTTGAGGTAGCCAGTAATGCTTTGAATCCCATTGCCAGTGCAAATAGGGTGGCCAGCCACCGCATTTCCAGGAGTTTTTCAATATAATACATGGGGCCGCCCGAATAAGTGCCGTCAGGACTTTTTTTCCGGTGTGACATGGAAAGCAGTGTCTCTCCATAAACTATGATCATGGCGATAAATGACGATACCCATAACCAAAATACGGAACCCGGACCACCCACGGCAATGGCTGTGGCCACACCTGCTAAGTTTCCATTGCCAATGATGCCCCCCAATGCTGCAAAAAGAGATTGCAATGGAGTAATATTCCCCTCACCTCTGCCTTTACGGTATTTGTAAGTTAATTGAGCTGCTTTAAAAAAACGAGTAAATTGTAAGCCCTTCAGGCGAAAAGTAAAGTATATGCCAACCAGGGTCAGAAAAATCAACATGGGATATCCCCACAGCAAGGTGGCAAAATCTCGAATCCATTGATCTAAAAGGTTAATGGTCACTTTTTTCTTTTATAGAATAGCTGGATATTTCATTATATCATATTTAAAGAAACTTCGATAGTCTATTTTTGTCCCCTTTTCCCACAGGTTCTGAGTAGGAATAATGAATTATTGAAGAAAATTTTTTTTAACGTATTTTTTGTTGAAAATATCACGTTCTTATTATATTATACCTTTCTAGAGAAAAAAGAATTTCATTTTTCTTTCGTATGAGTAAATGAAAAAGGGGAGAATTTAAAATGATTAGACGTAACTGGGATAACGATGAGTGGAAAACCCTCATTCATACCATCAACCGTGGGAATTGTATTCTTATGTTGGGGCCTGATGCATCTTTTGAGCCGGTGAATGGAAAGGCTCAACCATTGACGGAAAGATTGGCAAATGAGTTGGCGGGAAAGATCGAAGCAAAAATCAGCACCCTCAAGATCGATCCCTCCAACCTGGCCCAGGTGGCCCACTACTATAGTATGGAAACAGGAAGAAACGGCCTGGAAGCAAAGGTGGAGATTTTTTATGAAGAAAGAGCTCATCTCACCAGTGAATTCCACGAAGACCTTGCCGTGCTTCCTTTTTATTTTGCCGTTACCTCCAGCCCGGACCGTATGTTTTTTAATGCCCTGGAAAAAGCCGGGAAAAAACCCATGATTAAAGGATACAATTTTCGTGGAACTACATCTCCCATGGTCACAATGGGAAGTGCTGCCGAACCCTTGCTGTTCAATCTCTACGGCAGGCCCGAAGAACCGGAGTCGCTGGTGCTCACAGAAAGCGATCTCCTGGATTTCCTGGTGGCCGTGGTTTCCGGGAACCCACCTCTGCCCAAAAACATTATCAGTGAATTACACGCCAGGAATAAGAGTTTCCTTTTCCTGGGATTCGGGTTTCGACACTGGTATTTAAGGGTCCTCCTTCATGTGCTGCAGGGAGACAAAAAACAGGCCCATTCATTTGCCCTGGAAAAGTTTCCCCAGGACCTGGATGAATTCCAACACACCATTCTTTTTTTCGAAAATAGTCACTGCAAGATTCACCTGTATGACAAAGAATTTAAATCCTTTGTAAAAGAGTTAAGAGAGAGATATGAACAAGAGGGCTCAGCCCCTGCCGCAGCAGAAACAAAACCGGAGCCTGAGGATGCACCCACGATTTTTATCTGCCATGCTAGTGAAAACAAGGATTTTGCCGGTTCTTTATATCAAAAGCTTGAAAGAGCAGGGTTTGCACCCTGGTTGGATAAAGAGAGCCTCCGGGGTGGGGATGATTGGGATAAGGTTATCCGAAAGGCTATTGAAAAGGAAATCGACTATGTGGTGGTTTTACAAAGTCATGAGCTTTTGAAAAAGTTTGAGGGTTATGTAAATAAAGAGATCAATTTAGCACTGGACCGCCAGGATGAATTCAGGCGCGGGATTCGGTTCATTATCCCAATTAAAATCGATGATTGTCCCATATTGGAAGAATTGGAACATCTTCACACCATTGATTTCTCTGTCGCTGATAACATCGAGGAAGTGGTCAAAACCATCCGGCGGGATCAAACCAGACGAAAAGGAGTTAAATGATGACACAAACACACCAGCATGATACGAATCCTAGTATAAGTTACAGGTACCCGGGTTCGCGTCCTTTTAGCGACAGCGAGTTGGACAGGCGGTTGTTTTTCGGGCGGGAAGATGAAATACAGTATTTATTTCATTCAATCCTGGTGGAGACCCTGTTTGTGCTTTTTGCTAAATCCGGTATGGGCAAGACCTCCCTATTGAATGCAGGAGTAATGGAATTGCTGCGGCAGGAAAATTTTCTGCCGCTGCCAATACGGTTTAATGACCGGGAAAGCACCCCGTTAGATTTAATTTATCCCGGGATTGAAGAGGCGATTAAGCAGTGGAATAAAAAAGTTGAACCAGGGGAAAAAATCGATTACGAACCCGGGGAAAAAGAAACGTTATGGCAATATTTCAACACTGCGGCGTTCTGGTCTTCCGACGATAAACCATTAATTCCCATACTTATTTTCGACCAGTTTGAAGAATTTTTTACCATGCATTCCCGGGAGGAGAGGGAAGTGTTTCTTGTGCAATTGGCCGACCTGGTGAGGGGGCGGGTACCGGCAGCGGTGCGAAATGCATTTAAAGCAAAGGAACATTTTCCTTACAGTGATACCGCCCCGGAAGTAAAAATTATAATCTCTATCCGGGAGGATTACCTGGGACACCTGGAGGAAATGAGTGAGGCTATTCCCAATATTCTAAAAAACCGTTTCAGGTTATTGCCGTTAAAATCCGGACAGGCAAAGGATGCGATTGTAAAACCTGCCGCTTTATCGGAAGATGAGCATGTCAAGTCAAAGGGTTTTTTGTATGCTGACGAAACCATCGATGAAATGTTGGATTTCTTATGTAAACGGAGAGAGAGAGGGGAGAGCGTCAAAACGGATGAAGTCGAACCGTTTCAATTGCAGTTGCTCTGCCAGCACATCGAGGAAAAGGTGAATGCAGAGGCGGATAAAGAGACCGGCGAATATATTGTACAGCCGGAAGACCTGGGTGGTAGAACCGGTATGAATAGGGTAATGCAAGGATTTTATGAAAATCGTATTAAAACGTTGGACTCGGTGTGGAAGCGAATAAGGGTACGTAAGTTGTGTGAGAAAGGATTGATTGACAATAAATATAGATTGAGCCTGGAAGGGGGATATATTCGACGTAAATATAGGGTTCCCGGGGAGCTCTTATCCCACCTGGTGGACTATCGCCTGCTCCGTTCGGAACCAAGGGTAGGGAGTTTCTATTATGAATTGAGCCATGATACGTTAGTGGAGCCTATTTTAAAGTCTTCCCGGCAGCGTAAAGCTAAAAAAACCCGGCTGGGTGCAGCATTCCTCCTGGTATTTATCTTGATTTTTGCGGCTGTTACCCTCTATGAACAAAGTAACCAGGTTGATAAACTTTCCCGTAAAGCAGATGAATTAAAACAACGGAATAAATATGAAGAAGCAATTGAAGTATATTCCAGCATCATAGAAATTGACAAAAAAAATATTAATCATTATATAAAAGAAATTGGCGGATTATCCAGGCGTATAAAAAGCTTCGATACATCCATTGACTTTTATAAAAAAGCTTTAGAAATAAACCCTCAATTATATGAAGTTCATACGACTTTAGGCGATATCTACAAGCAGAAGGGAGACTTTAATGAAGCTGAAGAAGAATATGAAAAAGCATTGGAGGCTTTAAAAAGAGAAGTGAAAACAGCTGATGGACCTGAAAAAGACCTGCGTCAACCGATTGCCCCTGGTGAAGAATCGGAAACAGCGGATATTAAAAATAAAATGGCTCATGCATATACCGGGTTGGCACTTCTCCATATAAAAAGGGAAAAAATTGATGAGGCAGTTAACGTATATCAGGATGCTGTAGAATCAAACCCTGATCTAACTAATATTTACAGCGATATAGCCCGGGCAATGAAGAAAAAAAATATGAGGGATGGGCTTGAAAAGCTCTTAATATTAGCAATTGAAGCTGAGTCTGATAAAGCAAAATACTATGAAAATCTCGGTCGTGATTTTAACCTTTTAAAAATCTATGACGGGGCAATTGAATCTTATAAAAAGGCATTGACTTGTGAAGATAAAAAAGCCTCTACATATAAGGGATTGGCAATTTCCTATATAGACAGAAAAGAACCTGGGGAGGCAATAGATGTTTATCGTGATGCTGTAAAAGATGATACTGGTTATGCTTCTATTTTTAGAGACATAGCCTGGACAATCAAAAAAAGAGGAATGGAGCGTGAACTTGAAACGTTCTACAAAACCGCATTTGAAATTGATTTAGAAAAAGCTGTAAACTATGAAAAGCTTGGAACTGCATTTATTTCTTTAAAAGAATACGAAAGGGCAATTGAATCTTACATTAAAGCATTGACTTATAAGGATAAAAATGCCTCTGCGTATAAGGGATTGGCGATTGCCTATATATACAAACAAGAACCTGGAAAAGCCGTGGAGGTTTTTCAAGATGCTGTAACCGCCAGTCATGATTTTGCTAATATCTATAGAGATATATCCCGGGAAATGAAGAAAAGAAAGTGGAGGGTTGGGCTTGAAGCGCTCTTAAAAATCGCATTTAAAGTTAATTCTGATAAGGCAAAATACTATGAAAATCTTGGTCGTGATTTTAACCATTTAAAACTCTATAACAGGGCTATTGACTCTTATAAAAAAGCATTGGCTTGTGGGGATAAAAATGCCTCTACGTATAAGGGATTGGCAATTGCCTATATAGACATAAAAAAACCCGGGAAGGCGATAGATGTTTATCGTGATGCTGTAAAAGAAAACACTGATTATGTTTCTATTTTTAGAGACATAACCTGGACAATCAAAAAAAGAGGAATGGAGCGTGAACTTGAAACGTTCTACACAACCGCATTTGAAATTGATTTAAAAAAAGCTGTAAACTATGAAAAGCTTGGAACTGCATTTATTTCTTTAAAAGAGTATAACCGCGCAATTGACTCGTACAAAAAAGCATTGACTTTTAAGGATAAAAATGCCTCTACGTATAAAGGATTGGCGATTGCCTATATATACAAAAAAGAACCCGGTAAAGCCGTGGAGGCTTTTCGCGATGCTGTAACCGCCAGCCATGACTTTGCTGTTATTTATAGAGATATAGCCCTTGCAATGATGAGAAGAAGAATGGTCCATGATCTTGAAAAGCTCTCACAAATCGCATCAGAGATTAAGATTAATGATTCAACTTACTATAAAACACTGGGTTATTTTTATCATAGTTTGAGGAAGTATAACCTGGCTGCTAAAAACTGTGAAAAAGCGTTAGAACTGGGGGATACAAAGTCATCTACATATAAGGGATTGGCAATTGCCTATATAGAGCAGGGAAAGCCCGATAAAGCAATAAGTGTTTATCGTGATGCTGTAAAGGTTAAGGTCGATTTTTATGATATTTATATAGATATAGCCAGGGAAATGAAAAATAAAGGGATGGAGCACTCGGCCAAAAAACTCGAACAAATCGCATCTGAGTTTGAACCTAAAGACCCGGAATATCATATCAAGTATGGAAACCGTTATTTTGCTTCAAGAGGATATGACAAAGCGGTTGAATACTATAAAAATGCCCTTCGGCTCGGCGCTAAGTCATTTACTCTTTACAAAAACCTGGGATATGCATGGGTAAGGCTGAAAAGGTATAACGAAGCCGCTGAAAACTACAAAAAAGCGCTCAAGATAAAGAAAGATGACATTTCTACTAAAGCAGATATTGCAGAATTGGAATTAATAATAGGAAATTTCTCCAATGCTTTTGTCCTGGCAAATGAGTTACTGGAAAGTAAAAAACTTTCTACAGTACAGGACCTGGGGATGCGATTTACATTAGTTTCTTCATTGGTTTTCCAGCAAAAAAAGTCCCAGGCTTATGCAGCACTGGAAAAATTGGTCAAACGGATACCTGAATCCGGTTCCTTGAGAGGATGGACCTATAGATTTGCCAAAGACTTTATCGCTGAGACCAATGAATTAAAGAAAGAGGATAGAAATCTCCTCCTGGATTTAATCGCCATCCTTGAATCTTCAAAGGACAGGTACAAAAGATTAAAGGCGTTTGAAGAAAAGTATTTAACAAGGTAAAAAGTCCCTGTGATCCGTAACCTCGTAAAGGATTTTGTTGAGAGTTTTTTGTGGAAATTTTTCTTGACAAAAAGTGATTTTTAATATATATTTATTTCATCATTTAACAATTTTTCGATACAAGTAAACAATGTGTAAAAAGCAGGATGACCCGTTAGCCCTGCTAAAGGTCATCAATACAACCCCCTCCAATTTCCAGGTAAATTCCTGGTATTCCATTAACTGGTGGTGGGCGGTCCACGCCGCCCTATAAGTATATATCCATCCACAAATATCTTTATATCCCATTCGGGAGAAACCCATCGTTTAATTTCCATCGTGTAAGGGTAAATAGCTAAAACCCCGAAGGAGATTTTAATACTTTTTTTATTTTAGCCACGAAGATACACAAAGAAACACGAAGATGGAGGTAAATATGATATATCCAAACAAGAGTCAATACAGTGAAGATAGTCAGCGTTTTAACCTGATCCCGGTGTTTCGGGAGATGCGCGCTGACTTTGAGACACCGGTTTCGATTTTTTTGAAAGTCAACGCAAAAATTCTCCTGGAATCCGTGGAACAGGGAGAAAATGTGGGCCGTTTCTCTTTCATTGCCCTGGGAAAACGGGTGATTATAAAAATGAACGGACAGGAGTTGACTATCGATGAATACAATGGAGAAGGTGTGACCGCGTCTGAAAATTTTGTGTTAAAAAACCCCCTGGAGAAGATCAGGGAGTATTTCAAAGATTTTACTGTTCCCCAGTACAATGGTTTACCACCTTTTTTTGGCGGCGCCATTGGGTACCTGGGATACGAGACACTCCAATATTTCGAGGATGTCCCGGTTAACCACAGTTCAGAATATGATACCATCCCGGATGGTTTGCTGGTGGTACCGGAGGTGGTGCTGGTTTACGATTCGGTAAAACGTTCTGTTTTTGTTATTGCTCTGACCATGCCGGGCAGCAATGGCTGCGGCAGCCCAGAAACGTGTTACCAGGAAGCGGTCCACCGCATTGAAGAGATATGTCACACCTTATCTCAACCCTTTATATTCAGTGCAGCCGAGCCTGAAGCAAAATTAGCAGACAGCCCCTTCACTGTTGATGTTGATGCGAATGTTAATATTAACTATCGAATGAAGAAAACGGATTTCCTGGATGCGGTGAATACCTGTAAAGACTACATTCGTGCGGGTGACATTATCCAGGTAGTATTTTCGCAGCAATTTACAATGGAAACCTCTGCGTCACCCTTTGAGCTGTACCGAACGCTTAGGGTTGTTAATCCTTCACCTTATCTTTTTTTCCTGGATTTTGATGATTTTTGTTTAATCGGCTCATCTCCGGAGGTAATGGTGCGGGTGCGGGATGGGGAAATCCTATTAAAACCTATTGCCGGAACCCGGGAACGGGCTGAGACGGTTGCGGAAGACAGCAGTATTTCACGTGAGTTGTTGTCCGACCCCAAGGAACGTGCGGAGCACCTGATGCTGGTGGACCTTGGCAGGAATGACGTGGGGCGGGTTTCAGCGCCTGGCAGCGTCCGGGTGACTGATTTTATGAAAGTGGAAAAATACTCCCATGTGATGCACATGGTGTCTACAATCAAAGGAGAACTGGATAAGACGTTCGATGTGTTTGATGTTATCCGGGCCTGCTTCCCGGCAGGTACGTTAACCGGTGCGCCCAAAATCCGGGCCATGGAAATCATTTCTGAATTGGAAACCGAAAAACGGGGGCCTTATGGTGGAATGATTTTTAACCTGGGGTTTAATGGCAACCTGGATTCCTGTATCACCATCCGTACCATTATACTCAAAGATAACATCGCTTATATCCAGGCAGGAGCGGGAATTGTTGCGGATTCAGTCCCGGAAAAAGAATACGAAGAAACCATGAATAAGGCCGGTGCGTTATTCGATACTATCGAACTCACGAGAACAGGAGGTGCAGCATGATTTTGTTAATCGATAATTATGATTCATTTACCTACAATATTTACCAATATCTAAGGGAAATGAATGCAGAAGTAGTGGTAAAACGGAACAATGCCGTTACTATCGATGAGATCAAAGAAATGAAACCGTCGCATATTATTATATCTCCGGGTCCGGGGCGGCCGGAAAATGCGGGTATAACTGTGGAGGTGGTCCGGGCGTTTACGGGTTTGATCCCTATATTTGGAATTTGCCTGGGTCATCAAGCCATTGGTGCGGCATTTGGTGCCAAAATCCTCCCGGCTGCCGAGCTTTGTCATGGAAAAGCTTCCACTATCACTCA
>WVZO01000615.1:0-13293 GCA_011772425.1 Candidatus Aminicenantota bacterium
CAAATGGTCCCGGGGCTTCAATTGATCAAAGACTCTACCTTTGATTTGAAAAATTTTGATTCAACCAAAATTAAAATTTTTGAAGTCGTTGTATCCCCCAGTTCTCCTCTGGTAGGCAAGAACGTCAGGGAAAGTAATTTCAGGGGGCGGTACAATGCGGTCATTATTGCCATTCACCGCAGCGGGGAGCGCATCAAGCAGAAGATCGGTGATATCGTGCTTCATCCTGGTGACACCTTGTTGATATTAGGCCCTGCCGATTTTCTCAACAAGTGGTATCATTCCCGGGATTTTCACCTGGTATCCAGTCAATTAAAAGTGGATTCCAGCCCGCCCCACAAGAAATGGATTACAGCAGCGGTTTTAATAGGAATGGTGGCTTTGATTGTATTAAAAATTCTACCGTTGATTGCTGCCGCCGGTTTGGCAGCCATTGCGCTTATTGCCAGTAAATGCATTTCCCGCAGCGATGCCGAAGCCATGATCGACTGGAAAGTATTGATAGTAATTGGCGCGGCTTTTGGGATTGCTGCAGCCATTGAAAGATCCGGCCTGGCTGCTTTTTTAGCCGTCCAAATTATTCAATTGGGCAAGCAATTTGGCATGTTCGGCGTATTATGCGGCGTATATTTTTTAACCAGTATTTACAATGCCATTATTACCAGCAATGCGACAGCCGCTTTGATTTTTCCTGTCGCCATGACCGCTGCCACAACCATTGGGGCTGATGTCCACCCGTTTGCGCTGGCAGTAGCCATATCTGCAGCCGCCAGTTTTGCCTCGCCCATCAGTTACCAGACCAATCTCATGGTTTATGGGCCCGGAGGTTATAAATTTAAAGATTATCTCAAATTCGGTATTCCTCTCCAACTGCTCATCGGCATCCTGGCTGTCTCCCTGATTTATTTTTTTTATTTTTAATTTTAGCCACGAAGATACACGAAGGGACACGAAGAAAATAAAAAAATAGTTGAATTTTGGCCAATTGAATTTGTTTGAAGCAGCGGGATCCAAGATTTTACATTTGTTAGCAATCGATATGTTCATTTTGAAACCTATCGGCAAAGAGAACCATTCAGACATATACAATCTATTGGTTACCTACCTTTTCATCTTTTCTTCTTTGTGTATCTTCGTGTATCTTCGTGGCTAAAAAATCAAAATGAGAATTACAGAACCATGAGAAAAATAGAAAACGAGTGTGATATTATCTTGCAATTGGGAGAAATAAAAGGCAAAACAATCATCGATGTGGGGTGCGGCACTGGTGAACTGGTACGAAAGTTAACCGCGCAAGGCGCACAGGTCACGGGTATCGACACACCGGAAATGCTGGTAAAAGCAGGAGAACATCCACCAGCGGGCAATGAGAAATACGTATCCGCCCTGGGGGAAAATCTTCCCTTTAAATCCAATTTTGCAGATATGATTATTTTTGTCGCCAGCCTGCATCATATCCCTGGACCCATGATGATTCAAGCCTTAAAAGAAAGCCACCGCGTCCTGAAAACCGGTGGGATCGCTGTTTTTGCCGAACCCTGCGGACAGGAAGGTTCCTATTTTGAATTGATACGCCTGGTAGAGGATGAACGGGACATTCAACGGCTTGCCTTTGAAGCGATAAAAAAAGCCCATACCTTCGGCATGGAAAATAAAACAGAAGAAATCATATATATTGAACGCTCCTTCGCCGATTATGTGAATCTGCTAAATATATTCATCGAAGACGAAATCGAGAGAAGCGAGTATATGCAAGAAGCAAGGAAAGTCACGGAAAAGTTATGCCAGGCAGCGAATCAAACCATTAACGATTACCGGTTTAAATCCATCTGTCGAGTAAATGTATTGCAGCGATGTTAACATCTTTTGCCAACTGCCAACTGCCAACTACTTTTACTACCCTCTTTTCCCCCGGTTCATCAGGTTTCTACAGCAGGTGGGAGAATATGAGAAGCAATATTTCCGATTTAAACAGGGAAAAGGTCACAATGATAACCAGCATGACAATTAAAAAATAAAACGCACAATCATCTATGTTTTGTTTTATCTCCCCATTATTCAACCTTTTGTTTCTCATTTGTCTTCTCTGCAAGTCTTTTAAAAAAAAACCAGTATTTGTCATCTCTCCTCCTTTTTCAAGATATTCGTTCATTTGACTTATGTCAAACCATCTGCCTATATTATAGTATAAAAATGATCCGGAAGTTGGCAACCAGAATTCAAAAGTGATATAAAAATCAATTCAATTTAAATGGGAATTAGAACAAATCATTCAATCCTGGTAATTACCATTCATCAGGGCATAATGGCAGTTCCTCATGATAACGAGTTTTCGCCCGGAGACGAATGAAAAGGTTGACAAATGGGAGAAATAATAATATTCTTTTGTTTGCAGGTAAAAATTAAGCAGTATATATATGAAAAATAAGAACAGGCTGGGAATTAATGAGATTAGACAGTGTGCAAAAAGCAGCATTGGAAAAAGCCATCGAAGATGTAGACGGCGAAGTCTATCTATTCGGTTCACGAGTGGATGAAACCGGGAAAGGGGGAGATATCGACATATTAATATTTTCCGAAGGAGACCCGTTTAAACTATCCCGGGACGTATCTGTAAAATTCTTCATGGAATGCGAGGAGAAAATTGATGTAACCGTGATGAATCCCAATAAGCTTACCGGGGAACAGCAGGCATTTTTGAAGGTGATAAAGATGGAGAAGTTAAAGTGAAAGATGAACAAAGAACATTAACAAAAATCGCTGCCAAAAAGGCATTAGATGCAATAGCACTGGTAGAGTCGTCGCTTTCTTATATAAAACCCTATGACCCGGAAAAATTTTATACCCCAAAAGAGCGGGAGCCTTATGATGCCCTCAATGACCGGTTTAGCAGGGCTGTTGAAGTTACCACCAAGTTTTTCCGGAGTTATGAAATGTTCATGTACGGGGAGAATTCCGAGACGTTACGGGACTTACTCAACCGCATGGAAAAGTTAGGTTTTCTGGGTCCTGTTCTCACCTGGATGGAGATGAGAGATGTGAGAAACAAAATTGTCCATGAATACATACCTGAAGCGATTAAAGAAATCTATGATTCTATTATGGGGCCGTTTGCAAAGCAGTTGAGAAAAGTTAAAAAGAAGATTAAAACGTTATCCTTTGAACCGGTTGATGGTGAAAGCGAGCAATAGGTGACCAAACTCCCCATTTGAAGGAGCTTTTGCCCATGCGCAGCCAACATTTACCCATGACAATAGAAGAATTCAAGCGTATGCCGAGAAAGCCGGGATGGAAGTACGAATATTGGAACAGTCATGCTCATATTTCTCCCATGTATCGATACGCAAAAGCAATTGTTGAAATTAAGCCGCTTCCTGTTAACTCCCCATGCAAAATAAGGCATGTGGAAACGAGTGATGAAGCGCAGTTAATTTCATTATATTTAGCTGCTTTTAGTGACTCCATTGAATATTGTGACTGGAAATCGAAGGATATATCAGGATCAGCCGGAAGCAATATCAAGGATTTTTTTGCCGGCAAACGAGGCTGCCCTCTTCCGGTCTCACGTGCGGCCCTGTGTGCGGGATCAAATGGTGAAGAAGAAGATATCGTTGGAACAGCGCTTATTACTGGGGATAAAAACGGGCAGGCGGTGTTAGATTTATTGTTTGTTGCCCCGGGATGGCAGCGTAAAGGAGTCGCTACAGCCTTAGTCTCAGAAGCAATTAACGAACTATCCGGCAGCGGATTTAAGAGATTAATGAGTTCCTATCATCTCGGCAATGAGGCGAGCTGCAGCTGGCACCGAAGTTTTGGGTTTATGGAAATCACCAGGTAAAAATGAAAAAGTGTTTTTTTGACAGGCACCTTTTTTAATGTCTACATCAGGTTGGAGAATATGAGCTGCAATATTTCCGATTTAAACAGAGAAAAGGTCACGATGATAACCAGGATAATCGTTAAAAAATAAATCGCACCCCTGTCGGCATCATCGATGTCTTGTTTTATCTTCCAATTATTTAATATTTCATTTCTCATTTGTCTTCTCCAAATGTCTTATATATATTAGACAGTATAAGAGCCCATTTGGTTGCAAAAAAAATTTAAAAAAATAAAAAATCTTGACTTTTTCTCGCCAATCTGATAAGCCTTTACCTTAATCCCAAATTCCGCGTTTTGTAGTGATTAAGGCATTTGTTTCCAAGCGAAACCGCATGTATAATACGTGAAAAATGATGCATGATGTACAATGGTTAAAGGGCGGCAGCTTACCTGCTGCCCACATAACACGTAACAACGGATACAGGAGGTTCTAAATGAAATGTTTAATCGATGTTCAGAAATTTAAAATACTCTCCCTGGTGATTGCTGCAATCATGTCACTGTTCCTGGTGCTGTATTTCGGTACAGGCACAGGATGCTCAAAAAGCCAAAAGGAGGATACCGCTATGAAAAAGGAGAGCCAAACCCCAGTCCCTCCCAGGGCTGAAAAAATAAAAAAAGAATTAACCATTCATAATCATACCCGGGTTGACAATTATTACTGGCTAAAGCAGCGGGATAATCCCAAAGTCATCGCCTATCTAAAAGCGGAGAATGACTATTTAAACACCCTGTTGAAACACACAGAAAAACTCCGGAAAAAACTTTTTAAAGAAATTATCGGCAGAATCAAACAGGATGATTCCTCTGTGCCCTTTAAGCACAATGGTTATTATTACTATACCCGTTTCGAAGAGAAAGATGAATATCCCATTCACTGCCGTAAAAAAGGGAGCCTGGAAGCGAAAGAGGAAATCATGCTGGACGTCAATGAAATGGCTAAAGGCCATGCCTTTTACCAGGTGAGGGGTGTCCAGGTCAGCCCGGACAATACCATGGCGGCCTATGGTGTGGACACTGTCAGCCGTAGGAAATATACCATTCATTTCAAAAACCTGGTGACCGGCGAAATACTCAGCGATGAAATTCCTAATACCACCGGCAGTACTGCCTGGGCCAATGACAATAAAACAGTTTTTTATACCCGCAAAGACACCCAAACCCTTCGTTCATATAAAATATTTAAACACCGGCTGGGGACACCGGTATCTGAAGATAAAGAGATTTATCATGAAGCGGATGAAACCTTTAGCACCTACGTATATCGATCCAAGTCCCAGGAATATATCATGATAAGGTGTGATCACACACTTTCCAGCGAATATCGATACCTGGATGCCGATAACCCGGATGGAGAGTTTAAAATCATTCAACCCAGGGAAAGGGATCATGAATATCACGTCGAACATTTCAAGGATAAATTTTACATTCGCACCAATCTTAACGCCAAAAACTTCCGGTTGATGGAAACCCCGGTGGATAAACCCTCCAAAGAGAATTGGCAAGAGGTTATTGCGCACCGTGACGATGTCCTTTTAGAAGATTTTGAACTATTTAATGATTTCCTGGTGGTGGAAGAACGCAAAAGCGGTCTTATACACATGAGAGTCACTAAATGGCAAGACAAATCGGAACATTATATTGATTTTGGTGAAGCAACCTACGCGGCTTCAATGGGCAAAAACCCTGAATTTGACACCGATCTGGTACGCTATGAATATACATCCCTGACAACTCCCTCTTCCACCTTTGATTACAACATGAACACCAAAGAAAAACAATTAATGAAACAACAAGAAGTGGTGGGAGATTTTGACCCCAATAATTACCAGGCCGAACGGCTCTACGCATCAGCAAAAGACGGTACAAAAATACCCATCTCTTTGGTTTACAGGAAAGGACTCAAAAAGAACGGGGATAACCCGCTTTTTCTCACCGGTTACGGTTCTTATGGTTATAGTTATGATCCCTATTTCCGCTCGGATCGCTTAAGCCTGTTGGACAGGGGCTTTGTGTTTGCTGTGGCTCATATCCGCGGCGGCCAGGAAATGGGACGATACTGGTACGAAGACGGTAAATTGCTCAAAAAGAAAAATACCTTTACCGATTTTATCGCCTGTGCCCAACACCTGACAGCGGAGAAATTTACCAACCCCGGGAAATTATTCGCCAGGGGCGGCAGTGCCGGGGGGCTGCTGATGGGCGCGGTGGTCAATATGCGGCCGGACCTGTTTAAAGGCATCATCGCCGAAGTGCCCTTTGTGGACGCGGTTACCACCATGCTGGACGACGACATCCCTTTAACCACCAGCGAATACGATGAATGGGGAGACCCCAGGAAAAAAGAATATTACGATTACATGCTCTCATATTCTCCTTACGATAATGTAGAAGCTAAAGATTACCCGGCAATGATGGTAACCACCGGTCTGCACGATTCCCAGGTCCAATACTGGGAACCTGCCAAATGGGTAGCGAAACTAAGAACCCTGAAAACCGATAAAAATCCGTTATTCCTTTACACCAATCTGGATGCCGGCCACGGCGGCGCATCCGGACGTTTCAGACGGTATAAAGAAACAGCCTTAGTATATGCCTTTATCCTGGATCAATTAGGAATTAAAGAATAGGTTAAGGTTAAGGTTGAGGCTGAGGTTAAGGAAAACTCCTGGAACTTTCCATTTTTTTTCTGTGAAAACAGTTGATTTCAATGAAGTTTTTTGCTCCTCAACCTTAACCTCAACCTCAACCTCGCTATAATTAGAATTGCTGAGAATTGGTATTTAAAATAACGAAAGATAATGTTATAATATTAACTAAATTATAGTGAAGGAGAAATGCATATGGATTTAAAGAAGTCAATCCTGGAGTTAATTCGACGTGCAGCAACAGACCTCTCCCCGGATGTGGAAAAATCGTTAAATGAGGCTTACGATAAGGAGGATGAAAACTCCCCGGCCAAGAACGTTTTTAAGACCATCCTGGAGAATGTCCGCATGGCCAGAGAGGGCAGCACGCCAATGTGTCAGGACACCGGTTCGCTTGTTTTTTACATTGATTTCCCGGTTGGCAGTTCGGAGCAGGAGTACCGGGAGGCTGCCGAGTGGGCGGCCAAAGAAGCAACAGGTGTGCAGTATCTTCGTCCCAATGCCGTGGACCCGGTCACCGGCAAAAACTCAGGCAATAACATTGGTGTGAATGCGCCGTATTTTCATTTCCACCAGTGGGACAAGGATGAAGTCCGGATTCGCTTGATGTTGAAGGGCGGCGGCAGTGAGAATGTCGGTATCCAGTATAAACTGCCTTATCCGCCGTTGAAGGCCGGGCGGGATTTGAAAGGGGTGCGGAAGCTCATCATCGATGCTGTTACCCAGGCCCAGGGATTGGGATGTGCGCCTGGAGTCATTGGCGTGGGTATCGGCGGTGGCAGGGATATCTCGTTTGCCCTCTCCAAGGAACAGTTTTTCAGGAAAATCGGAGACCGAAGCCCTGATAAAGGATTAGCTGAACTGGAAGTTTCGCTTTATAATGATTTAAATAAGCTGGGCATCGGTCCCATGGGGTTTGGTGGTAACACCACCGTATTGGATGTATTTATTGCATCCCAGGCCAGGCATCCGGCAACATATATTGTTTCTATATCTTATACTTGCTGGGCCTTCCGGCGTAAAACCATGACAATTAAACAAGGCGAGGTGACTTATGATTAAGCTAAAAACCCCAATTTCAGAAGAAGAGATCCGCAAGTTAAAGGTCGGCGATACCGTGATGCTTTCCGGTGTTATTGTTACCGGCAGGGATGAGGCGCACAAATTAATGATAGAGGAAAAACCCGATTTTATTCGTGATGCATTAAAGGAATCTGTGATTTATCACTGCGGTCCTGTGGTAAAGAAAGATGAAAGCGGCAAATGGCAGTTTGTGTCTGCCGGGCCGACTACGTCTGCGCGGGAAGAACCGTACCAGGCGGATGTGGTGTGCGAATACAATATTCGCGGCGTGATCGGCAAGGGCGGCATGGGACCCAAAACCGCTGAAGGACTGCAAAGATGCGGCGCGGTTTATTTCCATGCCGTCGGCGGTGCCGGTACCCTGATTGCTAATGCCGTTAAAGAAGTCAAAACCGTCTATAAATTAGAGGAATTCGGCACACCCGAAGCGTTCTGGGTTATTGAAGTAGAGGACTTCCCCCTGGTGGTTACCATGGATTCCCACGGCGGCAGTCTTCATAAAGATATCAAAGAAAAATCCGAGAAAATTGCCCGGGAATTAATGGGATTGTAAAGACTGAGTAGGTAGTAGGTAGTAGGAAGTAGGAAGTAAGTAGTAAGTAATAAGTAGTGTGGGGCACGGTGGCTCAGGATGCCGTGCCCTTGTTTTTTTTGAACCACGAAGGCACGAAGAAGAGAAGTTAGGGAGCAATAATGGAAAATCAACCTCAATCTAAGAAAGTGTCAATAGTATGGATTATAATTGCAGCCGTTTTTATTTTACTTTTTATTGTCAGCCTGGTTATTGACATCCCTTATATCATTGGCATCAGGGGCGCAAAAATCTCCCCGAAGGATGTTGCGACGGCTGGTAAAGTTATTGGTTTGGAATTCACTTCAAAAGAAATCCAACTGATGTTAAAAGGCATTGAAGGAAATTTAGAGTCTTACCAGGAGCTGAGAAATCATCAACTGGATAACAGTGTTTTCCCGGCCATTAATTTTAGTCCATTGATTCCCTATGCGGCTGAAGCGGCAGCCAATAAAATAGAACGACAGGATATTGTGCTGCCGGAAATACCGGATTTAAAAGTTCCTGACAACCTGGAGGACCTGGCCTTTGCACCGGTTACAGTACTGTCTCAATTGATTCGCACAGGAAAAATCACCTCGACAGAACTCACCAAAATGTACCTCAAGCGCTTGAAGCGGTATAACCCTACCCTGGAATGTGTGGTCACGTTGACCGAAGACCTGGCATTGGAACAGGCCCGGAGGGCTGACGAAGAAATCGCCGCTGGTAAATACCGCGGTCCGCTTCACGGCATCCCCTGGGGAGTCAAGGATCTTTTTGCCACCAAAGGCATTAAAACTACCTGGGGGGCTGTGCCTTACAAAGACCAGGTGATCGATATAGATGCAACCGTGGTCAAGCGGTTGGAAGAAGCCGGAGCTGTGTTGGTGGCAAAATTAACCTCCGGTGCATTGGCGTGGGGAGATGTCTGGTTTGGGGGTAAGACCAAAAATCCATGGAATACAAAACAGGGTTCCAGTGGATCTTCAGCGGGTCCTGCGTCTGCAACAGCCGCCGGGTTAGTGGGGTTCTCTATCGGCACCGAGACCTGGGGGTCGATTATTTCTCCCTCTCACACGTGCGGTGTTACCGGACTTCGGCCTACGTATGGACGTGTTAGTCGATACGGTGCCATGGCTTTGAGTTGGAGTATGGATAAAGCCGGTCCCATCTGCCGAAGTGCCGAAGACTGCGCACTGGTTTTCAATGCCATATACGGTGCCGATGGAAAAGATTTTACAGTAGTAAACCGCCCCTTTCATTATGACCCGTCCGTCAATATCAAAACCCTCCGCATCGGTTACGTGAAAGCTCTATTTGAAAAGGGTCCCAATAAAATCAATGATGCCCGCGTACTGGAAACTCTTCGTTCCCTGGGTATAAACCTTATACCTATAGAACTGCCGGATTTCCCGGTAGGTTCTCTTGGTTTTATCTTGAATGCCGAAGCAGCCGCGGCTTTTGATGAGTTGACCCGCAGCGGAAAGGATGACCTGATGGCACGGCAGATCAGGCGTGCCTGGCCCAATGTTTTTCGCCAATCACGGTTGATACCTGCTGTCGAATATATCCAGGCCAACCGGTTTCGAACCCTGTTAATAAAAAAAATGGCGGCAAATCTTAAAGATATCGATGTTTACATCGTTCCTACCAATGGCGGCAACCATCTCCTTCTGACCAATCTCACCGGTCACCCGGCCGTGGTGGTTCCCAATGGCTTTGATAAAGAAGGAAGTCCTATAAGTATTACGTTTATGGGTAACCTGTTTAAAGAAGCTGAAGCGCTTTTGGTGGCCAAAGCTTTCCAGGAGGCCACCGGTTTTCATAAGAAACATCCTAAGCTGGATTAAATAGAAACAGTTGGTTTAGAGCGTAGAGCGTAGAGAATGCGGATGTTGCCATGACACTTGATTTACCCACAACTCCTGGTATTTATGAAAAAATACTGACACTCGAAAGCGGTATACCGCTTCGGTATACTCTTTCTATTCCCGCAAGTTTTTCTGAGCAGCAGCCGGTGCCGTTGGTGATGGCTCTCCACTTCGGCGGAACCGTCACTTCCTGGTACGGCAAAGGTTACCTTATCACTTTACCGGAACCGGCTTTGCGGGAACTGGGCGCCATTATTGCCGCACCCGATTGCCCCACCCAGGGCTGGAATAATCCCATAAGTGAAACAGCAATACTGGAACTCCTGGACCACCTCAAGAATAACTATAATATCGATGAGAAACGAATACTCATCACTGGTTTCAGTATGGGAGGAACAGGTACCTGGCATATGGCAGCCAGGCATCCTCAAATTTTTTCCGCCGCTATTCCTATCTCCAGCGCAGTGGGCCTGGAGACCATTAAACAGATCAAAGATATCCCTTTGTATGTGATTCACAGCAGGCAGGATGAAGTCTTTCCCATCAAACACGTACAAGAAATGGTTCAACTTCTTAAAGATAATGGCGTATCGATTCAGTTTGAAATCATCGACGGAGTCAGCCATTACAACACCGGCATGTTTGTAGAATCCCTAAAGGAAGCAGTACCATGGTTAAAAAAGGTGTGGAAAATGTAGTGTCCCGTCTATCCTGCTAATGCCTCCGGCGGCCAGGGGCTCTTTTGAAAAACCGCCCCTGGACCCCACAAAACTTTTGTTTAGAGGTTTTTTTGCTATTTTTGCAAGAGGCTCAACTGACTATTAACAATTAAAAATGGTAAAATTAGCTACCCTGGGTTCAATGGGTTGGATTCCTACGAGGAATCGCCATACCTGCTGTTATTGCCTGGAATATGGCAATAAATTAATCATCCTGGATGCAGGTACAGGCATAGCCCGGTTTGACGAACCATGGGCCCAAAAGATTCTTCAACATTACCATAAAGCCTATGTGATATTATCTCATTATCACCTGGATCATGCGGCGGGATTGATTTATCTCCCTCACTTTTTTAAAGACAAAGAGGTCCATATTGCAGGACCGGGTCAATCCATTTATGGACAACGTGTGACAGATATTTTGAGCCGTTTAATTGCACCGCCTTATTTCGGTCGTCCCCTGTTGGATTTTCCCATGAACTTAACGTTACATGAATTGGTAATTGGAGCGAATATCATCGATAACATCCGCATCGATACGATTCTCCAGGAACACAATGATCCCTCTATTGGGATAAAAATAGATAATACTGTTTGTTACATAACCGATACAGCATGCAATCAACAAACGGTTGATTTTGTCCGGGGGTGCAAGCTGCTTTTACATGAAACATGGTTCGACATACAGGATTATAATACCATCATCCGTGAAGGCAAATCCTCTCCTGATGCAATGAAGCCCTTGAAGTCTCATTCGCCTGTCAATCGGGTAGCGGAAATTGCCCGTGATGCGTCTGTTGAGACCCTGATGCTGATTCATTTAAATCCTGTTTATGATGAAAAACGTCTATCTGCAATGGAAAAAGCCGCAAAGGAAATATTCCCAAATTCTCAACTGGCCGTTGACGGTCAGTATTTTATTTTAGCCGCGAAGGAACGCGAAGAGAAGAAAGTAAGAAGTAGGAAGTAGGAAGTAAGAAGTAAGACGAAACCAATGGGGCACGATGTCTAAAGCCACGTAACACAGGCTGACCATGTATAAAAAATTTTTGCGGGGTCCAGGGGCGGTTTTTATAAAAAGAGCCCCTGGTCGTCGAAGACATAAAACAGTAATTTGTATCTTTTTGCTATTAGTTGCTTTAGTTTGCTGCAAAATAAAAAATGGCGGTCAGTCACCGGGTGAGGATGAAACATTAACAGAGCAGCAAAAACAACTGGTTCGGGAGTTGAACCAATGGTTGATCCCTTTAGGCTTTTCACCTCTTGACTTGACTGATAATGAGTTGAGTTTTTTAGACGGGTTGAAAGAGGCAAAGATAGTTGGCCTGGGAGAAGCTACCCACGGCACCCGGGAGTTTTTTCAAATGAAGCACCGGGTCTTTCAATACCTGGTGCAATATTGCCAGCACAAAGCCATTGGGTTTGAGGCAGACTTTGCCGAATCCATTTATATAAACAACTATGTTACCAGAGGGGAAGGAGACCTGGAAGAGCTAATGAGAACCGTGATGCAATATTGGAGCTTGAAAACAGGGGAGATAAAGGAACTCCTGGAATGGATGAAAGATTACAATACCGGCAAAGGGGATGAAGAAAAAATCCATTATTTTGGATTTGACTGCAAACATACCACTTATCAGCCTGATTTACTGCAAGAGTATTTTCTCCGCACGGTTCCGGCTCTTTGGCAAACCTTTTCTCCTGTACTGGAGCAGGTAAGAAATCTTTCCGATTACAATTACCAGGTTATGCCGGAAGAGACATACAACAGCATCAAAACGCAATTGGAATCATTGGAAAATCAACTCATTGCAAATAGGGAGCAGTTGATTTACAATTCTTCTTCGAGAGAATACGAAATCAACAAACAGTTGCTGAAAACCTTCAAACAGGCGTTCATCGTTCTTTATCATCGCTACAGCGGCCGCAGCAACATCAATTGGCGTGACCGGTTTATGGCAGAAAATGCCCGGTGGATTGTCGATTTTTTCGGACAGGACACAAAGATCACGTTATGGGCTCATAACGGTCACATTGCCAGGGACCCTGATTATATTGGCGATGGATCGATAGGATACCATTTATATGAAACCTTCAACAATCAGTACCAGGCTGTGGGCTTTGGTTTTTCGCAGGGCAGCTTTACTGCATTGGCAACAGGCCAACAAGGAAGTTACACCGAACCGGAAATTCACCAGATCACGATTGATCCCAGGAATGATTCGATTAACTTAATTTTTCACCATGCTTCACACAAGAACTTTGTCTTTCACCTGGATGCCATTCCCGGCGGTTCCCAATGGGACAACTGGTTGTCCCAACAGAGACCGTTCTTAATGATTGGGGCCGGTTATGATGGCGATCCTGACGATTGTTACCGGGTTTTAGACATTCGTGGACACTATAACTGGATCATCTATTTTGACAGTACCAATGCGACGATATTGCTAGTGTCGTGTCAATGCTGAAATGACGGATAAGAATAATAAATCCGAAATTCGAATATCGAAATTCGAAACAAATCCGAAATTCAAATG
>WVZO01000615.1:13344-17917 GCA_011772425.1 Candidatus Aminicenantota bacterium
AATTTGTTTCGGATTTCGTGCTTCGTGCTTCGAATTTAATTCATTTCTACGTCATTTGATGCATGACATGACACTAGAGGATATATAAAAAAAAATGAAAATTATATTTGTTATTACTACAATACTATTTCTTTTGCAGTTGTTATTGTTGGGAAGCAGCACAAAAAAATCCGTTCCTGCGCTGAAAATAGACGATAAAATCGTCGTGGCTGTGGATGGGAAACCGGATGAAGAAATATGGCAAAAATCTCAACCCACTTCGGATTTCATCCAGTTTGAACCTGCTAAAGGGTCTCCAGCATCTTTTCAAACAGAGGTGCGGGTGCTTTACAACAGCAGGTATATTTATTTCGGTATTACCTGTTTTGATTCCCAGCCCCAAAAGATCGTGGCACGGGTGAGTAAACGTGAAGGGGAAGTGTCCAGCGACGATTCCGTTGCCATTGCGCTGGATACCTTTAATGATGGGCAAACAGCATATATTTTTTTCACTAATCTTCGGGGTATTCAAAAAGACGGACGTCTGGCAGACAACGGCCGTACCTTTGACGATACCTGGGACGGCAAATGGCTGTCAGCCGGTTCCAGGACCGAAAACGGCTGGACCGTGGAACTGGCTGTTCCTTTTGAAACCCTCAAATACAACCCGGGAGAAAATAAAACCTGGGGGCTGGGGGTTACGCGCTTTATCCCCCGCAAACTGGAAACCGATACCTGGAGCGGACCCATGGAATGCTATTATCGGGTCTCTCAATTCGGTTTTATTACCGGACTGGATTTAAGGAAAATGGAAAAAACCAGGCAAATTATCCCGCATGTGATTTCAAAAATTGAAAAAGGGGAAAAAACGAAAATAGAAGCCGGTCTTGATGTACGTTATGCTTTTTCCCAGTCGGTATCCGCCAATTTAACCGTTAACCCGGACTTCGCCACAGTGGAAGCGGACCAGGAGCAGATCAACCTGACCCGTTTCGAATTGAGTTTAAAAGAAAAACGGAATTTTTTCTTAGAGGGGGCGGAAATCTACAGTCAGCGCATCAAGCTTTTCTATACCCGTCGTATCTCCGATATATACGGGGGACTCAAGGTTTACGGGAAATCAAAAGCTCATGAATTTTCCGTCCTGAGTGTGCAGAGTAAGAAAGATATCGATGCCGGGGAAGATTCGGCCAATTTCAGTGTGGTGCGGTATCGTAAAAATATATTCCGTTCCTCCAACCTGGGGTTCCTGCTGGCCAACAAGGTGATCAACGGGAAATTCTATGGGAGTGCGGGCATTGACCTGGTTCATTTCTTTTCTGAAACGGTCAATGTCACCGGCCAATTAGCGGTCAGTTATGGTGAGAAAAACGACCGGAACCTTGCTTTTTTTATCCGGCCCAGTTATGACAGTTCTACGTTTCATATTCACCTCCGTTATACTCACCTGGGCGCGCATTTTGCCGACAATGCCAATTCTGTGGGGTTTATCCGGGATGATGACCGTCATGAATTGGATTCCGCCGTGGAAAAAACCTGGTGGATTCGAAAGGATTGGATAGAGCGTATTGTTTATGATTCCAATTACAATATTTACTGGAGCACGCAGGGGGGTATGCTGCGCAGCTGGCAGATCGACCAGGAACTGGAAGTCGACTTTACCAACAAACTCTCTTTTGAGATCAATTACACCGGCGAATTCAAACGTTATGAAAAGGATTTCCACAACCGTCAGATGAGTTTTGAACTGGGTTACAACACGCGGGAATGGCAGTCGGCGCGGTTAAGGTATGAATTCGGGAAAAATTTCGATTCGGATTATGTGTTGTTTGGAGGAAATGTTAATTTTAAGTTAGGTAAAAAGTTTTCTATTGAATACGAATTGGACCGGCTGCGCCTGGACCCGGACCCGGAGCAGGAGAGTACATGGCTGCATGTGCTGCGGCTAAACCATTATTTTACCAAGGACTTGTTTATTAAAGTTTTTTTCCAGAGCAATTCGGTTATTGATAAGCGGAATATCCAGGCGGTATTTGTATATCGTTTCCAGCCGCCGTTTGGTATGCTGCAGTTGGCTTACCAACGGGGTACCGGGCGTTTTGGTGAGAGAGGAGTGCAGGGAGATACTCTATTCTTGAAGTTTTCCTATTGGCTGTGATTTTTGCACGAAATTTTTGGGCAAATCAAACATGGCTCGAATGGACTTTTATGAAAAGTTTTTGCGGGGGTCCAGGGGGCAGTTTTTACAAAAAGAGCCCTCTGGTCGCCGAAGGCAAAAAAGTTCTGATAGAGTTTTATAGGAGTTCAGGATGGACATCTAAAAAGTTTTTAAGTTTATTTAGTTTTTATGTCCATCCTGTAGATAAAAATATGGGTTGGTAGATCCGCACGGAGGGCATCAGTTTTCTCAGAGTGCCCGTGCGGTACGAGAGTTCTTGTCAAGATTTCCTTAGTTATCAGCTAAGGATTTCCCTCCTTTTAAAAATAATTTTTTCAAAAAGGCCTTGACATCTGGAATTTTATCCCTATAATTATATACGACAAATTTGACGTACGTCAATTTTGTCGTGCGTCAAAAATGTCGTGTGTCACAATTGACGTAAGAACATGTAAGCGAAAAGGAGGTTAAAATGAAGCCCAATCCAGGTGGTATGCTTAAAGGAAAAGCCATTGTAGACAGGGGGTAAAAATGGGAATAGACGAAGGGTTAAATTATCTCCAGACATTCAATCCTATTGAATCAAAGGCTGAATTATTGGAGAAAACCCTGATTGGTCGTAAAGACCTGGTGGATTTACTGGAAAAACTGGTGATAGAAAGTGCCACCACCGGGAATAAGCATCAAAGATTGATTATCGGTCCCAGGGGCAGTGGTAAAACCCACCTTTTACGGGTTTTGTACAACCGTGTTTCCACCAATAGTGAACTAAAAGACCAGTTAAAGATCGCTTATCTCTGCGAGGACGAATACGGGATCGCTTCTTTCCTGGATTTTATAGTACGAATATTGCGGGCATTTATAAAATGGGAGCCTGAACATTACGGGTATCTTGAAGACGAGATCGATAAATTAAAAAAAGTCCCCACGGACGACCAGGAAAAAGTGGCTGTAAATATCCTCTTGAAGCACATCGAAGGTACAACCTTATTAATTATTGTTGAAAATATCGGGAATATATTTACCGGTATAAAAGATGAAGGCCAGCGTAAATTAAGAGACCTGGTCCAGCAGAACCCGGTTTTTACTTTCATGGCATCCAACCAGGCGCTGTTTGCAGAGGTTCAATATGAAGATAAACCCTTCCACAATTTTTTTAAAATCACGCACTTGAAAAAATTGACACTGGAGGAAACGGTCTTATTTTTAAAATCCATTGCCCAATGGGAGAAAAGAACCGATCTTTTGGAATTTTTAGACGATCCTGAAGGAAGGGGACGAATCAGTGCGGTTTACGATATCACCGGCGGGAATCACCGCCTGCTGGTCACCTTTTACCATTTCCTAAAAATCGATTACAAGAACAGACTTTCCTATTCATTTATTAAAACCATCAACGACTTGATTCCCTATTATCAAAGTTTTATGAACCTGTTAGCCGCACAGCAGCAGAAGATTATTCAATACCTTTGCCAGGTGAGGAAACCCTCCAATGTTAAGGAAATAGCGGAAAATTGCTTTAGTACCCCAAACACCATTTCCAAGCAGATGTCCACTCTTGTAAGGTTAAAATACGTGGATGCCTCATCCGCGGGAAAAGAAACGTTTTATGAATTGTCAGAGCCTTTATTAAGAATCTGCTTTGAAGTTAAAGAGAACAGGGGTGGGCCTGTTAAACTGTTTATCGATTTTCTTGGCCACCTTTATTCGTCCTGGGAAATCAAACAAAGATATTCGAAATATCATTTATATAGAGAAAGTAACCGGCCTGAAGAAGGCAATTCCTTATACCCGGAGGTAATCAAATCAGACTTGCCGAACGATTATACATTCTTTAACATTGTCACAACCTCGATAAGATCAAGTAATATTAATGAAGCATTACAACAACTTGATAAAGCGCTGCAAGTTGCCGGGGAAAAGAATATTAAAAATGAAATAATCCAGAATTTTGAGGAAAGCCTTAATGTCCTTCTTATTCATACTTCAAAAGAAAATATCTCAACCTACTTACGTGAATCCCTTTCTTTGATCGAGAAATATGGCTATGTGGAATACTTTTATAAAGCCCTTCCACAGGCAATATTTAACCTGCTTATCGATTACGGGAAAATTGAAATCAACCGCTTTGAATTTGTTGAATCCATTCTCAATGAGATTTTTAAAGAAAATCCATCCATGATCGTTCCCTTAAAGTTTTTAAATATCGGCATCCGGCATTTGAAGAAAAAAGAGAAAAATGCCCTGTTCCAGTTCACCAAAGAAGAACGACAAACCTTCAAGAAATTCGTCTTAGACAAAATTTGAAGCTAATTCTTTGGCCACGAAGGCACAAAGACACAAAGGATTCATTTATATATGAAAAAGAGGAAACCACAGATTACACAGATTACGCAGATTTTTTTATATTTTTTTTATAATCTGTGTAAATCTGTG
>WVZO01000614.1:0-1624 GCA_011772425.1 Candidatus Aminicenantota bacterium
CATTACCTTTTTGCCTCCGACGGTCAAAAGCCTCTTTAACTCTGTAGAAAAATTGCGCTACATTATTTTCTTTTCAAATATTCCATATACTTTATTTTTTTGTGCATTGATGTGTTCCAGCACACGGTTCATCATCCGGTTATTCTCCAGTATCCAGGAAAGTTCTGCCCGGTGATAATTGTGCCGGCGGGAATTTTCAACAATTTTTTTATAGAACATCAGGTCAATTCCTTTGTTGCGGTGTTCTTTTAAAACTCCCATTAACACGACGCGAATTTGGTTAATCTTCTTTATATTGTGCATTAATCTGACCCAGTTAAAAGGCAGCAGCCGGCCCTTCAACGGTTTCAGAGCCTGGTTAATGTCTGGAAGCGCCAGGGCAAAACCCGCAGGTTCACCTTTATTCTCGGCAATAAGTATCAAATCCGGCTTAGCAAATGCCTTGACTTTACTGAATTCCCCGACAGCTTCATCAAAAGAGAAAGGAATAAATCCCCAGTTTTCATTCCAACACTTATTGAAAAGATCCAAGAGGATCCCGAATTCCCTTCCCAGTTCTTTAAAATTAACTTGCCTTATTATAATGTTGTTTTCTTCCAGGCGCTTTTCCATTCTATTAACGAAATTGGGAAAACGAATGGTATCTTGTGTTAACTCATAAGCAAAAAAACGCATAACCATGTCGAATCCGTTTTTGCGGTACAATTGTTCATAATAGGATGGATTGTAAGGCATCAGGACAAAAGGCGGTTCCTCAAAACCTTCTACCAGCAAACCGGCCACATCATTCAAGGAGAAATTGGTGGGGCCCCTTAATGTATCTGCACCCTGTTTTTTTGCCCAATCCACCGCTGACTGGAATAGACGCTCTGCCACCGCTTCATCATTAATGGATTCAAAAAATCCAAAAAATCCGGTTTTATCTTTATGCACTTCATTGTGGACTTTATTGATAATTCCGGCAATCCTGCCCACCGGGCGATTATCCTTATAACAGACGTACAAAACCACCGGGTTCTTTCTTAAAAAAGGATTATGTTTAGCAGTAAGATTTCGTTTCTCTTCAAAAATCAGGGGGGCCACCCAATAATGATTATTTTTATACAGCCGGTAGGGCAGCCGGACAAAATCCATAAGTACATCCCGCTGATTAGCCTCTCTTATAATTAAACTATCAGAGTTTTTCATAGGAGTCCCTTTAGTGTTAAAAAATATTTTATAAAAAAAACAAGGAAATTGCAAGCCCCCGCCAGGGCTGCATTCATTCTTTTTTTATTTTCCCATCCTATAAATAAATTTGTCTTCCCTATGATTTTTTTCTTTTAAAAAAGAAAATGACGCACCCTTGCCTTGCCCGCCGGGGGGTTGACTTAAGGAGGGATTTTTATTAATATCTAAATCTAATGACTTTGAATATCTCCAAATCAAAATTATTCATCAATTGTTGACTTTCCAATTAATTTCCACTAAAATATTTTATTATGGAAAGAAAAGATTTTCGAATCAGTTTTTGCTGCCTGGAAGAGGAAAAAATTTTGAGATTAAGGAGGTTTTTCATTATGCAACGTAACAAAAAGAAAGCCGAAAAAAAAGATTTTCCTTTCAGTGTATGAGGGATATGGAT
>WVZO01000614.1:1635-8751 GCA_011772425.1 Candidatus Aminicenantota bacterium
TTCAGGCAGAGATTATCATTTTAAGTACGACTATCTTGGCGTTAATATCGAAAAACACAATAAGAACAGAAAAAGATGCGAAATTACTCTCAAAATCGGTAGAAGAAATAATAAACCTATCGATAAAATTAGGGGAAGAAGAAATTACAAAAAAAATAAAAGAAATAATGGAGGTTAAAGATGAGTGATAGTGCTAAAGAGTTAACCGAAAAGATACTAAAAGGTGAGAGAAAATATTCTGCAGTAATCCCCACCGGTGGAAAAGGCGGTGGAATGTATCCACTTACTGCAGGAATGCCAAAAGCTTTATTACCGCTAGACAAATTACCCTTGATAGTACATATACTTAAATACCTGGATAATTCAATCTTTGATAAGGTTATTATACTTTGTAATGATTGGAAGCCTATGATTGAAAGTTATGTGGACAGTTTTAAGAAATCTTTTGATTTTAAATTTGAGATTATTTATCGTTATTTGGATGAAAAGAGACAACCTGGGAATATGGTCAGCGAATTCCTTTCTGAACTTATAAACGAAGGGGCAGAAATAATAAGTGATCCATTTTTACTTCATTATAGTGATGTTTTGATAAACCATAGAATTGATTGGGAAGCGATTATTGAACAATATGATTTTGAAAAGAAACAATTTGAAAAGAAACATAAGAAAATTTCCGCCATGTTGTTAGCAAGTAAATCTTTTGAATATCCTGTTGGACTTATTAAAACAAAAAGCCTTAATAAGACAATAGATAAATTTGAGCAAAAACCCAAATCTCTAATCTTCACTGAATATTATGCAAATTGTGCAATCTCTTTTATTTCTAAATTTTTTATACAAAATCATATAAAATGGGAAAAACCCGGATTGGATATTTTTGACGAGTGGTTTAAAAATGCCCTGGAAAGAAAAGAATGTATTACTGCATATGAGATCAAATCCTGGTACCATTTCCAGCATCTGGGAACCTGGCTTGATGCTCAAAGAGAACATTATAGCCATCTAGACTTTTTTTGAATCCTTTTCAAGGAACCGGCCCAACTGCTGGCAAACCTGAGAAAACGAAACACAAAACGGGTGCAAGAAGCATAGCGCAGGGCGCCCCTGGCGGCCGGGGGGTTGACTTAAGGAGGGATTTTTATTAATATCTAAATCTAATGGAGGACATAAGTAATGGCGATTGAACTTGTTCCGTATTTGGCCAATACCTGGTCGCAGAAAAAAGGGGAATCTCAAAAAATCAAAACTATTTTATTAGCGGCAGGTTTGGGAAGTCGAATGCTGCCGCTTACCGGTCATCATATTCCCAAACCCATGACAAGGTCAAATAATGCTTTATGATATTGACTGGGTGCCGGATGAAAAACGGGTATAATTAGAAAAATGGAAAAACAGCAAAGAAAGGCCAACATCCCTGTTTCCATTTCTGCATCTGTTTCTATTACCACTTGCCGATCTTTCTGGAAAGAGAAAACCCTTCAACGCATGACCCGTAAGGAATGGGAATTGCTCTGTGATGGCTGCGGCAAATGCTGTTTGTTCAAATTGGAGGATAAGAAAACCGGTAAGGTTCGTTATACCAATGTATGTTGCTATCTCCTGGATTTGGGCACCTGCCGCTGTAAATCCTACAAAAAGCGCGACCTCCTGGTATCTACGTGTGCGATATTGACGCCTAAGCGGGTGGCGCAATTTCATTGGCTGCCCCGTACCTGTGCCTACCGCCTCCTCTGCGAGGGCAAAGACCTGCCACCCTGGCATCACCTGGTGTGCGGAGATCGAAACATGATTCACCACCTGGGGCATTCCGTGAAGGCAAAAGTAATCTCCGAGAAATATATTCCGCCAGACCATTTGGAGAGCTACATCGTGGATTGGATATAAAAGTATGAAGAGAAGAATTCAAGGAGTAAAACGAAACAAATGGGGTACGATGATTGAAGCATGGTAACACAGGCTGACCATGTATAAAAAATTTTTGCGGGGTCCAGGGGCGGTTTTTATAAAAAGAGCCCCTGGCCGCCGGAGGCAAAAAAACAAAAAAGGTGGTAAATCCGTGTTAATCGCAGTGGTAGGTGGTGGTCTTCAGGGTGTTGAGGCTGCTTACCTGGCTTATAAAGCCGGGTGGGAAGTGCTTTTGCTCGATAAAAAACCGGACCCTCCTGCCTCTGGTTTATGTGATCATTTCGAGCAAATGGACGTCACAGCAATGCATGGGTTGGAATCAATTCTTAACCTTGTAGACCTGGTGATCCCGGCAGTGGAGAATCGGGCTGCCCTGGAGAGTCTGGTTGAATGGAGTTGCTCTGCGGCTGTTCCCTTGGCTTTTGATATGGATGCTTATGGGATTTCTTCTTCTAAACTGGAATCGGATCGTCTGTTTGCCCGTATTGGTGTGCCTGCGCCTTTATATTGGCCGGAATGCGGATTCCCTGTTTTTGCCAAGCCTTCCCGGGGCAGCGGCAGTGAAAAGGTTCAACTTTTTCACAACCCACAGCAATTGGAAAACCGGTTTTCTCATGTTTCTTCTCTTGACGATTGGGTGCTGCAAGAATATGTAGACGGTCCTTGCTTTTCCCTGGAAGTGGTGGGATATCCCGGTCATTATACGGCTGTACAGGTAACAGACCTGGAAATGGATGCCGGGTATGATTGCAAGCGTGTCCTGGCACCCACCCGACTGCCGAGTGACCAGGTGAATCAATTCGAGAAAATATCCCTGGATATTGCTGAAGTCATTCAATTAAAGGGATTAATGGATGTGGAAGTAATTCTTCATAATGGTCAATTAAAGGTATTGGAAATCGATGCCCGTCTGCCCAGCCAGACGCCTACGGCTGTGTACTGGTCTACCGGTATTAATTTGCTGGAATTGTTGGCCTCTGTTTTCTCTGTGCCCTCTGTGTCCCCTGTGGCAAAACAAGAAAAAAGATGGGAAAATGAAGTTCCCGGGAAGGGGGTGGTTTATGAACATATAAGGGTTTCCAATGAAACCATTGAAGTATGCGGCGAGCATATTATGAAGGAAGCAGGGCCGCTTCATTTGCAAGCGGATTTTTTTGGGGCTGATGAAGCTCTTACGAATTACGCCCCCGGGCGAAACTGCTGGGCAGCCACGCTGATTGTCGCTGCTGCCGACCGCAGCGAAGCAATAGAAAAACGGAACCGGGTTATTGAAAAAATTCAAAGGAACGTGGATATTAGAGAGGAATTGCCATCATGACGCGTCTTCGGCCAAAAGATATTTACGATATACCGATCCGGTTAAACGAGTACGACCGGGAATTGATTGACAAGACCGGTTGCACGCTGCAGGGCATTGCCTGCCACACCTTTGGTATACCGGAAGAAACATTTCTGTCCATGGCTGTTTCCGCCGAAGTGGGGATTATCCCGATTGCAAGCGGTCAGGGAATCATTGAAGGATTTACCAAAGCCGTGAGGCACATTGTGCAGCACATCGGTTTCAGGACGTTTGTCACCCGGCATACGGATGTAGCAGGGATTGCAGAGGCAGTAGAAAAGAACGCGGAAGTGATTATGATGGCGGATGATCAACGGTTTGTTGCCCTTAACATCAGGAGCAGCCGCCTGGTAGACAACGCCGAGGCCACGGGAAAGGGGTTTGTGGCCGGGTTGGATTTAATGGCAAGTGGATTGAAACAGAAAAAGGTTTTGGTTATCGGATGCGGTTCTGTGGGTCGGAGTGCGATCCTGGCTGCACTCCTTCGGGGAGCCGATGTGTCGGTTTTCGATATTAACCTCCAGACCAGTTATCAACTGGCAAGAGATATACGAAAATCCACTAAAAAAATAATCGGTGTTGAAAGAGAATTGGAGCCGGCGTTGAGTCATTATCATCTTTTGGTGGAAACCACCAATGATGCTGGTATTATCGATGCAGAATTCATTCATCCTTATACGTATATTGCCGCACCTGGTATGCCGTTGGGTTTAAGCCCGGCGGCGGTTAAAAAAATATCCGGCCGGCTGCTGCATGATCCGCTGCAGATCGGTGTGGCAGTCATGGCGGTGGATGGCGTGATGTCAAGGTCTGTGGAGGACTGGCGCATCATGTTACCTTATGCTTCATATCTTGCCCGTCCCCTGGATGCAAAAGCAAACCCTGACAGCAAGGATTCGGATCAAAAACATAAAAATGGAAAGGAAACAAAAAAATAGAGAACAACAACATACGAATTCGCAGCCGGCCAAACGATATTTTCGCAAGCGGGTCGAGTTGTTCAATTTGATCGATAAGATAAAATTATGGCCTTCACGTAAAGGCATATTGCACAGTATCAAGACCGTTGAAAAAATCGGGGAGCAAGCGCGTATTACCACCCATTGTAACAAGACCTTTATTATATATAATTCCCGCAACAGTCGTGCGGCCCGGTGGCTGAGGAACAAGTGGTTTGGAAGGGTTTGTCCTGTTTGTAACATACCGGGATGGAAATTGGAAAAATACAATGCCACGCGATTCAAACGTCATTATGGTTCTTTTCTCCTCGATGAAAATAAAAAAGGGGCCTTTTAGCCACAGAGGACACAGAGGACACAGAGTCTTTTTGTGTTTTTGCCAAATTACAAACCCTTCTTTAGGAACGGATGCATGCGCCGCATGCCCGCCCGAGGCAAATATGATATTGACAAAATAACAAATATATGCCATATTGTAACTATGAAAATAACAAAAACTTATATTTATGATTATTTTAAGATATCATTAAGGGAGTCTCAGGATGAATTTACCATTGTTTCAAAAAATTATAAAGGATTTCCAGATCCGTCCATTACCATCCTTAACGCAGCGTGATCTCAAGCTTTCATTCATAAAAGATATGTCCCTGGCCATCGTCGGTACCAGGCGCGGGGGGAAAACCTACCGCACCTTTCAATTCATTAATGAGTTGATGCAGCAGGGTGTGGGTAAGGAAAATTTCTGTCGAGTACAGTTTAATGACCACCGGCTGCGCTCTACAGCAGTTGACCACCTACATATAATCGACGAAGCCTTCTATTCCCTGTATCCTGATAAACAACAAAAAGAGGTTGTTTACTTTATTTTTGACGAGATTCATCGAATTACCGGTTGGGAGGATTATATCCTGTACTTGTTGGAGGATCCGCTGCATCGAATTCTTTTAACCGGTTCCACCTCGAAACTTTTAAAGGGGCAGATCGCATCGGCATTAAGAGGGAAAAACTTTTCAATGGAGCTTTTCCCCTTCTCATTCAGAGAATTTATTCGGCACTACCATGTAGAAGAGGATACCATTTCCAGCCAGGGGCAGTCAAAGTTGCGAAAGATGCTGCAAAAATACCTGGGGCAGGGAGGATTTCCCGGCTTGTTGGACCTGGAAGCCCATTTACACATCGATTTGCTGCAGAGTTATTGGGACACCATGGTGCTGCGGGATATTATTGAGGCTCACCCTAAAGATAACATCAAAATTACTTCTTTTAATCATTTTTCTCAGGCGTTGCTTTCGCGGGTTTCCTGTGCCATGACGGTTCGGAAAATAATGACAAACATGGAGATTGCCGGGCTGTCTTTTTCCCCGGAAACTCTTTACCGGTACCTGGGTTATCTTGAAGAAGCTTTCATGTTATATACGATTCCCATTCATTCCGAATCGGAAAAAATTCGTAACCGGAACTATCGGAAGGTTTATGCCATGGACTGGGCGCTTGCCGATGCCATTGCCCCGGCCGAGGGCCTGGATATTCCCCGTAAATTTGAGAATATGATATTTATCGAGCTTCTCAGGAGAGGGTATCAGGTTTCTTATTATTTGACAAAAAAGAATTATGAGATAGATTTCATTGCCACAAATAAGACAGGTGAGAAAACAGCAAAACATCTTTATCAAGTGTGTTACCAATTCAGTGACCCGGGGGTGCGTGAACGTGAACTGCGGGGTATCCTGGAAACCGCATCTTTTTTGAATATCCGGGATATTTTTGTTATCACCTTCAATGAAGAAGAAACCATTGACATGAATGGTTTTACCGTCAAGGTGCTGCCGGCCTGGAAATGGCTCATTAAAGATGCGGAAAAATAGCCTTTTTGGTTCCCGCTTGTCCGGGTTGTGGGCCGGGCAAATTTTTATTATGCCAGTACTTGCGATTTTTGGCGATTTGTGGTATACAATAATTTAACCTTAAAAAGGGGTAAAAGGGCCTGAAGGTGTAACCATGAGCGAAATAACCATCCTTCATCTGTCGGATATCCATTTTAAAAGGAAAAAAGAGGAAGAAAACAAAACCTTCCGCCAGACAGTACAAGAACGGCTGATCGAGGCGGTGGCAAACCATAACCGGAACCGCGAACACGGCAGCCTGGATGTGGTGGCCGTGACCGGCGATATTGCCTTTTCCGGGAAAGAACATGAATATAAAGAAGCAGCGGAATTTTTTAAGGAATTAAAAAAGGTATTACCGGGAGAAGCCGAATTCCTCCCGGTTCCGGGCAACCACGATGTGGACCGGGATAAAATAAGGAAACGGTTCTCTCTTTATCGAATTGTTAATGATAATGAAGCGGATGAATTTCTTTATGAGAAAGATGATGTGAAGGATTTTGTCAATGTGAAGTTCAACGCCTTCCTGGACTTTGCCCGGCAGCTAAACCCGTCATTTTATAAAAACGCAGCCGATTACTTCTGGGTGAAAGAGATTGAAGATAAGGGTATTTCTTTCCTGGGTCTCAACAGTGCCTGGGCATCGGAAGGAGACAACGACCGCTTTAATATTGCCCTGGGTTACCGGCAGGTGTTGGATGCGCTGGGAAAAGTAAAGGATATTCCTAACCGTGTGGTGCTGATGCATCATTCACCGGTTAACTGGCTCAAAGACTTTGAGACCGGCAGTACACGTGTGGAGATGTTCCGGCAATGCCAGCTCCTGCTGCACGGCCATACCCATGCGGATCATGCCCTGGTATATAAAGACCCGGCGGACCAGTGCATCTGCCTGGGTGCCAATGCCTCCTATACAAATGATAAAGATGGATTTATCGGTTTCCAATTTATAGATGTCCAATATATTAAGAAAGGTATAAGGGTAAAGGTCTGGCCTTACAAATGGGAGGAACAGCGGAACGAGTTC
>WVZO01000156.1 GCA_011772425.1 Candidatus Aminicenantota bacterium
AATTTTCGAAGAATGAGTGGAGGGGGGGGAAGATGGAAAGTGGTCAAGATAGAATGGGGGTAATCCTGTAAAATACCTTGATAAAAGGCCAATTGTTTTGTATACTATTTCCTTTCAATTCTAATGTTTGGTGTACTTCATTAAGTGAACATTGAACATTGAAGATTGAACAGGAATGAGCCCATGAACAATATCTATTTTATATCCGATGCCCATCTGTCGTTTGATGACAACGAATGGGAAAAAGAAAAACGACAAAAACTCCTGGATTTTTTAGAATACCTGGCAGCAGATGGGAAAGCAAGTGAACTTTATATTCTGGGCGACCTGTTTGATTTCTGGTTTGAATGGTACCATGTCATTCCCAAATATTGGTTCCCGGTTTTATACCAGTTCAAGAGGTTGATTGATTCCGGCATAACCATCAATTTTGTTACGGGAAATCATGATTTTTACACCGGTAAATACCTGGAAAAGGAAATTGGCATACGGTGTTTTAATGAGCGCCATGAATTTGAGAGAGATTCGAAGCGTTTTTTTGTGGCTCATGGAGATGGCTATGCCAAAGAGGATAGAGGGTATCGTTTGCTAAAAAAGGTCGTTCGTAATCGAGTGTCTATCTTTTTATATAGAACCTTTATCTCTCCCGATCTGGGCATGAAGATTGCCCGGTGGGCCTCCTCTTCCAGTCGGCGCTGGGCAAAAATAGAAAAGCACACCTGGGCTGAAGAGTACTATAGTTTTGCCCGAAAAAAATTCAACGAGGGTTTTGATTACGTGGTTTTGGGACATATTCACTTTCCCATGATAAGGGCAAATGAAAGCAGCGGAAAAACCTATGTGAACTGCGGCGACTGGATCAGCCAATTTACCTATGCCCAATACGACGGCAGCCGGTTAATGTTGAAGCAGTGGAGTGATGGAGTGATGGAGTAATGGAGGATTGGAATGCTGTGGGTGACAATGGTGGAATAATGGAATGTTGGTTTTTGGAAGATTGACGGTATGGTTAAAGGATGTTTGGAATTTTTATTCGGCCGGGGGTGGCACCCCCTGAATCTGATCTCTGCACGATTTCGTGCTTTCAGGGCTTTGATGTGATCCTGCCGGGAAAAAAATTATGGTTGACGGATAAGTATATTTATGTTATTTTTTTCATCCTATGAATAAAATAGTCGAAATAATCATCCAATTTGGTGTGGTATTGTTTGCTATATCCATCCATGAGTCTTCTCATGCCTGGATGGCATACCGGTTCGGCGACCCAACCGCCAAAAACCAGGGGCGGATTACCCTGAATCCTATAGCCCATATCGATCCTATAGGAACCATTATATTTCCTCTCATCCTGGCTGTAATCGGGGCACCGGTGTTTGGCTGGGCCAAACCGGTAATGGTAAATCCCTATAACCTGAGAAACCCCAGGCGAGCCAATGTATTTATCTCTGCAGCAGGTCCGTTATCCAATATTTTTGCCGCCCTGGGTGGGGTTATTATTTTCTTAATCTTGAAAAATATGGGACTCTTCAGCAGTGGAGAGATCTGGGGCATTAAACTTGTGATATACATCTTTTTCTATCTGATTGTCATCAATATTTACCTGGCCATTTTCAATTTAATTCCTGTGCCTCCACTGGATGGCAGCGGTATCCTGGAAGGAGTATTAAGGGGTGAGGCGTTGGTTTACTATGAAAAAATAAAACCTTACGGGTTTCTTATATTGTTGCTGATTATTTATACCGGTGTCCTTCAAATAATCGCCGAACCCATCATATTATTTGTATTACGTATACTTGCATGAGGATAAGAAATGGTAGAAAAAGAAGAGAAAAGTAAAAAAATTGTAATGAGTGGAATGAGACCTACTGGAAAACTCCACCTGGGACACTGGGAAGGTGCCCTGAAAAACTGGGTCCCCTTACAGGATAAATACCCCTGTTATTTTTCTATTGTTGACTGGCACGCCCTGACCACCGACTACCAGGACACGTCGGAAATAAAGGGATATATCAGGGAAGTCCTGCTGGATTGGTTGAGTACAGGCATTGATCCTGGAAAGAGTACGGTGTTTGTGCAATCGGCCGTTAAAGAAATTGCGGAATTGTACCTGCTGCTGTCCATGTCCACACCCCTGGGATGGCTGGAACGGGTGCCTACGTTTAAAGAACAGCAGCAGGAAATGAAAGACAGGGACATCAATACCATGGGTTTCCTGGGATACCCGCTGCTGCAAACGGTTGATATTATTATCGTCAGGGGAACCCTTGTTCCCGTGGGCGAAGACCAGGTGTTCCACCTGGAACTGGCACGGGAAATTGTTCGACGGTTTAATCACATTTTTGGTAATTATTTTGCTGAACCACAGGAGTTGTTGACCCCCCTTCCCAAACTTCCCGGACTGGACGGCCGGAAGATGAGTAAAAGTTACGATAATGCCATCTATCTTTCGGATAGTGCCGAAACAGTAGAAAGAAAAATCCGGCCCATGAAAACCGATGTCCGGCGAAAACGGCGTACCGATCCCGGTGTACCGGATGACTGCCCGGTGTTTTATTTTCACCAATCCTTCTCCAGCGAAGCAGAACGGGCAGAAATCGTAAAAGGGTGTACTACCGCTTCTATCGGCTGCCTGGACTGCAAGAAAATCCTGATTGATAACTTGAATCATTTCCTTGATCCCATCCGGGAAAAACGTAAAAAATACGAAGCCATTGATACACA
>WVZO01000298.1:0-17330 GCA_011772425.1 Candidatus Aminicenantota bacterium
ATATTCCCCTGTTCGTTACAGGGTAGAGGAATCAGCAAAGAAAAAAATCAAACCACTGGTACAACCCCCGAAATTCTTCAACGATGTTCAAAAGTTAATCATTTACCAGGATTATCTCTGGGTTTTGACTTCTACGGTGGAAAAGGGAAAAGGAGTGCTGGTGGATGTATTCACCAAAGAGGGCAAATACATCGATAACTTTTATTTGCCATTACCTCAGTTGGAGAAAGTAAATGACATTCCCCGGAAACCCATATGCCTTTACAAAAATTTTCTTTTTACAGTTGCAACTGACAAGGATGACCAACCGGTACTGATAAAATACTTGATAGACCTTACCTCATTCAAGACTTCCAATATGGATTATAAATTCCAACGCAGCTATGTTTGAAAAATCGTCATTGCTAATCATGTAGTCTATTATAAACTAAAATCTTTAGAATTTCAATTTTTTTGATTCTTTCTTCCCTTCCTACTTGCCAACTGCCTACTGCCTACTGTTACTGATGCCACAAAAAAGTCAGATTGTCATGCACCGTGCACATTTTTTACCGCCGATTACTCTTTAAGGTTATACTTGATTGACACCCAACAATTTATTGGTCTATCTCTCTAAGAACCTTTTCAATCTTCACTAAAATATCTAAATCCGAATCACCAGGTTCCACCTCTATCCAGCTATCTTCGAGGGCTTGAGCAACCGCATCCATTTTCCGGGATAAAAATCCCATTTTTTCCTTTAACAAATCCTCATCCCCTGTTTCCCAATAACTCCCTTCATCGATAACTTCCAACGTTTGAAAATATTTCTCTTGCAGGTATCTGAGGAATTTTACCAGTGTGATGTGAATATCCGGGGGTGCAAATTGCGTTTTTACAAAAGTAAAAGGCAGGGTTTCATGCTCAACTTCTTGTTTCTTTTCTGGTTGCGCCATCTGAACCGGATCGCGAAGAATGCCGTTNNTGCCAGGTGACCGACAATTTCACACCCTTTTTCGCTCACTTCTAACCTGGCATCCGTGGGCGTTTCAAAATCTTCATCCAGCATGGTATATTCCCATCCCATGCGGTCAGCAATGTTTTTTAAATCGTTGCGGATGTTATCGATAAGATCGGGTGATTTTAATTGTCCCCGGTATTGTATTGTAATTCCCATTTTGATGTATCCCCTATCAAGCTTCGGATATCGCTTTGAAGGCTGCCTGCTTAGGCTCTGAAAAGAAATCAATACGAATTTTGTCAAGGAGTTCTGTGGGGATGTTGCCTATATCAGAGGCGTTAGCTGTAGGTATCATGACCTGCTTAGCTCCAGAATCCATTGCCACTCTCAGACAATCACCAAAGCGTTCCAATCGACTAAGTACACCATGAATCGACATTTTACCAAGAACAACTAAACTTGAGGCTGTGTTTTTGCTTACAATAGCAGAAAGTATGGATACGAAGAAAGCAATACCCAGATCTTCGGTGTCCTTTCCCTGCATGGGGCTCATCACCTGAATATTTAAATCATAACTTCTTATATCCTGTTCAAGTCCAATTCTTTTGGCATTTCCACGTAAATATTCATAGGCCATTCGCGCACTTTCTTTTATTGCTTTGGATGTGATTCCGACCATTTGAAATCTACCGGAGCCAGGCATAGCTGCAACTTGAATGCGAAACAGTGCCATTCTATCACCAGTGGGATCATAGCCGATGCTAAAGATATCTCCAGGCGGAAGAGGTCCTTCAGGTATCAGCCTTGCAGCTCCTAATTCAATACATTGGGCAACATACTCGTCTCCTGTTTCATTATCAAGATACGAAAGATTGACTCTTGAAAATTCAATAGGGTTAATACGTTTTAGTTGCTCTTTTACTCTGCGGCGCATTTCCAGAGCAAAGGATACGTATTCTTTCATCTCTTTTTTGGAAAACTTGCCATCCGGGTGGATTAGCTTAATTAGACCTGAAATGGTTTTAACTGCGGCTTTTCGATCTCTCTGGCCCACATGATTACCAAAGGCAAAATGTTTTTCATGGGCATCTGTATAGTTCAGGTTACGAAAACCGTTGTGAAATATTTCTGCAATATAATCAGCGATGAATCCAAGATGGGTTGTAAAGTGATCCGGCACGAGTTTTAACATTTCCCAGCCGGGTAAATAAGCATGCCAGCGGTCATGAAAAGCAGTGTCATTGCGAATAGTTTCCGGCAAAGGGATAAAAAGATGTGAGGTGCGTGCAATCGATTCAATTTCACCTTCGATGTTACCGTTGAAAACAATTCCTCCTTCTGCGGATATTGTTCCCTTATCATCTCCCCTGGAAAAAGAGCTTTGCTCCATGTAGCCTTTATACATCTGCTTATCGGATTCATTTTTGAAGTGTGAGCCTGCCACCTCATCAAAGGCCACTGTGTCATAACGAACCACCAGACCCGGTTTATCTTTACGGTTTTTCCAACCGAATAGGTCGGCCACTGAGCCTTGACCTCCTGACAACAAAATAACATAGGGGGATATTTCTCGAAACACAAAGGATTTACCGGTTTCCTTAGGTCCCAATTCTATAAAATTGTAATTTTTCTCTACCATGGGCAGCAATCTTAATAAACACAGCATCTTAATACGCCAGGTAAAATCAGGATGGGTGGGTTCATAACCGATAGTACGCAGCATTACATCCACCCATTCTTCGCGGGTAAATTTCCCACGAGATTCGATAAATTCTCCGAGATTGGCACTGGCAATCTGGATCGGCTTTATCTTATTAAGGATAAAGGGACGTGTGACTCCGCCGTGCACCATGGATTCATCATAGGTTATTTCAACCGTCGCCCATACTCCACCGGTCAAAACCCGTTCATATTTATATACCATGGCTTCATCTATATGAACCTTTTCTAAGCCTGAAATCGCCAATTTTGCCCAATACTTTCCGCCACGGTCTTTTTCGTCAAAAATAACTGTTACCATGTCGATTATTTTCATTGAGCCGGTTCGTTGAAGACGGGATTTGATTAATTCACCCTGGTCTGCTCGCACCACCCGTTCTGAAATTTCATCTTTAACTCGCTTTAATCCCTCTGCCACTTCTTGTTCATCGGTTGAGGAGCAGTATTTGCCCAACAGGTATTCTAGTACAAACACGGGGATCGAGAACCCGACTTTTAACTTTTGAACCAGGTCTTTTCGAACCACACGACCGGGAAATGCTTCAATAAGTTTCCGGTCTAATGGGTCTGTCATTTCAATATTTTCCGGGAGTGTATTATTACCATTCATCGATGTCCACCTTTAAAATAATTTTTTCTCTTTCCAGTAATTCTTCGTCATCTGCGTCTATGACTTCAACCACCAGGGAGGTTCCATATGGAATTGACGGTCGTGGTTCAATAATTTCCAGTCGTATTGGTGTTGGTTCTCCACCGGCTTCGATAACTACGGCATCTTTATGGCGAAATACCAGCTTGCCTGTATCGGGTTCTTTAACTTTTATGATTATTCGACGGGATAATTGGGTATTGTCGGGGAAAAGGGTCCGCTGCCCTGTAGGTACTCCTGCTTCCACTTGAACTATGGGGATTTCGCTTGAAATATATTCTACCGGTTTGAGTACAACCGGAGTTTTGATTGATTTAGCGGGATAATTTATTTTAATAACCGGGATAATTATTTCCTGCAGCGATGCACCGCCGTGAAAGTAACCAAGCCCTCCATAGGTTTTAAACGCATTTATGCTGCGGGGGGTCATGGTTTCAAGATCGGAGCGGGGAATAGACAGGTGCAAAGCGCTGCTGTGTTTAAGATCATGCCCGACATATGCCCGGCGGGAACGATAGTATAAATCACCTTCGGGTTTTTCTTCTTCAACTTCATCGCTTTCCGGCTGCCAATGGAAATACCCATGATCGGTTACTATAAGAATACGGTTATAACCGGCATTGCGAAGTCTATGGATGGCTGTGGTGTATCGTCTTAAATGATCTTCGGTACCGGTTAGTTGAAGTTTTCCTTCATGCCCCTCTATATCGAATTCCCCACCCTCTACTACAATAGTACTTTTTGCCGGACTGATGGACTTTAACCGGTCACTGTCCAACACATCGGCAATACTCATAAATTCTTTGATCTTAAAATATTTGGAAAGCCATTTGCGGCGCTCGTTGGCACAAGTGAGATTCCCTTTAAAACCTTCCCCGTAAACATTAAATATTTTTTCTTCTGGTAAATAAGACACGTTTAGTTTATCTTTTTCCATGGGAAGTGCAAACGCCATACCCAGTGAAGTGATACTGGGTACCGGAGCCACGGCAGTTAGAATGTGTGCTCTTTTCTCCGGTTCGCCCTTGTTAATGTAATCAGCCAGGCGATGTCCCAATTGAAGCCTGAAAGCATCCAGGATGAGAATAGCCGTGGGTGTTTTTCCCTGTTTAAGTTCATTGGCTAACACTTCACCTGCTGAGGGCTGCGAAAATATTTCCCCGGGATTTTTTGATAAAAGGTCGGAAAACGTCCGGCCGATTTGATCGATTTTACGCTGATAACTTCTCCGCAGCCTTGCGCGGATGCGATTCAGGCTTTCGGGTAATTCCGGCATTTCTAAAAACAGTTCCTCTCCTGCTTGATCAAGCAGCCATCCTTGTTCACAATACCAGGATACGGCATCGCTGACGGTTTTCCAGTTTTTCTCAATACCTGCATTTTCTATGATAAAGCTTGCTGCTTCGGAGAGCCGCACAAGAAAACGCCAACCGATTTTGTTTTCTGCCATTTCTTCCCAAAAACCCGATGATCGCTTAAGGAAAGTTTGATGCATATATTGCAATTCTCCTGCCAGTAGATCGACTTCATGGATACTATCGAGTTGGGTAACGGTTTGTTTAAACAGTGTTTCTTCTACGGCCCGGGAGCTGAAGGAGTGGGGAGGGCTTTCCAGGTTTTTTGCCCAATAGGATAATCCCAATGTGCGGTCTGCTTCTTGTACTATTTTCTCAAATGAGGGGATGAATCTGACATGGTGCTGCCACCGATCGAGTAGTTTTACAGCATTTTCCTGTTGTAATCCTCCGGGGATAATATAATCTCCTTCGCCGGGAGGATTTTGGGGGTTGCGAACTGCGGCTTCTGTAGACAGCAAACTGGCTGCTGCGGCTATTCGCCAGTTTTTTTCATCCATATCTGTGGGATCGGGGAGTCCGTAGTCTTCTGTGGCGCGGCGTTTAAAAATCTGAAATAGTTCTTGTTTTTTAAGGCGTTCAAATTCTCCGGGTTCTCCGGCCAAGACATCAAGTATTCTATCGTCATCGACAAGATTGCGTTTTGAGGTACCGGGTGTTAATTCTTTCCATACGTTCATGGGTTCATTGAACCATTCCAATGCATGTGTCGGAAGCAAAGGGATCAGGTCTTTTTCGAACTCCCGTGTAATATTTACGCCATAATCCCGGAGAGCTTCAAGCAGGCTCTTTTCCCATATATTATTGGCTTGCAATTCAAAGACTTTGAACCAGGTGATTTCTTCTTTTTTAATTGGCAGCCAGATAACACTCATAGTTGATTTTGATTTATAAAAACGGTCACGGAGTATTAGTTCATGCTCTTCCGGGTCTGCCCATAGTTCAAAGTCGTGTGATTTCGATGCTTCACGCAGCAATTTCAGCCACTCCAGGTTCGGGTCGCACCAGATAATGAAAACAGGTTTACAGTTTTTAGCTGAAAGCATATCCTTTATTCGTTCTGCCAGCCAATAGCCAAAGGAATCTAAGCGGCTCATCAGTTGTCCTCCGTTTCCTGCCTCCACCAGCCGGGTTTTGGCAGTTTTCCTTCACGGCACCATCGTCTTTCATCGGAGCGCCATTCAGCTCTGTCGTCAATGGCTTTTGCTGCGTCTTTTTTTGCCAATACATCGGCAGCGAGTAATCCTGCTTTTTGCAATGGTGCTATATTCACTCGTACGCCGTCGTTGATATCCGGGAAATAGCTGCGTTCCTGGCGCAGGAAAGTCTCTTTATCCTTCGGTGGTTCTTTGCTGCCATCGATAGAACACCATTTATCCGGTTTTTCATCGGCTATAAGGGTATTGAGTTTTTCAGAGGCAAAGGCTTCGGCAGCAACTTTTTGCAGTTTGGTCTCAAAATCTTTTAATTCTTCGATGAGTCTTTCCAGTTCCACACGGCGTTGGTCCTGGTGGTCGCTCCTTGAGTCTATCGATACAGATTCAATCCCGCGTAATTCGGTTTCGTATCGCTGTCTTAAAAGAGCAACGTACTGGGTGCGGATTTTGGCAAGGATGTCGCCGTCTATTTTATGGTAATAAACCAGGCAGGCGAAGGCCGGTTTTATATTTCGAGTAAATTTTCCACTCTGGATTTGCCAGGCAATGGGGCGTTTTTTGAATTGTTTAACATGGTGTTTAAAGAATTCCGTTTCCAGCCATTGGCTGAGGGGTTTACCCATGATCTCTGCAAATTCCCGTTCGATGGATGCAACATTGCCGCCTTTAAATTCTGCCGCAATTCGTTCCCGTACCCGCTCCGATAAAGTTTGTTCATTGGTTCCCTCGGTCAGTGGGATGATACCATCCACGTCAGCCCATTCGGGAATCGGCTCAATATCCTCAATCTGTTTGGGCCACCGATGACCGAGTAAACACAGGATGTATATCATGATATCGTCAATCATAACATCTGAAGGATTGACGCGTCCTCCACCGCAATTATTCTGAAAATATAGTTTAATGACATTTCGAGAGCTGTGTCCGATATTAGCAATATCAAAAACACGTTCATCGACACGATGTTCGCATTCAGAAAGGTACGATTCTGTTTTCTCTATTGAATCAAGCCTATCATTAAGATAGCTAGTTAAATCGCATCTATTTTTCAAATGCCTTTTTTTAAGATCAAAATCTCTAGCTGTAGGACGCAAACTAAGTAGAGCGTTTCGGGCCTCCACACATCGCTGAGCAAACTCATCCAATATATTGTCTCCTTCATCAATAATAGGAATATCTTTCATATCACCTACCTGAAAGGATGAGGTTGGGTTTAGGCCATCTGCTACAAATGCGCAAAGTTTACTATTTAGAAAAGCAAGAACAGACATTGTATTGTAAGGGAATGCACATGGTGCTGAATTATCGAAGATGAATCCTTCTGGGACATAACGGACGGCTAGAGCACCTGCCGTACGTCTCCCAAAAGTGACTCCTGGGCGAAAATAGAAATCCTCACTGTAGATACGTTTGGAAACCGAACCACATTTTTCGATAATAAAAGACCGTAGCCGAGCACCATTATTATCCCATTCAACAACCCGATTATTCTCTGCTAACCATCGTTCAACGCCCTCACTCATTATTATTCCATTCCAACGATTGTTTCCTGGACATTCCCACCATCGCCTAATGAATCTGTTATTCTCACTCGTTGCAAGACCTTGCCTTACATCCATGACAAAATCAGCAGGTCGATATTTTTCGAAAAGACTCACGACATTATCTGAGAACCAATAACACAATCGCTGTTTTGGAAACCTACGTAACCAATCATAACTTCGCATAAAATTTGGACCTTTGGCACATGCCTTTTTAACTTCAACACTTTTATTTTCCTTACCTCTAATGTCTATAAAATTACTTATAGAAAATGGCAATGGTGGCTTTCGTCTAAATGCAATAAGTGCAGTATTAACGACTTCACCACTAATTTCTATAAACCCCCCCGGTCCGATGTGCAAAAAAAACTCCAATCTACATTTAGACCAGAAATCCGCGCGCCCCGCTATATAAGTAGTTGTGAAGAAGAAGCCTTGCTGAATAACCAACGCTGTAAGATGGTCTGACTTTGTTAAAGCCGCACATCTATTTATAAATGTGGCATAGAGATCATCATTGTATTCTGCGTAATGATTACGAAGATATCTCTCAATGACTTCTCCCATTTGACGAAGTCCCATGTATGGAGGATTGGCTGCCACTACTTCATAACGGCGTGACAAGATATCAAACAATGCCAATCCTTTACTCACAGAATGCCCAAAATATGCTTCCGCCAAATTTGAAGATTCAGCTTCGTTAGCAAAATGCTCCTTAAGACGTGTAATTAAATCTTTCTTCCATTCTTGCCAATCTTTATCTAATTTCGGCCCAAAAAGCGTTCTTTGTTCTCCAGGCATCTTTCTAACCGCTTCAAGTTTTTCTTCAACCGGTTCCTCAATTTGTATTAGTGCTCCCAACTCATCTACATGTTCCAATCCTTCGAATATAGTCTCTAATGCAGGCAAAAGGAAAACATCATCAGGATGTTTTGAAAGGAAAGCCTTTAGATGGTCCTTCCCTTTTGGTAGGTGAATGTTGGTAGAGATTAGATTTATTGCTGCCCCCGCGAAATTAAATGCCTTTTCAGCGGCTTTCATCCATAATGCAGCTTCCGAAATCTGCACTGCACGCTCATCGATATCGATGCCGTACAGGTTGTTCTCAAGTATCGAGTGGCAGATATCATCAGGTTCGGTCAATTCACCTTCTTCTTCGTACATTGAATAGAAAAGATCGAAGGCTTCAAGCAGGAAGTGACCCGACCCGCAAGCGGGATCAAGGAATGTTATTTCTTTAACAGGTTTTTTCTTAACCGGTGCACGGTCTGCATCACGCACAAAATATTCCCAGTTATCTATTAATTTTGTATCGGGATGCATTCCCACCCAGGAAGCCCCAAGGGAGTTCTGCACCAGGAACTTGACCATGTAAGGTTCTGTGTAAAGCTGAGTGGCGGGAATAATATCTGACCCCTCGATTTTTGCTCTTTTATTAGTCCGGACTTTTTCAAATACACGGTCTTTTTCTTCTGAATTCCAGTACTGGTAAGCCCACCCCAGTGCATCGGGAGCTTTAAGCAAATCTTCTGGTGCGGCATCCCTGCTATTAACCGTCTCTGTGCCTGAAATGAGTGCAATACATTTTTTTAATACAGCGGCAGAAGGTTTTAAAGCCACACCCGGAGACCTGGGGTTGAAAAGCAGCGGCAAGGTTTCGGCGCGTTCAGCAAAGACCTTATCGAGAACGGCAAATAACCCGTCATCCTCACCGGTGCATAGTCCAGGCTGCCGCTGCGCCAATCGGTGATGTTCCAATGACCGTCCACCGTAAATATCTTTTTGGATAATAACTTCGTCGATCAATTCGCGGGCTTCCATACAGCGCAAAGCCAACAACCGGTTGGCCCAGGTGTATGCCGTTTCTCTAACAAATTCGGCCACGGCTGCGGATATACTTATGCCGGCCTCCTGTCTTAACGAGAGGTAAGCATCAATAATTTCACGTGCATATTTATCATTTTCTGATAAATGAGGCAGTTCATCCACAGGCACGGATTCGCGATTGCGTCGTACACCCACAGCGGCCAGCCGCTGCTCCAGGTCGCCGGCATGCCATTTTTCTTCATTATCATACCAACCTTCAAGCAAATGACGAATCTTAAGGACAATTGATTTAAGAATTTTCTTATGGGACGCTTCCATCAGATCAGCTCCACATCAAAACCTTGCTTAAGTAAATCGCGAACCTGTTCATCCATTTTCTCTTTTAAGGCTTCCCATTCCTCTTCATTTGTCACCCGTGTCATTGTTGTAACAACTCCGAAACTTAACCGCTTAACAGAACGAGGTTGCACTTTTCCTTTTTTGCTATCCAATCTGGCTTTTTCCTCAGCAATACGATCATTGAGTTTACTTAACATATCTCTGGCCTGGTCCGGGAGTGAAGCTGCCCTGGCAGGTATAGTAACGCTGGTTATGCTGTTGAGGAATTCATGGAGTTGTGCTGAGAATTCCTTAAATAAACTTTCATTTAATCCACGTTTTTCGATTTCATCGGGTAAAGCTTCAAGTGCTTTATTAATTTGACTTGCGGCCTCTTCCCGCCATGATTCGATGAGGCCCTGGATTTCCAGTGCTGCCTGGGCTTTCAAACTTTGTAATTGTTTCCATGTTTCGTCGTTTGCAAACTCTGCATTATCAACGGTTGTTCGATAGGCATCGATCAATTTAACAGGAGTGGTTCCCGGTGTTAATTTATGCTCCACAGGCAGTAGTTCTTTTACAAAATGCTCAAAAGCGATGAACATGGTCCCGTTTCTTTTTTGAAAGTCTGCGTGGCGGTTGATGGATTTATAACCTTTTTCCAGGGGTATCCTGTTTCCATGGATTTCCCTTACACGATGCACAGGGTTGGTTAGTGCTTTTACCTGGTTCCAGACATCTACACCGTTTTTAAATGAAGATGGCAGGGGCATACCTGAGCCATTGGCCCATACACTAACCGTATTGGCTTTGTCGAGTATTTCATTGGCTAATGATTCGGCAACCTCGCTGAGAGAGGCGGGGGTTTCATCTATACTGCGGCGTTGTGCCAGGTTCATCAGGAATGAACGGACTTCAGTAAGAATATCAGGATCGATTTCCGAAATCTCTAAAACTAATTCGGTGCAATCGAATTTCCTGCTTATACGTAACGCATCGATGACTTCCTGGTCAGCGGGATTTGTAAACGGTTTTTTATTGATAAGAATTTTTACTGCGCCGCTGCGTACCAGGGCGGCCACACCGACCCGTATGGCATTGGGGTCCCATCCGTAAGGGGCAGCAATAAAAACATCGCTAATTTCCTTTCCGAGAACTCTGCGCCCCTGGTTTTGCTGAGTAGAGAGATGCATACGAATAGCATCCAGTAGAGGGCAGTTGGTGTTGAGTTTACCGGCTTTATTATAAAGTTTAAGTTGCAGAATATCTTTTCTGGGGTTTGGCGTTCCATCCAGTGCTTCTTTTACAGCTCGTTGATCATTGGCAATGCGGACGGGTAAGCGATCGAATTTAGGATATAGTGTGGGCCAGTAATTAGCGATTTCAGCGCGCAGTGCTTCGCCGGGTTTTTGGCCTTGTTTTAAAATCACTGAGTGGCTTGAGCCGCGGAAAATCACCCAGCCCTTTCGGATACCTTCTCTCAATGCTTCGAGCACCCGCCGTTCGATCTTGGGGAGTTCATTTGACTCCCGGTCCCGTGACAGTTTCCTTGACTCTTCGCTGCGGTGAGGGTCCCCTTTCCAGCTATCGATCACTTGCTTCACCGCCATATAACGGGTCAATTCCATATCAAAGCCTTTGATGCTTCCGGAGAGGAAGAAAATGGTTTTCTGTTCATCGGAACGAAGGCTCTGGTTCTCCATATCGTCGATTTTTACATTTACCTGTGCATATAAAGGTGTTACGAACTTTAAAGTGACATCACCTTGTTTGCCGGGTATTGGATTATCATCGACATAAAGTCTGAAAGGGAATTCAAATCCCATATAACTAATTGTTTCAAAATCGAGCCATTTTCGCCACAGTGATTTTCCGCCGCTTTGTACGAAGTTTTCAATGAGGCCCCGTTCTCGATCCTGTTGTCTTATTTCCGCCTCGATAGCATCTACTTCTTGTTCAAAGGTTCGTTTTTCACCGGTGAGAAATTCGTATTCTTCGCCGATCTTTGCTGCCAGCTTAGCTTTCTTTAGTTTTTCCAGTTCAGGTTCAATACGTGCCAACACAGTGGGTAAGTCCTCATCAACGGACTCCACCAGCAAACGGGCGATATTGTCCCTGGTACGAGGGATAAAAGCAATTTCATGGATGAGGTATAGTACCTCTGCCACCCGAGGTGTAAGAGAACTGACACCAGGGACTACATCTTTCAAGCGAGACAACTCTGTGCGAACATCCGGACTTACCTCTCCTTCCCCGGCCAGGTTTCCGTAAATTTCATCAAAACTTACCAGTGCACCGGTATCATCATCGAGATAATTCCGCCGTCCGGCTCTTAAGATATCCTGGGCAATTGCCAAAAGAGTTCGAGTGGAACCGGAAAGTTGTTCCCCTCGCCCACCTTTTGAACGGAGAGTTTTTACAATCTCCGGGATTAAATGAACCTGGTAAGGTAAAAAAGGATAATATGTAGGGAACTTATCTTCTGTACATTCGGGGAGCTTTTGACTGGTATTTGAGAGCTGAGCCAGGCCTCTCAACGTACCGCCGCGTTTTTTATAAATGGTTTCTAATACTGTTTTACCCCTTATATTTTTCTTAAACAGCCTGTCTTCAAGGACCAGTTCGATATTTTCAGTGGTCAGAGGGAATTTGAAACGGAAACGTGCTTCGATTTTTTTCATATCCCCATCAAGGGCACGAGCTTCTTTATAAATAGAACCCATATCACCGTGAGTGGTAAGAATTATCCATATTTTCCCCTGTCCTTTTTCTGCGGCTTCTTCAACCAGGGCCTGGAGTTGTCCAAGACGACCGGCATCATTTTCAATCCACTGCCCGGATTCGTCAAGAACAAATACGATTCGCTGCGGTTTTTTTATTTGTTTTTCCAGTCGTTTTATATCATTTAAAATTGTGCCAACAAGAAACTCAATATTATACAATTCACCTTTCTCAGCTTCATTTAAAGCGATTTCGACATCACGGGTGGTTTCAAAAACTTCGGGAGCCACTCCACAGGCTGCTTTGTATAAATGGGTTCTAAAGAAAGAAAGATTCTCTTTGATATCTTTCCAGGGCTTTTTTGCCTTTGCTTCTACTGCCTGATGAAGCAATTCCAATTTCCCCTGCCGGTCAAGTTCGGCCTCAATTACTTTTGCATAAATGAGATTTCCGCTGTAACCTTTTGATAGATAATATTGGGAAAGAAGTAAGCTGGGTAAGGGTCGAGTTTTGCTGTCAGCAAGTGTATTGAGGTTAAAGGCAAAAACCTTTGCATCACACTGCCCCATACGTGACAGGCTTCGTTCTATCGAGCCCTTATTCAAACTGTCATGAGGGATTCTTACCATGAATCGATCACAGGCACTGGAGCCGCAAAGCTTGGGATTTTCGGTAAGAAGGGCCATAATTTTAGCAAGATGCGACTTTCCCGACCCGAAATATCCGGAAATCCATACCCCGATCTCGGTTGTATGGCGCAGCAAAGTATCCGTATAGTGCTCAAGGAAATCATCGAGATATTTCTCAATCAAAGGAGTAACAACATAACTTCCGATTTCAGAAGCCAGTTTTTCCTCGTTTTGCCTTTCACTTACCTTAATGACAGGATTAATCTTTTCTTCTACTTTAATTTCAAATACATCCCTTATCCTCATATATTAACTCCTGTAAAATCATTACAAAATATCACCACGATACATGAATTCTTTTTTCATATCCACGAAGTGGTATGTCCTTGAAGCATGAAAACTCCCGGGGATAAGAACAACGACCGGACCTCTGACTGCTTCCTGGTTACTATCCCACAGCGCCTGCATAATATTACGGGGTCCCATTGCCGGGTATAAAGCGGATAATCTTTCTAAACTAACCACAGGTTTTTCTGAAGAAGAATCAGAAAATGCCTTTTGAATGCTGTCTATAATTGCAGAGGTCCACAAATGCCCTAAATCTGCAATGGAGTCTGAACCTGGCATTGGGTTTTTAATAGAATCCACAATGTTTTCAACACCAATCTCTGAAATTACATGTTGCGTTACATCCAATATATCGATGGATCGGACATCAAATTCCGGTTTAAGAGTATCGGCTAGAGTCCTCCATTCTGCAATTACCGCCGACTCAACCTCCGAAGGAAAAACAACCGCCAGGAAAGGAGCACCGGTTTTCCTGCCAATATATTGATAACGATAACGAATTCGTTCGACAGCTTCTTCTAATTTTCGACGCCAATCTTCAATTCTCATTTCTCGTTTCCCACTCAAGAGGAGTTTCAAGGACAGTTGTACTGCCCACACGCTCGAAACGGATTCGATTGTTTTGTGCCAACCTGGAAAGAATATGAGCAACATCATCAGTTGTTAATAAAAACAATTTCCATGTAGAATCCGATAATACTTCATTGCCGCGTTTTCCTTCAAAAGTCAGTAACCGTAATATATGTTCTGCGTTAAAAAGCGGTAAACCAGGCTGCATAATTTCTTTTTTTTTTACACCTTTTAATAAACCAAAATCACGGAGCGCACTCAAGATAGTACTTGACAGTCTATGTTTTGATTTTTCGGTCCATCGGCGAACCTGCGGTTGCTGCTCCGAGACTTCGTCAAGCAGAAAAAGAATATCATCCCGTGATACAAAAATATTTCCATTGTACCAATGTTCCCAAACAACATTAACGACAAAATCGTAAGTCAGTCGATCACTTAAAGCATAATGCAGGTATAAAAATGAAATGAATTCCGCGCTTTGAGGTCCTTGTTCATATGATTCTTTCAAATCATGGATAACCCATTCGATTTGGTGAGAAAAAAGGCGATAGTAAATACGTTCCCAGAGTGTTCTCCGTGTTTCTCGAGTTTTTTGGCGCAACAACTGACCATCCACAGCCTGTTGACGCACCTGGTTCAAGGTAAGACCGGAAATAAGCCTTTTCATCACCAAACCTGTCTCTTCAAGCAGTGAAATTCCTACCGTGTTCCGGGCACTGTATGGGCCTTTATCCCGAAGGTCTCTATTTTGTTTTGCCATCATAACTGTTCCTATATTTCGGTAATTCAATAAAATAAATATATCATTTATCCTCCAAAAAGGCAACTTTGACCGTCAATTTTTGTAAGCAATTACGATAGCCGCGAAAAATAGGAAAAATAGAACCAATGTTTTTCTTGTCTGGTCCTTTTTTTCATTAAAAGTTTGCCACTCCCCTTTTCCCGGTGTGGAAGTGAAATGGGCTGGTGAGAGAAGAAAATTTCTCTGTTTTAGCGTAGAGCGTAGGGCGTAGAGCGTAGAGCGGAGAGCAGGGAGCAGGGGGGAGTTGGCAAAAGAAGAAGCGAGGAAGTTAGGAAGCGAAGAAGAGAAGAAGCGGATAAACGAGGAAACGGAGAAACGGAGAAAAGAAGAAGTTGAGACGTTGAGAGGTTGAGAAGTTGAGAAGATATGAAGCGGAGAAGCGAAGAAAAGAAGAAAGAAAAGTTGCCGGGAAAGAAACGTTATGAAACCGTTCCCGGTCATATTGTAACGGGTCCCAATGACAATGTAACCGGTACAAGTGATATTGTAATGGGGGGAAGTCATATTGTAACGGGGGCAAGTCATATTGTAATGGGTCCCAGTCAAAATGTAAGCGTCCCCAATCAGTTTGCAGCCTTCCCCAGTTCCCTTCCAGATGGCAGTGTTAAAAAGGGATCAGGCAAGAAAGCCTATACTTAAAAATTGCTCAGTGTCCGGGCGAACACGAAATGCAGGCCGAGCCCCTACGTCTGATGAACGTTTTCGGACATTCGTAGGGGTAAACCTTGTGTTTACCCTTGCTTGAAACATCAAAATTAGAATTGTTAAAAATTGCTGATATCGATTGATACATGGGCCTATTTCTGTTAAAATATTTTTTAAGAGTAAACCAGGAGAAATAACATGATGACGAGCAAACCTCCGATATGTGCTTTGATCACCGACTTTGGCAGCAGGGATTATTTTGTTGGCGTGATGAAAGGGGTAATAAAAAAAGTTGCCCCGTCTGTCGAAGTGATCGATATTTGCCATGATATCCCTTCATACAGTTTACTACCAGCATCCTTTGTGATCGACAAATCATATCGATATTTCCCGGATTATACGATATTCCTGGTGGTGGTGGACCCGGGGGTAGGTACTGAGCGAAAGATTCTCCTGGTAGAACATAATAACTGTTTTTTTATTGGTCCGGATAACGGTGTATTGACACCGATTTTAAAAAAGAAGGAAAAAAAAGTCGCAGTTATCGATAAAAAAAAGTTTTTTTTAATCGATGGGTATTCTACGTTTGAAGCACGAGATAAAATGGCACCTGTGGCCGCATACCTGGCTGCAGGGCTTGATCCCCAGGAATTGTCTTCAACGACATCCCAATTCATCATAAACAGGGACTATTTCCCCTCCATTTCCAGGTCCACCGGGGCTCTTAATGGCAGGATCGTCTATATCGACAAATTCGGGAACATCATGACCAATGTTACCCGTGAATGTCTACTGGATGCCCAGGAAGCCTCCGGGCGTTCCCGCTTCAAAGCAGTGGTGGGCAAAAACGAAATTACCAGGTATTATGAAACCTATGGTCAAGCTGGTAAAGAATGCGGTTCTGAACCTTTTATGTTGATGGGAAGTCATCAAAACCTTGAAATTGCTGTCAACCAAATGTCAGCTGCCCTTGCCCTTGAAGCTGTCATCGACCAAAAGGTAGATATTGAATTTTACTGATAAAACACCAGTAACCTGAAAAGGGGACTGCGACAGACACGAATAAATTTGGCTGCGAGGCCAGGTCTTGCCTGCGGCATCCCCCTGGAGCAAGGCTTGACCCCGCAGCCCCCAGCGTAAAGATTCAGCCTGCTATTTCAGGCGTATGACGATCCCCCCATGAGCGTGGAAAAAATACTTTTTCTCAGTAAATAGATAAAAGAGGTCGTCTTCTTTGAGAAACATGTGGTGATAATCGGAACCCAATTCGAAATAAACGCGATCGCTTATTTGAATATCGATTCCCAGACCTGCTTTAAATCCCGGGCGTGGGGTTCCCAACCTGGGCGCATATAATCCCGGTCCGAAATTTATAAAGGGTCTGAATCTCGCTTTCCCAAAGTAACGGCGTAGTGTCATATTGACATTCCACAGGTAGAAGTTATCATCCGCAGGGTCCACCAAATCGGGATCCCACTTAAAGCTGTTATAACCCATTTCCATAACAAGTGCCCAGTAATACCAGCAGCGTATCTCGAAATTTACAATGATGTTATAGTAGATTGTCCTGAATCCGTCCTCGGTGCGTGTAAATTTGTAAATTTTAAAATCTGGGGACCGAACCTCTGAAAACTGAAAGACGCGTTCAGTGGCTGAAAAGTTGTATTCTGACTGGAAGGGCGAACCTTGTTCTCATCAAACAACGGGCTGCTTTAATTTCCCGGATTCAAGCCACTTATCATCTTCACTGCAAGCAATCCCTTTCTTTTTGCAGTAATCTTCCGCATCCTTTGTAAACCCTTTGCGGGAAAAAATAAAACCCACTGCATGATCTATACTCTCCAGCTTTTTCACCTCTGAAAATTTCTTCTCGAATTCCTTCACCTCCCTGGTTTTTACCTCTACGATAATGGAATAATCACCCGACAAAATAAAGTACCAGGTAAGTTATCCCATTAACCGGGTATGAATAGCCAACGATTGGGCCAGTTGATCGATGGTGGTAATTTCAGCGGTTGATTTTTCGATTTTGAGTGATGAATTATTGTCTGTATTTGTCATTGATTTCACTCATTTCCTTTTTTGATGGTGGTAACGTTTGAGTTTGAG
>WVZO01000298.1:17361-33434 GCA_011772425.1 Candidatus Aminicenantota bacterium
GAATTATGAGGAAGACCCTCAGAAATATGAGGAAAATCCTCCGATATCTGAGGAAAATCCTCCGATATCTGAGGAAAATCCTCTGATATCTGAGGAAAATCCTTTGAAATATGAGGCCAGGACTCCGAAATATGAGGCCAAACCTTCGTTATCGTAGAAATTTTCTTTATTTTGGTAATCGAAGGTGCCAGGTACTTAATTCTTATTCTATTGAATAAAAAAGCAAAAGCCTGTGAAATCGGCCCAACCAATACCAAAAGGTAAGAAATTATGGTATAATCATTAAAAAACAGACTGGAAAAGGTAAAAACAGGACGAATAATTGAAACGAGAAATTAAAGATGACTTGTTCGGCAGCCGGTTAAAAGCCATCAGGAAGAGACTGAAAATGCTGCAGGCAGAGTTTTGTGATAAACTTAACATCTCAGTGCCCAATCTATCGGAGATCGAAAACAATAAAACCAGACCCGGTTATGATTTTTTCTACAAAATAGTAAAAGAATTTGATGTAAACCTGAACTATCTTGTGCTTGGCGAAGGTCCGATGTTCAGGAAAATCGGAAAGGATACAGGAAAGGGAAAAGCAGCGGGATTAGATATTAGCCGATTGGGTTATCCGGTAAACAATGAGGCTGTCGAGGAGTTTTTGTTTTACTTTTTCAATTCCAGGTTTGTTCATTATCGTTTTCTGTCGGAACTGGTCCGGGTATTGAGTGAGAATAAGGATATCATCGATGATGAGATCGAAAAAAAGAAATCAAGTAAAGGAGATAAAAAACAATGAACAAAGTAGTTTCAATTGCATTATCGCTTTTAAGGCATTCCTGATTGTCCCATTTTCACCTTTTCATTTTCACGGTGCAGCCGTGGTATTTTTTACCCAATACTATGCGATAAGCGATAGACGGTTTTACAATGACTCTAAATACTGGGACTCCACCAAAAATTGGACCACCATGGTTGAAGAAGCAGAACAAATGAAAAAATAAAACCAAAACAATACCATTAGGTGATAAATTATGTTATAATGGGACACTTCAACAACAATTGAAGGACTCATCCAACGGGTAAAAGGCAAAAGGATTGAAAGATAAAAAGGTAAAAGTTATCGACAATACGTTTGGACAGCGTTTGAAAGGCATCAGGAAAAGCCTGAAACTGACGCAGGCGGACTTTGCCAATAAAATGAACATCTCTGTGACCAATTTATCCGATATCGAGAATGGCAAGACCCACCCGTGTCACGATTTCTTTTACCGGATATTGAAAGAATTCAAGGTTAACCTGAACTATTGTCTTTCCGGTGAAGGCAGTATGTTCATTGATATGGAACGGGAATCATCCGCACCACCCGGTGATGAGACAGACAAGAACCGCTATTATTATGACGTTGATCATGAAGATGTTCGCGAATTTTTGGATTATTTCTTTTCATCGAAAATTGTCAGATACCATTTAATGTCCGCTTTCACACGGCTGTTGAACGAAGAAGAAGAGGCAATAGAAAAAGACCGGGTCCATTTAGAAAAAGCAAAAACAAGAAAGAAAGCAGACGAACAACATGAAAACAAAAAACGAGGTGAATAACATTGATATCATGTCCGATTTCTCGATATGCTGAGTCGGCACCGGATGAACCGGCAATCATCACGGGAGAGCGTATTTATTCATATCTACATCTAAATCGCATCATTTCCAGTACGGCTGATCATTTAAAGCAAAAAGGAGTCGGAAAAGGTGCACGTGCAGCATTGGTAGGACTGAATTCCAGCGAATACATTGCTGTATTGTGGGCATTGTGGCGAATCGGTGCGGTGGCTGTTCCCATTAATTTCCGCTTTCCTTCGGAATATTTAAAAAAAGTATTTCAGAAAACAAACATCAGTTTTGCCATCTTAAATTTTCCTACATTCTCATATTTCCGGGAACGCTTAGGTATTATCGCCTGGGAAGAAATAGCTGATGGTAGGGAACAGGCTTGTCTGTTCCCTGGAAATCACAGTAAAATCAACCTGGAGAACGATGCCGCCATTGTTTTAACCTCTGGTAGTACATGTGGTGAAAAAGCGGTTCTTCATACCTTTGCCAATCATTATTACAATGCCCTGGGTTCCAATGAGAATATAACATTGGCGCCAGGGGACCGCTGGCTGTTGTCCCTGCCGTTGTTTCATGTGGGGGGACTGGGGATTCTTTTCCGGTGTTTCCTGGCAGGAGCAGCGGTGGTGGTCCCGCGAGAATCGGAATCCTTTCTTGAATCCATTGAAAAATACAATGTTACACATGTTTCCCTGGTGTCTACCCAGTTGTACCGTCTGCTGCAAAAGAAAGGTGAGCCGCGAAGAACGCGAAGGGACGCGAAGAAAGATAAAAAATTATATACGTTAAAGGCCCTATTATTAGGAGGTAGTGCATTTCCCGTGTCATTAATTCGACAGGCGATATCATCAAAATTGCCAATCCATATCACTTACGGACTCACCGAGATGGCGTCCCAGGTGACCACCACGCCAGAACATGCCCCTTTGGAAAAGTTGCTAACTTCAGGAAAACTCTTAAATTATCGCAGTCTGAAGATCGATGAAAATAATGAAATATGTGTGAAGGGGAAGACTCTTTTTAAAGGATATGTGGAAGGTCAAACGCTCTCCCGGCTGTTTGACCCGGAGGGATGGTTTCGCACCGGGGACCTGGGGAGTATGGATGCAGAGGGTTATTTGCATGTGCTGGGCAGGCGGGATAATATGTTTATCTCCGGCGGCGAAAACATCATGCCGGAAGAAATTGAGATGCTTTTAAATCAGCTTCCGGGTGTTAATCAGTCCATTGTGGTGCCAATGGAAGATGAAACGTACGGATTTCGGCCCGCAGCTTTTTTAAAGCCGGAACACGCATCAATGGTCACTAAGGATGAAGTATTAAACCCTCTGCAAAAGCATCTTCCCGGTTTTAAAATCCCGGATTTTTTTTATCTCTGGCCGGATGTCAATGGATCAGGGGAAAAATCAGTGAAAGTGGATCGCCGCTATTTCCAGGATTTGCTGAAGGAGCCAGAAGGATTAACCCTGCTCTTTAGAAAGTGATAAATCATTTAAGGGTCCATTGGAAAGAATGTGCCTGTCCCTTTCCTCCTTTCCTCCTGCTCCCTGCACCCTGGTTTAAATAAATTTTTTTTTTAACTTTTCTCTTGCACTCATCGTTAATAGGTGGTAGAATGTAGCCTAAAAATTTCAACCAAGAGAGGCAACAATGTATACGAAAGAAGAAGCGTTAGATTATCATTCAGTAGGAAGGCCGGGTAAGCTGGAAGTCATCGCGACAAAACCTTGCATAACTCAGAAAGATTTATCCCTGGCTTATACCCCGGGTGTGGCCGAGCCGTGCCTGGAAATCAAAGAAAACCCGGAAGATGCTTATCTTTACACTCAGCGAGGAAACCTGGTAGCCGTGGTCAGTAATGGTACGGCTGTACTGGGACTGGGAAATATCGGCCCTTTGGCCGGGAAACCGGTTATGGAAGGGAAAGGGGTTCTGTTCAAACGGTTCGCCGATATCGATGTGTTCGATATCGAAGTCGATACCGAAGACCCGGATGAAGTCATCAAGGTCACTAAACTACTGGAACCCACCTTCGGCGGTATCAACCTTGAAGACATCAAAGCTCCCGAATGCTTTTATATTGAAGAAACATTAAAGAAAGAAATGAATATACCTGTTTTCCATGATGACCAGCATGGGACCGCTATTATTTCCGGCGCCGGACTCCTGAACGCCCTGGAACTTCAAAACAAAGATATCGATAAAGTCAGGGTGGTGTTGAACGGCGCCGGCGCTTCCGGCATCGCCATTGCCAATTTCTACGTCAACCTGGGAATCAAAAAGGAAAATATAATTATGTGCGATTCAAAAGGCGTCATCTACAAGGGCAGAGAAGTAGGAATGAATCCTTACAAAGAAGTGTATGCCCAGGACACCAATATGCGGACACTTGCCGACGCCATAAAAGGAGCGGACGTCTTTATGGGTGTCTCCAAAGGCAATGTGGTTTCAAAAGAGATGGTGGCCTCCATGAATGAACGCCCCATCATCTTTGCCATGGCCAATCCCTACCCGGAAATCGCCTATGAAGATGCCGTCAGTGTCAGAGACGACCTGATTATGGGCACCGGCCGGTCTGATTACCCGAACCAGGTCAATAATGTGTTGGGATTTCCGTTCATCTTCAGGGGCGCCCTGGATGTCAGGTCTACGGTTATCAACGAAGAGATGAAAGTCGCAGCATCCCATGCCCTGGCTGATCTGGCCAAGCAAGATGTCCCGGATTCCGTGATCAAGGCGTATGGAAATAAACCCATCCGCTTTGGACCGGACTACGTGATTCCCAAGCCCTTTGATCCCAGGGTATTGATCTGGGAAGCCTCGGCGGTAGCAAAAGCAGCAATGGAAACAGGCATGGCCAAAAAGAAACTTGATATCGAAGAATATCGGCACCAATTAGAAGCTCGCCTGGGAAAAAGCCGGGAAGTCATGCGCATGTTTATCGAAAAAGCCAAAGCTGAACCCAAACGGATCGTGTTCACCGAAGGCAATGAAGAAAAAATTCTTCGGGCTGCCCAGGCCATTTGCGACGAAGGAATGGCCAAACCCATACTCCTGGGCTTCAAAGAAGAAATTGAACAGAAAGTTGAGGAGCTTGGCCTGAACTGCCTGGCTGGCTCTGAGGTGATCGAACCGGAAAAATATCCGAAATTTGAAGAATATGTCGAAGAGTTCTTCAATATGAGACAACGAAAAGGCGTGACCCGCGTGGAAGCCAGGGAAATGATGAAAAGTCGCACCTTCTTCGGTTCAATGATGGTTCATAAAGGGGATGCGGATGGCCTGGTGGGTGGTCTCACCAGACACTACCCGGAAACCATACGGCCGGCGTTGGAAATTGTAAAATTGAAACCCGAATTTACCAAAGTGTGCGGCCTGTATATGATGATCTTCAAAGATGACGTCATGTTCTTTGCTGATACCACGGTTAACATCGATCCCACAGCGGAAGACCTGGCAGAAATCGCCATCAACACCGCGGAAACGGTACGCCGATATGGCATTGAACCCAAAGTCGCTATGCTCTCCTTCTCTAACTTCGGAAGTACCCGGCATTCATCAGCAGACAAGGTAAGACGAGCCGTTGAAATCGTTAAAGAGAAGAAACCGGACCTGGTTATCGACGGTGAAATGCAAGCCAACACCGCTGTCTCTCCCGAAATATTGACCTCCACCTATCCCTTTAGCAAATTAAAGGAAAAAGCGAATGTGCTCATTTTCCCTGATCTCAATTCCGGGAATATTGCCTATAAATTAATGGATAACCTGGGTGGTGCCACCGCAGTTGGCCCCATCTTGATGGGAATGAATAAATCGGTTCACGTCTTGCAGCGAGGTGACTCGGTTGACAAGATCGTGAACCTGACATCCATCTCTGTTGTGGATGCTCAAGAACTTTAAAATAAGTTTTTTAAGCTAACAGGTCAGCCGCTGGGGATGCCCTGAAGCGGCTGGCCAGTTATCTAATTTGGTACGGTATACGGTAAAAGGGTGATAGGTATTTACATGTTAACGTTTCCTTACGAATGTCTCGCGGACAAATCCGGATAAAAAATTAAATTTCAAACAAAATAGTTGACTTTTACCTTTATTTCGTTTATAAATTAACTTTATAGGAAATAAATATAAAAAACTAAATAAAGGAGAATGAACATGATAGGCAAAACCAAAATCACTGTAATCGGCGGCGGGCATGTGGGTGAATCTACCACGTTTATCCTTGCTGTTAAAGAGCTGGCCAATGAGGTAGTTATGATTGATATCATCGAAAACATGCCTCAGGGGAAGGCGCTTGACATGATGCAGGCAGGACCGATTCTTGGCTTTGATACCAAGATCATCGGTTCCAATGATTTCAAAGACATGCAGGGATCGGACCTTGTGATCATGACAGCAGGTTTTCCGAGAAAACCCGGGATGTCACGGGAAGATCTCATTGGTCAGAATGCACCGATTATGAAAGATGTAGCGGCAAAGATAAAAGAATATGCCCCCAACAGTATTGTGATTGTTGTCTCGAACCCGCTGGATGCGATGACCTACATGTGTAAGAAAATTACCGGCTTTCCTGACAACAGGATTATCGGTCAGGCAGGCGTACTAGATTCCACCAGGTTCATGGCATTCCTGGGCATGGAAACCGGGATATCCATTAAAACGATTCAAGGGATGACATTGGGAAGTCATGGCGATGACATGGTGCCACTTCCCAGGTTTTCATTAATTGGTGGGCGTCCTACACCTGGAGTAGTTGAAAACGAGAAACTTGATGCAATTATCGCCAGGACCAAGAAAGGTGGAGGAGAAATCGTGAAACTTCTTGGTACCAGCGCCTACTGGGCACCGGCAGCAGGAACAGTCATGATGGCTGAATCCATCCTCAAAGACAAAAAAATGATCCTCCCGTGTCATGCGATACTCCACGGTGAATATGGCATTGAAGGACTATTCGTGGGTGTGCCGGTGAAATTAGGCAATAACGGTATCGAAGAAATCGTTGAGTTCGACTTAACCGATGACGAGAAAGCGGCGTTAAAGAAATCGGCAGACCACGTGAAAGAAGTTTGTGAAATCGTGGATAATATGGGTATCTAGGGTAAGCAATAAACATTTAAAAAAGCGAATCCAATAAAAAAGGAGTCAAATATGAGTAAGTTCAAAGCAAAGTTGCGTGAAAAAATCGAAGGGTGGCGTCCAAGGACCACCAAATTGGTAAAAGAATACGGTGCCACCAAAGTTGGTGAGGTTACCATCGCCCAGGCCATTGGCGGCATGAGAGGGGTAAAATGTTTGACCACAGACATTTCCTACCTGGACCCCTTTGAAGGAATCCGTTTCCGGGGTTTCACCATCCCGGAATGCCTGGAAAAGTTGCCCAAACCCCCCGGATGTGAAATGCCCTATGTGGAAGGACATTTTTATCTTCTGTTGACCGGCGATATTCCCACTGAAAAAGAAATCAAAGAAGTCGTGGATGAATTTAAGAAGAGACAGCATGTTCCCCAGTATGTATTTGATATGCTTCGGGCACTGCCCAGGGATACGCATCCTATGACCATGTTTTCTGCGGCCATCGTAGCCATGCAGAGGGAGTCCCTTTTCGTTAAAATGTACAATGAAGGCATCAGCAAGATGGAGTATTGGGACCCCACCTTTGAGGATACCATGAACCTGTTGGCCAAACTCCCCCAGATTGGTGCCTATATATTCAGGATGAAATATCGCGGCGATACCATTATTCCACCGGATCCCGACCTGGATATGGGCGGTAATTTTGCTCATATGATGGGAATCGATAAACCCTATGATGACGTTGCCAGGCTCTATTTCATGCTCCACAGCGACCACGAAAGCGGGAATGTCAGTGCTCATACCGGTCACCTTGTTGCCAGCGCCTTGTCCGATGTGTACTATGCGATATCTGCTATGATCAACGGACTTGCCGGGCCGCTTCACGGACTGGCTAACCAGGAAGTGCTGCGCTGGATCCAGGGCGTCATGGACAAAATGGGAGGTAAAATCCCCACTGAAGAAGAAATGAAAAAATTCGTCTGGGATACCTTAAATTCCGGCCAGGTCATCCCTGGATTCGGTCATGCGGTCTTACGAAAAACCGACCCCCGCTATATGGCACAGCGTGAATTCTGTCTCAAACATCTACCCGATTACCCCATCTTCAAGTATGTGGATTCACTGTATAAAGTGGTTCCGCCTATCCTTGAGGAGCAAGGAAAAGCCAAAAATCCATGGCCCAATGTGGATGCTCAATCCGGTGTCATCCAGTGGTACTACGGTATTACCGAATACGACTTCTATACTGTCCTCTTCGGTATTGGCCGTGCCATTGGTGTTGCCTCCAATATCGTTTGGGACCGTGCCCTGGGATATGCCATTGAGCGGCCAAAATCACTGACAACAGCAATGCTGGAGGAAATCGCAGGAATTAAATAAAAGCAAAACCCGCTAAAAACCTGCTTAAAGGGGATGTCGCCCTCCACTCCCGGGGGTCAACGACATCCCCTTTTCTAAAAAGGGGTCGGCGACCCCACCCTATAGGCGACGTTCATGACAGTTGAAGGGTATCATCCGGGAAAACTTTGTTTTTTTGCACGGTTTTACAGAATATTAGTAAAAAGAAAAACTAAAAGTTCCTCACAGATGTAATAAGGTAATACGCCACAGTTATTGAAAGCATTAACAATCCCAGGATAGCTGTACCTATTATCATCAGTGACCGTAATATAAATTCTTTTCTAAACATGATAAACTCCATGTAAATTATATATTCGATCTTAACTTCACTGAATCATACAGCAATTTTCATACCATGTTGGGAACAGCTGACCTTATTAAAGGGAGAAAATATATAAGCCCCTTCTCGAAAGGGTTCTCGGGCCTCTCCGTTTTATTGCCGGGGAACTCTTATATCTTCAACTGGACAAAGTGTTCAGAAAACCAGGCAAAGATGTTTATTTAATACCTCCATCTGACGTCGATACAATCCCTCTAACGATACCGGCTCCTTAGACCCTTTGTCCATATTTGCCAGGCACCATATTTCCTCGTTTTCATTTCCATAGACCCCCGTATAAAAACCTGCCAATTCAAGGGTTTTAAACAAGGTTTCATTGCTGTAATAATAAGGATGTACCGCCCGGAACCAGTATTCCCACCACTTCTTGTAATCCCTTAATATAACCCTGGGCCTCATCATGTCCGGCGTCGCTGTGTAAATGAAACCACCAGGCTTAAGAACAGTCTTAATTCGCTCTAACGATTCTATGGGTTCCAGTATGTGCTCAATGACATGCCTCATGACGATCAGGTCAAAAAAACCTTTATACTCAGTTATCCAATCCGATTCCACATCGTCCGTCACCAATGTGGCACCGATTTCATCGCTTTGTAATATCTCACAACACTGGGGAGACGATTCAATTCCAAATATAGAAGAACCAGGGATTTGTTCCTTTAAATATTTCAATCCATGACCCGAACCACAACCAATGTCCAGGATATTTTTTATATCCCCGGGTAAATGACTGCGAATCCGCTCCCAGATGACACGCATGTTTTTGACTACCCCTTCAATACCATAATCAGGCTTGATCTCCAACCGGTAAAGATCATCATAATAATATTTATAAAAAATATCATAATCCTTTTTACTCCACCGCGGATCCAGGTAAACCAAACCACATTCACAAATCACAGGATGAACCGCATAACCAAATTGCCCATCCACCAACGGTTTACCTCTCAAGTTTACAGTTTCGGGCTCGCGCCGCGAATGACATAAATGACACTCAACCGATTCCCACTCAATATCCATCATTAATTCCTTCATCTTATCACTCCTTTTTGAGACCAGGGGCTCTTTTTATAAAAACCGCCCCTGGACCCCGCAAAAATTTTTTATACATGGTCAGCCTGTGTTACAAGGCTTCAACCATCGTACCACATTTAGCCCAATAAATCCCCTCTTGAGAGGGGTGGCCGCGAGGCGGTCGGGGTGTGTTAGCCTCTCTTCCAACTCCCAACTCCCAACTCCCAACTCCCTACTTCCTACTGTCTTCCGTGTAACCGAATAAATCCAAAACCTCCTTGACTCTTGAATTCAAAAAATCAACAGTTTCCGGTTGTAATTTTCGTTTGTGTTCACCTGGCTTGACCTGGCGTTTGTGTTTATAGATATCCTCTTTTGAAACGTTAAAACTGGCACCGGCTTTTATTTCATCTATTAATTGCTGACTGGTACCCAGGTCAAGAAACGCCAACAGCCGGTTTAACCAGGCATCGAAATCCGTCACCATATCCTCGTATTTCAAAAATAATACATTTTTTCTAGACATCAGTTCTTTATGATATTCATAATAATAATCCGTTAACCGCGTGGTGGAATTCATTTTGTTAATAACATACTCATCCACTGTTTGGTCCAGTTTTTTCTTCCTGCGCTCCCTGCGATGCTCCATCTCTTTTTTTTCCAGGGACTGGGGAAATACATGACTGTACATAGAATAATAAGAAGATACAATGATATCCCTGGGGTCCCGCAACACCAGGAGAATCTTGTAATCATCGAGGTTAGCGATACCCCGGTTAAAAGACCGGAAAGGCCCGTAAAAATAACCGAAGGGCTGGTAAGAAACATGTTCCATGATCCTGCCGCTTCCCTCCCACTGGCGGCCTTTGCCGATTTCAAAAAAATATCCANNAAAAAAATATCCATCCAAATCAACCGGGGTCATTCCAGCTTCCTGGACTATCTTTCTCAAAAAACCGCCAATGAATGAAGAAGCCGCTTTATAAACAGTAAAAAATAAAATACTGGGATGCGCACAGGAACCCTGGTGTTGGCCTGTCAATACCTGGCGCTCTACGGCAAAATTCCGGTTCACTTTCCATTGTCTAACCCAACTGCCCAGCAAAGGCAGCCGGGAAACACCAGTATATAACGGTTGAAAAATATATTTTTTTAATTTGTCTTTCATTATTGATTTCTATTTATTCTCCGCATATTCCGGGGAAAACAGACTGAAATTCATTGAAGACTTGCGTAGTAAAACGTTCTGCTCCCTCCGGGTTTAAATGGGTTTTATCAGCAAAATACTTATAGTCATAAAATTTCCTTTTCCACCCCTCTTCTGCCGCGAATACATGATCGTATTGTTCCAGGATGACTGAAAACTGCAAGGGCATTTGCTCATACTGCAGATACTGACCTACCCGGTAAACCGGCTGGATAAGCAGGACTTTTACACCGGTTTCCCGCGTCAACTCAAAAAACTTTTCCACGTAAGGATCAGTAAAGGGGTCGAATATTCCCCCCATTTTAGCAGGTCCTTTGCGTTCCGGGACAAAATCATCAGGTAAGCGGTTATCTTCGGCAACTGCCTGTTCTTCTATAAAATAAAACCCCCTTTCTGCTGTCATCTGCTCCAATATGGCACGGTTTTTCTCTTTGATCTGCAAAATATTGGAGGGCCGCAAAATCCGATCAATCACATACCTGAAAACAAAGAACTTATACATTTTAAAGGGAAAAAGATAGTTCACAATAATGGATTTGTTTTCCATATTTTTTACCAGGGAAGCCATTTCCCCTGTACCGTTAAAGCCCTGACTGGCATAGTAATTAAATAACGTACATTTCCTGCACCGGTTGATATGCAACTGCATAACCACATATTCAGGGGGTGGGTTTTTCTCCAGGTAATCTTTCAAGGTAAAATAAGCCGAACTGATGGGCAGGGCCGGGAAGGCAAGATTATACGAAAAGGTTTTTCCCCCGGATAATCGGTCAAAAACAGCCGGTACAATACCTGCCAGCATCCGGCTGGTTCCCATGAACAACACATTGATTTTATTCTTTTTATAATGAATCGCACCGGACTGCACCATTTCCCGTTTGCTTTCGCACACCAATGCCGCACCGTCTTTATATATTTTCCCGGCTTGAATGCCAACGTAATTCAATACCAGGACAATACAGCACAGTAAAAAAATCAAAATAAGTACTTTCTTTACAAACCGCTTCACATCTTTCATTGTTTCATTTTTCATTCATTCGTGCTCATTCGTGTAATTCGTGGGCCATTTTTCCAACCCATAATCATCAAATCTCAAAACCTGAAATAAATAAAATCTTCAGCCCCTGATTCTCCAAAAGCCAGGAGCCATACCACTAATCCCAGGTAAAAACCCCACCGCAGTATGGTTTTTTGTTTTGAAATCAACTGCTCATAGGTCTGGTCTTTGCGCACCAGGTGAACCAGGAGCATAAAAAACACAGAAACCACCGCCACAGCCAGCTCTTTTTTAAGCAGCCCGAAATGAAACGCTTCCAGCAGACCCTGAAGACTAAACACCTTTGACCAACCAGTGAATAGATGAGTAATGATATAAAAAGCATCCGAAATGGAATTGGCCCGGAAAAATATCCAGGCAAACGTGACCAGGGCAAACGTTATAGACACACTGATGATCGTACGGATAAACGATTGTTTTTTGATTTTTAGTTTTTTCCAGAATCCTTTCCGGATTTTCTTCGTGGCAAAGGAAATCGCCAGGAAAAGACCGTGCAGAGCACCCCAGATGACAAACGTCCAACTGGCACCATGCCAGAGACCACACAACGTCATGGTAATCATAATGCCCGTCATGTAAGCCCAGGTTTCGGCTTTTATCTTCATTAACCGGGGAGATTTTATCTTCCGGGAAACCGAATAGGCAATAGGAAGGAAAAGATAATCCATCAACCAACTGGAAAAAGATATATGCCACCGCTTCCAGAACTCACCAATGGATTTTGAAAAATAAGGCCGGTTGAAATTCTCCATCAGGTCAAATCCCATCACCCTGCCGGCACCAACCACAATATCCGTATACCCGGAAAAATCACAGTAAACCTGGAACGAAAAATAAACAGTAGCCATGATCAGACTCAAACCTTCAAATTGACCGGGATGGTCATAAACCTTATTGACAAAAACCGCCAGCCTGTCTGCAATGACCAGTTTCTTAAAGAACCCCCAGGCCATTAGTTTTAAGCCATCCGTGACCTTTTGGTAATCAAAACGAATTTTCTTATAAAATTGAGGGATCAACTTACCGGCGCGGTCAATAGGACCCGCGGTGATCTCAGGGAAAAACGATACATATAGGGCAAACGTTACTACATTCTTTTCCGGTTCCTGGTTCTCCCGGTACACATCAATCAGGTAGCTGACTTTCTTAAAGGTATAGTATGAAATGCCCACAGGCACCAAAAACTCAAGCCCTTTTACTTCATACAAAATATTAAGGGATTTAAACAAAGCGGTAATAGATTCATTAAAAAATTCCAGGTATTTCAGGCTCACCAACAACCCGACATTGTGGATGAGACCAAGTATCAGCAGACGTTTCCTGCCGGATTGGGTTTGAGATGCATTGATTCGTAGCCCCAGGAAATAATCGATCAACGTTGAAACCAGGAGAATGATCACATATTCCGGCTTGAAACACATGTAAAAATAATAACTGGCAGCCAGGAGAAATACCCGGCGAAAACCAAAAGGAAGCGCATAGTAAACCGCCACTGCCAACGGGAAAAAAACCAAAAATCCAAACGAATTAAAAGACATCTTCGTGCTTCTTCGTGTCCTTCGTGGCTCCCGAATTCTTCTTACATACCAGGAAAAGGGAGCTGCCTAAAGGCAGGGGAATTCCTCTGGTGATTATTTTATTTTCCAGCCGATGCAGCCGCAGTAAAAACGAATTCATTGCCGGAGGGAGTAACTTTAAATCGGATTCTGCTTTCTTTTTGCTGAAACGCTCCAACAGGTACTTTTGCAGCAGCATAATGAAAAATAGAGGCAACAGCCTGTAACTGGTGTGAACAGAACTGAAACCGATTTTTTTCAAATCCCTGAGGGTTCTTTTTTTACGGTATCTTCGAATACCAAAAACAGCAATATCATGCTTTCTTTGCAGGGCTTTAAAAGCCGGAAGATTCATAATCAATAGACCATTTGGTTTCAGAGCCCAGTGGAACTTTCCCACCACTGCCATATCATCCTCCACACCGGAGTTATAAATCACATCGTTGCTGATGATGACATCATAAATTTCAGCCGGTGCAGCCCAGGTATTCAAATCATCCCTGCGGACATTCTCCAGCCCTCGGTTTTTACACAGGTTAACTGCATCTTCAGAGTAATCAATGCCTTCTACTTTTCCGTAGGGGGCCAGCAGTTCCATCATCCGGCCGGTTCCACAGCCAGCGTCGAGAATTTTTAGCTCCTGTTGATTATGGGTTTTTGCGTTTGTGTTCCGGATATTCTCCACATAATGCAAGACCAGTTCGTGCAGTCCCCGGTACCACCAGTAATCATTTTCGAATTGGAACATTTTGTAATATTCGTTTTTATCCATTTGTTTCGGATTTCGAGTTTTGTGCTTTGTATTTCTTAATCTTCCTCATTCTTCTTATTTTCTTTAGCAAACCGTTTTCGAATGGTATACTGCGGCTTTTTATTCAGGGATAAAAATATTCGTCCCACGTATTCACCAATAACCCCCAGGGACGCCAGTTGAATGCCGGCAAATATCAATACCACCACAATAGTGGAGGCATAACCGACTGGTATGTCGGGATCGGAAAGTTTCTCAATAATGATACTAACTCCAAAGATTGCTCCCAACAGTGCAATCACCATCCCGATAATAACGGAAACCCGCAAAGGCAGGATGGAAAAACTGGTAAACATATTCAGCCATAAACGGAAAAGCTTGGTGAGGGTATACCCGGACCTGCCCGCCTCACGTTTCTGATGTTCTACTTCTATTTTAGTGATTTTATCGGTGGTTCTTAAAATCAGCCCATCGATATAGGGATATGGCAGCTCGTATTTGATGATTTCATCTACGATAAAGCGGTTCAATACTTTAAAACTGGAAAGATACAAATCTTTAGGCTTTTTTAGCATAACATTGGCGACTTTATCATTGAGGCGGCTGCCTAAGTTCCGGAAAAAAGAATGCTGTTTCTTTTTGTAATAGGTATAAGTGACATCGCAGTCATTCCGGGTAGCATGGTTCAACAGTTTTACCACTTCACTGATGGGATTCTGGAAATCGTCGTCCATAATCACCATGTAGTCGCCGGTTGTCTGGTTCAAACCTGCCATCACGGCATTGTGTTCTCCAACATTTTTAGCCAGTGAAAAGAATCGCACGATATGCGGGTATTTTTTAAAAAGGCCTTCGCACACTGCTTCGGAATTGTCCGGTGAATTATCGTTCACCAATACGATCTCCAGGTTGTACAATCCGGCCAGGGCTTCAATCAATTTTTCTACTAACCGGCCGATGCTTTGCTCGCCATTGTAAACCGGTATGACAATAGAAACTTTAGTATTGTCTGTCTTCGCTTTCTCGATTTCAGAACTCGAACTCATAAATAGTTCTTATCCTCCTAAAGATATATAGTTTAAAGGTATATAGTATAATTCAAAACTTGCTTTAACACAATAGATAAAATCAGCAAGTATTCATTCTAGTTTTACCACGAAGGAGAGAAGAAGTAAGAAGTAAGAAGTAAGAAGAAGGTAACCTCGGAGCAAAGTTAAATGATCCAAATTGGGCAAAATATTGAGAAGCGTGGTACGATGGCTGTCCGCATATGAAAAGTTTTTGCGGGGGTCCAGGCCCGCGGCGCGGCGCATAGCGTCGCCACCCTTAGAATGTCCTTCGGACCATCTCGAAGGCTTCCTTACCAGAATCAACCAACTGAGTATACAATTTTTAAATTGACATAAATTGAAAAAAGGGATGTTGTTTCAAATGTTTGGGGAAGCCTTCAACTTATCTTTTCACCTTCTTATCTTCTACGTTTCTTCGCTTCTTACTTGCCAACTGCCAAATGCCAACTGCCAACTATAAAAAGGTGCCCTGCGGGCAAGGTTAAATCGCCTGCGGCGAAAGGTTAGAAGAATAAATTACCTGGCACCTTTGAGTGTGACGTTTTTAAACATAGAATTTACCTGTATTAAACAGAAATCGGCCGGATTCGCGCAAAAAACTTTTGGATTCATCAAGAAATTTTTTAGAATCATCCAAAACGATTTTGGATTCATCAGGAAATTTTTTGGAATCATCCAAAACGATTTTGGGTTCATGCAAAAATTTTTTGGGTTCATGCAAAACGATTTTGGGTTCATCAAGAAATTTTCTTCATCAATCCAAAACTTTTTTGGATTCATCATGAAATTTTCTTCAGCCATCCAAAGCGTTTTTGGGTTCATCAAGAAATTTTCTTCAACCATCCAAAGCGTTTTTTGGTTCATCAAGAAATTTTCTTCAACCATCAAAAACGCTTTTGGATTCATCAAGAAATTTTCTTCATCCATTCAAAACATTTCTGGATGAATCAAGAAATTTTTTAGGATGTTTACTTTCCTGACTCCTTTCTCTCTTCATTTTTCTCCTGA
>WVZO01000719.1 GCA_011772425.1 Candidatus Aminicenantota bacterium
GCCCGCGGCGACTATGAGACCGCGCTCTCCTTTCTGGAACAAAGCTTAAACATCAGCCGGGAGATCGGGGATAAAGCCGGCGAAGGCACCACCCTGAATAATATGGCAGCCACTGCTCATGCCCGCGGCGACTATGAGACCGCGCTCTCCTACCTGGAACAAAGCTTAAACATCCGCCGGGAGATCGGGGATAAAAGCGGTTCCATCCCCACACTTCACAATATGGCAGGAATAGCTCTTCAAAATAAAGATATCGAAAAATTCCTGGAATATGAAACCGCCGCTTATAAGATAGCCATTGAAATCAATGAAGCCATGGGAATCTATAACGTCGGCAGAGACCTGGGAAACGTCCTGTGTCAATTGGGGAAGAAAGACCAGGGCATCGAGATGCTGAAGAGAAGCCTCGCCATCGGGAAAGCAGCAGGGTTCCAGGATGTGGGCCAGATTGAGAAGATTTTGCAGGGGCTAGAAAGTGGTTCCTGAATATTAAAGGGTTACAAGCAAAGGGAACAGGAAAATCCGAAATTCGAATATCGAAATCCGAAACAAATTCCAAATTCAAATGTTCAAATATCCAAAACATCTTTAGAATCGAAAATGCCAGGTACTTTATTCCCTTCCCTCTTCTCCCGTTTATTCTCTAACTGTATTCAAAACATATTGATAAAGGTTATCCTCAATCCAAAAACCCGCTTCTCCTTTCAATCTATCCATCAACGGTTTGACTTTTTTTATATATCCTCTCTCCTTAGCTCTCACAAGCAAACCTAATAGTCCGATAAAACGAAGCCCAAGTCTAGAAGCGACGTTTCTGGCATCGGTCTCATCAATCAACAAAAGGCCAGCCTTCAATTGAACCGTAAGTGCAATTGATTCGGCTTCTCCCGGATCCAACTCCCTTCTAAGCACTGTTAAAAGAGGAATCTCTTTTACTTCAATAGTTTTAATCCAATCGAGTGTTCTTACTTCACTATTGCCGGGTTCCCCCCTTCCTTTAATTGTAATTTCATCATGAACTGCGCCTGGGATGATAATTTCCCCAAAGTGTTTTCTTAATAAATCCAGCTTACCTATGGCTGCCAGATTGATTATAGGGGAGGTATTACTTACAACAATCACAATTTTTTAATTTCCTCAAGGGTTTTCAAATCAGCTTTAAAATCATCTACACCATAATGAATAGGTATTTGCCTGCTGGCAAGTAAATGTTGAAACTGATATTGACTCATATCAGCCAATTTACTGGCCTGTCCAAGAGTCAGCTTCCGCTTCTGAAAAAGCATAATAGCTATTTCCTGTTTTAGTTCCGAAGGAGACATATGTGTAGCTTCAACGATCTCAGTCGGAATTGCCAGTCCTACCTTTTCATTGCTTAATTCTGCACTCATCTTTATAATATTAACTCAATTCGTTTTTAATTTCCACCCATTTTTAAATTTTTTTGATTTTTCCTTTTTCTACTACTATCTCAAAAAACGTTTAGCCTGCCCATCCTGAAACTCCTATAAAACTCTATCAGAACTTTTTTTGCCTCCGGCAGCCAGGGGGTTCTTTTGAAAAACCCCACTGCGTGGGGGATCATTTGCAGTGCAAGGACGGCGTACAATGTTTTAAATGATGTATCGTCTCCATGGGTATTCCTTAATACCGCACTGTAAGTGTCCCTGGACCCTCGCAAAACTTTTTATTAAGTTAAACCGAAGGCTTCCTGCCAGGGGGTTGAAAAAATGGGTGGTTGAGGATATAATCTTATGAAATGGTTAGATGCACATCAAAGTTTATTTTCCTTTTGATGTTATTGTTCCCGGTCCGGCCGCCAGCGGTCCTGGCCTTAGACCCCAACACCGCCATAAAAAAATACATTCTTCATAAATGGACCACCCGCGACGGTTTACCCCAGAACACCATTCATAACATTGTCCAGGACAGCAAAGGCTACCTGTGGCTGGGCACAGATCGAGGAATTGTCCGCTTTGACGGCTTCAGTTTCAGGACATTTGACACATCCACTATTTCCGCCATAAAAAATAATTCCATTCTCTCTCTTTTACTTTCACAGGACGGCAGCCTGTGGATAGGAACCTATGGCGGAGGTATTATACGATATAGAAAGGGGAATTTCAAAAACTATTCCCAAAAAGAAGGACTGCCCAATCCTTTTATAAACGCCATTGCTGAAGATGATCAACACAACACCTGGTTCGGCACGACAGGTGACGGTGTGATCCGGTTCAACGGCAAAACCTTTACTACCATAACAGACGCTGACGGTCTGTCTTATAATATTGTTACCTCTCTTTGTTATGACAACAGGGGAAAACTTTGGGTAGGAACCGAGCGCGGACTCAACTGCCTGGTGGAGGAAAAGGGAAACCTTAAGATAACAGTATATACTGCGGCGGATGGGCTTGCCGGCAGCCGCATAGAGGCGATTTTCGAGGACAGCCGGGGGTACCTGTGGATCGGCACCACCAATGGAATCAGCCGCATTCGCAACCGCTTGCATGATTTGAGCCGGAAAAGATTCGAAACCATTACAAAAAATGACGGTCTGGCAGATAATCTGGTTCGTTCCATTTACGAGGATAAAGACAACAATATATGGGTGGCCAGCAACGGCGGACTAAGCCGGATACAAATACCCACCGGCTCCCGCAGGTCAGGAAGTTTGATTATTGAAAATTTTACCGCGGAGGAGGGACTTTCGGATAATGCCCTGACCAGTGTTTTTGAAGATAAATGGGGGAATTTATGGGTGGGAACGTCAGGCAGCGGGTTGAATATGTTCCGGGAAGGGAAGTTTTCCTTTTACACGGAAAAAGACGGTTTGAGCTCCGGTTATACCAAAGCGATATATGAAGATTCCAAAGATGTCCTGTGGATCGGCACCAGCGGCGGCGGTTTGAACCGGCTGAAAGATGGGGAATTTACCGGTTATACCCGGGAACACGGGTTAAGCAGCAACTATATCGAATCCATTTACGGCGATAGTGCCGGGAACTTATGGGTGGGAACCCCCAACGGCCTGAACCGGTTTAAAGAAGGAAAATTCCAGGTATTTACGACCAACGACGGATTATCGGAAAACTCCATAAAAGCCCTGTTTGTGGACAGCAAAGAAAACCTGTGGATCGGTACGTTCGGAGGAGGGCTGAATTGCTTCAAACATGGTCAATTTCAAATTTTCGATACGGAAAAAGGGCTTTCGGATAATTTTGTCCTGGCCGTGGAAGAAGATAGATATGGTAATATCTGGGTAGGAACCAACAGGGGCATTAATTGTCTTGAGAATAACATGTTTCGGCGCTTTCACGGCAGGGAAGGGGTCCCCCAGGGCAGGGTCCTGGATATTTTCTGTGATTATGAAGGCGTGGTCTGGATCGGCACCAGTGATGAAGGATTGGTTCGCTATAAAGACGGCGTATTCACCCAATTCAAAAGTGATAAAGGATTTGGCAGCCACGTAATCTACAACGTAGTGGAAGACAACCTCGAGAATTTGTGGCTCAGTACCAATAACGGCATATTCTCTGTCTCCGGGAGGCGCTTAAATATATATGCGCATCAATTAAAACGTTCTTCTTTGCCTCTGTCGTCATCTTCGGATCCAGGTTCACACGCCGATGAAAACTGGACCCGGTCGATTACCTGGCGCCATTTCCAGGAAAGCGACGGTTTAAAAACGTCCGTGTGCAGCGGTGGTTTTCAACCGGCCGGCTGCAAAACAAAAAACGGTCTGATCTGGTTTCCCACCATCCAGGGGCTCGCAGTCATGGACCTCAGGAGACCGGTTTTTATTGTGCAAAAGGAACCCATTGCAGGAGACCTTCCCGGTGAAACAGAAAAAGGTATCCCTTATATGACTGTGGTGCGAGATAAAACCGTGGTCCTGCAAAAGGTGGCGGCTGACGGCGGCACCTATGATCCACATTCTAATTTTGTACTCCCGGTGGGTACGGAAAAAATTGAGTTTTATTTTACGGCCATTTATTACGGCGAACCCGGGAATATTATGTTTAAATACCGGCTGGAGGGTTACGATGACCAATGGGTTGTCAGCAGCAGTCGAAAAAGTGTGGTTTACCTGGATATTCCTGCGGGTGATTATGAGTTCACGGTAATGGCGCGCCCGGGAGGCGGTGATTGGAGTTTCGGCAGCGATTCCTGTTCCTTTTCCATAAAATACCCCTTTCATGAAACCTTCTGGTTCTATTTTATCATAACCGTGGGATTGGTATTTGTTTTCTGGGGGATCCCTCTGCTGCGCGAAATGAGAACCAAAAAAAGAAAAACCAGTGATGAAAAATATAAAGGCTCAACACTAACCCCGAAAAAATCAAAACTGTATCTCAATCAATTACTAAAAATAATGGAAGAAGAAAAACCCTACATGGACCCTGACTTATCGCTGCAAATACTGGCCAAACGAATGGAGATTACAAAAGAGGACCTGTCACAGATAATTAATGAACAATTGAACCGCAATTTTAAACAGTTTATCAATGAATACCGGATTGAGGAGGCAAAAAAGAAACTGGTAGACCCCAGGGAAAATCAATATGTATTACTGAAGATCGCATTTGACGTGGGCTTTAATTCCAAATCGGCTTTCAATGCTTCCTTTAAAAAACACACTGGTATGAGTCCATCCGAATATCGAAAAAGACGCCAGGAAAAGAAAAAGTAAATGAATAAAAAAAAAGTTACTCTCATGATAATAATTGGGATGTATATGGCAGTAATGGTGTTTACGTCACTCTACGTCCCCGTAAAAGCATCCATCCAGGTGGAAGAAGAAGATACCTATATGGAATACGGCTATTACCCGGTGTGGAAAATCCGGGAAGCGGCGGCGGGGAATCCCGGTCTGGTCATCTCCATTAACATAACCGCCTGGGTCATTCAATATGTGTTTATTACCCTGGTTTTTATTATTCTAGTGTTCAGAACCTTAAGAAAATCTAAAATTAGAACTTAGTTTGCTTCGCTCACAATTAATGGAATGTTGCCTGCCTGTGCATGTCGCGTGTCCGTAAGGAGCACGCAGACAGGGAATAATGGAATAATCAATAGCGATTACGGTCTGAGTATCTTCTCTTTTTGCTGAAGGCTTTCATGTAATCTTCTGTCACCCGTTCTGCATCCAGCGAAAGATATTCCGCGTATTTAGAGACATAAATTCGCACATAGCCAGGTGGGGGCAGTTGATCGAATCGTTCCATTTCAACGTTTCTGAGATGCTTGATGGCTATCCCGGTAGCCAGCGCGATTTCTTGTAGTTCCACCCCTAGAACCTCCCGCGTCAAGCGCAGGGCATTTCCACTAAATACTTCAAATTCCGGGATGTTTTTATGCAGCACGCGTTCTCGTGTGGTTTTTTGTTTTTCCTTTTTTTTTGTGGAATGATATTCTCTCAGTTTGTTGTAAGACTCCTCGATTTGCTCCAGGAGTTTCTCCCGTTTTTCCTCGGATATCTCCTCTATAAGGGGAGAGAGCACTGCAGACTCAGAAGAATAGAGTCGCTTCAGATGCACATAAGCACTTTTAATTTCAGAGAAAGACGAATTGGGTTTGAGTTCAAGTATTTTATAATATTTTGTGTTATCCTGGTCATCCATTTTTTTTATCTCATGTTATGCTTTTTATTTTTTATTTATCATACATATTTTAAGCTGTCTATTTTCATTTGCTCGCCGTTAATAATATGCCCGGCGATTTTCTCCACTTCACTCTGGGTGCTGTGAGACACAATAAACCGCGGTGCTGTCTGGATCAAACTTAAATTCCTCCAGAACTGATAATCGTATTCGATAAATCCTACATAATGAGCTTCCACTCCTATATATTTGATACAAACGCTTTTTATCGAAAACCCTTCCTGGAGTTCCTGTACATTCCGCACCTTGTTTAAAATAATATTAAGAGAAAATTCGGATAATTCCTTTGACAAAATCGTCTCTATGTCATTAGACTCTTTTTTAAGACGGTCCAGTAAATCGACAATGGTTTTTATCCCATGCTTTGACCGATTCCCCCAGAACTCCTTTGCTGTCTGCTTCAGTCCATAGAGTCCAAATATTGATTTTAGTTTTCTAAAGTAGGCACTTTTTATAAACTGGTACAAATTTTCAATAGCGGTAATCTCCGGGACAACCACAGCAATCATTTTATCTGCCAGTAAAAAAGCATCCATGGTATCCGGGTTTGTGCCTCCCCCCAGGTCCAGGAGAATATAATCCGCGTTTAGATTTTTAATATGCCTGAATAATTTGATTTTCTGGGCATAGTTAAAACTTGAAGGGGAAAGGGGGCTGGTGTTACCGGGAACGATGGATAGGTTTTTGACCTGGCTTTCAATAATGAGGTTTTCCAGGTTTTCTTTTTCTTCAAAAAATTTTGTTATGGATTTATCCCTGCTTTTTATGCCAAAAAAGGTATGAACGTTGGCACCACCAAAGTCCGTATCTATCAATATCACCTCGTTTCCCCTGGACGCCAGGCACGTGGCCAGTTGGCACACCACAAAGGTTTTGCCGGTGCCTCCCTTACCACCACCGACAGCCCAAATCTCGGTCTGCGCCCCATTGCCCTTGCCCTTGCCATGGTTACTTTGGTTTTTCATTTTACCTTTTGTTTGGGTCCGGTTTTTTCTTTTTTACCACCGTTTTGGTTTATAAACCATACAATATATAATTATACACTATACCGGTGTTAAAAAAAAGCTCCTATGCTTTTCCGGTAAAATTTGGAGTGGTTTGGTTAGGCAATGGAATACTTACTCCCTTGTCACCATTAACAGGCAAAACAAAAAACCGAAATACCAGGAAACAGCAGTGCTCCCGGCTGTATCTATTTATACTTTAACTACATTTCTTGCATGGACGCCCTTGGGGCCTTCAGCAATTTCAAATTCAACCTCCTCGCCTTGTTCCAACGTCCTGAAGCCTTCTTCCTTGATATCACTGTGATGCACAAACACATCGCTGCCTTCATCCGTTGAAATAAAACCATATCCTTTTTTGGCATTAAACCACTTGACTTTTCCTCTTGCCATTATTTCCTCCTTTAAAACTTAGACATATCCTACTCTTAGTAAACAATGGCTGAAACTATGATTCCGAAAGTTCCGTAGTACACTCATATGTAATGGTCGTAACGAACTCGGGCACAAATTTCGAACCCTTTATTTACCTAAGAAAAAAGTATTCTACAATACCCCTTTGGTTTTGTCAATGATTGAACCTTGAACAAATTTTTTGATACTTTTCATTTTGGCAAGAATTGTGTATAATCCTAACGTATTCAATCAGGAGGTTTAATGGATTTAAACAAGGCAGCAATAGGTGATTGACGGTGGTAAAAGCAGTGAATTTCAAAGTAAAAATTCTAAAAAAAATCTTCTTCAGCGAGGAGAGCGGTTTCGGTGTGTTCAGTGTATCTGTCCGGGGGCAGCGTGAGAACACTGTCATTGTAGGTAATTTGTTCGACGTCAGCGAAGGTGATTTTTTGGAGATAGAAGGTGAGACCGTCACTCACCCTAAATATGGAAAACAAATAAAAGTGAACACCTTCAAGGCAATTCTGCCGCAGGATAAAGATGGAATCATCAAATATTTGTCTTCAGGGAGGATTAAAGGACTCGGCAAAAAAGGTGCCGAAAAGATTGCCGACAAATTCGGAAACAAAACCTTTAAAATACTGGAAAAGGAACCGGAACGGTTACGTGAGATCAGAGGAATCAAACGAACGGTAATTGAAAATATCAAAGAGAATCTAACAGAAAACCGGACCATCCGGGAATTGACAGTCAAACTGGCCCCCTACGGGATCGGTCATGGGACCATCTTCAAAATCTATAAGGAGTTTGAACATAATGTGTTTGCGGTATTGGAGCAAAACCCCTATATTTTAATTGAGAAGGTCAGGGGAGTGGGGTTTAAAATTGCCGATACTGTTGCCAAAGGATTTGGGGTAGCCAATAATGACACCTATCGGATTAATGCGGGGATCGATTTCCTGGTTTCTCAATACGAACAAAAAAACGGGGACCTTTACGTGGATGAAAACGAATTGGTCATCAGAACCGCCGCACTGCTGGATGTGGAGGAACAAGAAGTGGCAGAATGTCTCAACCGGATGGTTGAGAGAAATCAGTTGGTGAGGGAAGAGATTCCTGGCAACGTGATCATGAGCTATCGAAATTATTCCATTGAAAACATGATTGCCAAATACCTGTACACCTTAAACAGCAGCCGTTCCGACCTGGACCCCATCAACGTTGACTTTGACTATATTTTTAAGCGCACCTATGTTGAATTGACGGATGAGCAGAAACAGGCAGTGATCTCAGCGGTGAATAACCGGATTACCATTATAACCGGCGGACCTGGGACGGGAAAAACCACCATCATCCGGGCCATCATTGAATCCCTGGAAAGAGATAACAAGAGTGTTTTGATTTCCGCCCCCACTGGTAGGGCAGCCAAGCGAGTGGAAGAGGCCANNCTGAAAGCCGTATCCCAGCACACCCGGTTAATCATTATTGGTGATAAAGACCAGCTCCCTTCCGTGGGCCCGGGAAATGTGCTCCGGGACATCATCCACAGCGGTTATTTTAATATTATTTATTTGAGCAGGAATTTCCGGCAGACTGCAGACAGTATCATTATTGAAAACGCTTATCGCATCAACAGCGGAGATCAACTCATTTTCAAACCTTATTCCGAAGACCTGGACTTTGTCTTTATTCGTGTCACCCATGAACGCCAGGCACTGGAAAAGGTCTTGCGCATCATTGAATACTACAAAAACGATTACAATTACAATTCACCGGATTTCCAGGTGTTGGCGCCCATGTACAGGGGAGAGGCGGGTATCGATAACCTCAACTGGCAAATCCAGGAAAAATTCAACCCTGAACCGGCATATGTAAAAAAGGATAAATTTGTGTTCAAACGCTGGGACAAGGTGATGCAGTTAAAGAACAACTATGAAAAGGAAATTTTTAACGGGGAACAGGGGATTGTGGAGGATTTCAAAACAGAGAAGAAAACCATAGTCATTGATTTTGACGGTCAGTTCAAAGAATATAGTATGGATGAGTTGGAAGAGTTGACGCTATCGTATACCGTATCGGTGCACAAATCCCAGGGTTCGGAGTATGACATGGTCGTCCTGGTGCTTTTGCCTACTCATGCGATTATGTTGAACCGGGAGTTGTTTTACACGGCTGTGACGCGGGCCAAGAAGAAAATCCTTTTAATTTCCGATCCGGAGACGGTGCGGCGGGCGGTACTCAATTCCACCCCGTCTGAACGAAAAACGTTGCTGCCTCGTCGGCTTAAGGAAGTTTTCGAACCCCAGGAGGGTCAATTATTCAAATGACAGGTGAAGGTTTAGTGAGGAAAGATTAGAGCTTGTAACCGATCATGCGTAAGAAATCTTTGCGTTCTTTGATATCTTCATCCGTTTCGATTCCCACAGTGGTCAAACCATCGATGACACCCAATATACCTCTTCCCAGGTCTGTCTTGGCAACAACAACCTCTACCGGGTTGGCTGTAGCGCAAAAGATGCGGCAGACTTCCGGCGCCTGTTTAACCGTGTTCAGTACATTAATGGGAAACGAATCTTTCAGGAAGATAATAAACGAGTGCCCGGCGGAAAGGTTCATGGCATTTTTCTGAGCCAACTCAGCCAGTTCATCATCCGTACCACTCCACCTGACCAGGCGTTTTTGCGAGGCCTCACAAAAAGCCAACCCGAATTTGATGTTGGGTACGGTGTTGACCAGGGCTTCATGAATATCTTCAACGGTTTTAATAAAATGGGAATGCCCCAAAATAAAATTTAATTCTCCCGGGTTTTCGATTTTGACAATTTCTAATTCCATTGAATCACCTCCGAATTAATCAATATTAGCATATTAATTTTTATCACAAATGAAACCGTATTTCAATACTTAGCATGATTGAACGACACAAAATAATTTAATATCTAATGGGCAGATGACAGGGTCGTGGGTCTTACTTCAGGTAATGTCCGATATAGCTGGCATACAAACGGTAAAACGCCAGGTATTTCTCATCGATGTATTTTTTTCTGAAATATACCACATAGCTGGCAACCTTCTGCCAAATCTCCCTGGGATGATTGTCTGTGGTAACCCCCCGGAAACGGTTCTGAAAAGATTGTAATCTTTCAATGGTTCGGCCAATATTATTTTCGATTTTATCCTTGTTGATCCGGTCCCCTTCAACCGAATCCAGGATGGATGCTGAAACAATATTAATGGGCAAAATCTTCACCAGGTTCAAACATTTTTCCCTGGTAAAAGCCGCCAATTCTTTCCTGGTCATATCCAGGTGGTGCGCTACGTTTATGGGCTCCCCGTAAGTAATGTAAGTATCCCTGATGTTTTTCATCATTTTCAGAGAATCCAGTATGTTTAGAGTCCTGGGTTTTCCTTTACGCTCCCCCAGCATCTCCCAGTCCTCCCGGACCCTGGAGTAATCCACGTTGACAGGGATAATATAGGAGTTGTAAGTAGGTAAGTTGAGTTTCTCCATGATTTGATCTTTGTTTTTCTCGTATTCCAGCAGGGCTTCAAAAACAGTAGGGAAAAATTTACCATACTGCCCCTCGGTCAGGATACTTTTCCGTGTGCCCTCCGGGAAAACCATTACATCATGGCCGTGGGCAATGTAATTAATAATGTAGTCTTTTAGCATCTTCGCAGATTCCAGCATTTCCCTGCGATTTCTTGCCCGCTTGATCAGAAAAACACCCAATCGTTTGGCCAGTCTCTGGAAGAATCTTCCCCTTACCAGGTTGTCCCCCATCCCCGTATAAGGAACTGGCAGTTTTTTCTTTTCCAGGGGGATCAATATCCCTGATGTCTCCCAAAGGCTTTTGTGAAGAGAGGCGTATAAAAAAGTCGATTGTTCTTTTCTTAATTGTACCAGATCAGCCTGGAATTCTACATGCGGTCTGGCAAATAATTTAAATCCCCTCATTCCCAGAAATTTAGCAAGATAGAAAGCCCAGTTATTCCGGCTGGTAATAAGCTTGCGTGACAACTTAGCTGTATTCGTTACCATTACCCAGGCTCCCAATTCACATCTACTTATAAAAATTTAAGGTGCATATTATAACATAATATTTAATTTTTCAAAAGGGGGTCGCGACCCCACCCACTTGCACGGCATGGCCATTTTCCCACGTAAAAGACGTTTTCTCAAATCGTTGTTTTTTTTGCAAACTTTTCCAGGGTATTAGTAAAAGGGGGACGGCGAGGCGCATAGTGTGGCCTCCGGTATGCAGACAATCATCGTACCACGCTTCTCACCGATATTTCCCATTGGTATCATTTTACTTCTTTACTTCTTTTTTGACTCACTGATTTACTAATTTTCTGATCGTCTGTCCTCTGACCTTCTGGCCTCATAATCTGAAACCGATGACCAGGATGTCATCGATTTGATCATATTCACTCCCCATCCAATCCTTTAATGTTTTTTCCAGGGCCTGTTCTTGTTCGTTCATACTTAAATGGTGAATATTTTGCAGAAGTTCCTTGAATTGTTTCAGGGTAAAGCGCCGTTCATGATTTCCCCCTAACTGGTCGGGAAATCCATCGGTAAAAATATAAAACATGGTGGAATCCCCAAAGGGGATGTACTGTTTTGTAAATACCCTTTTTTCTTTCTTTTTTAATCCCCCCACCGGGAACTTATCCCCTCTTACATGATACAATTCATTGTTATAAATGTAGATCAAAGGATTTCGGGCACCGGAGAATTCAAGAAACCGGTTTTGCAAATCCAGGGAGCATACAGCCATTTCCATTCCTTCATAGATCTGGGTCTTTTCCTGGTTAAATACGGAACCGATACCCATATGCAGCTCGTTTAAAATTTTATCCGGTTCCCAAATCCCACGCAAAATTATGATATCATGCATTAATTGATAACTCAAAATAGAAACAAAGGCACCGGGGACGCCGTGACCGGTGCAGTCAACTGCGGCAATGATAACACGGTTATTGGTATCGGTTTCCGAAATCCAGAAAAAGTCTCCACTAACAATATCCCGTGGTTTAAAATAGATAAAGGATTCCTTAAAAATTGATTTTACATCCTGTTTTTTGGCCATGATTCCCTGCTGGATAAGATGGGCGTAATTAATGCTGTCGGTGAGCTGACGATTGATCTCTTCTATTTTTTTGTTCTTTTCCAATATTTCGCTGTTGGCAAGCCTTAGTTTTTGAAGTGAATCATTTAACTTTTCCCTTGATTTTTTTAACTCGATGTGGGTTTGCACCCTGGCCAATAATTCGGTGCCGTTGAAGGGTTTGGTTACATAATCCACTGCCCCGGCTTGAAAACCTGTTACGATATCTTTGGTACCTGTCTTTGCAGTTAAATAGATTACCGGGATTTCTCGTGTAACTTCGGAGGATTTTAACTGTTGGCATACCTCAAATCCATCCATTTCCGGCATCATTATATCTAACAATATGAGGTCTGGCAGGACATTATCCACAATTTTTAATGCTTTGCTGGCGCTTGTGGCTGCGGAGATATCATACTTTCCTTCGCTTTTTAATATGCTTGCCAATACCTGGAGATTTTTGGGGACATCGTCTACGATCAGGATAAGGGGTTTTTTCCCCTGGTTTTTGTTTTGTTCTTGAATCGTTTTTTCTCTCATGGGGATATTTTAAAGGAAAGATAGTCAAATGTCAAAGAAGAATTCAGCAGTTAGTATTGCTGATTGCGGGAAATTTTACTTGACTTTTAACTGGAACCCTTATATAATTATTTTTCAAGGATTAACTGAATTTTTTAAATCTTTTTTTTTCAAAAAGTGGACGGTGTCCACACCCTATAGGCGCCGTTTATGGCGTTTGAAAGTTATCAAGCGGAAAAATCTTGTTTTTTTTGCGCGTTATTAAAGAATATTAATAAAAAAGGTTTAAAAGGCTATTCAGTTCAACGAGCTTCAAAAGTCAAAAAGTTACAATTGATCGAAGCGATAGGAGGATAAACAATTGAAAAAGCGGAACATAGGATTTTTGTCTTTTATCATCAGTACAACGTTAAAGGGCACGCGAAGGGGGACAAAGCGCTTAAGGTTGCTGTGCATTGGTATTGAAAGTTTTATGTTGTTCAAGATTATTCGTCTTTGGCCTCTCGCGTAATAGTTTGGGCTCCGCGCGAGAGGCCATTTTTCGCTCTATATCAGCTTTTATTAATACTCTGCAAAATGCGCAAAAAAAAACAAAGTTTTTACGGTTGGTATCTTTCAAATGCCATGAACAAATCCTATTGGGCTGCGGGCGCCGCCCGCCTTTTAAAAAACACGAAATCGCGCAGAGTCCAATTTCGAGATCCAAAACAAATCCAAAATCCGAATTTCCAAAATCCAATACAAATAAAAAATATGGATTTTGACTGAAACCTACGGAAACATTGACATTACAGGTCTTTGTGGTATAATTGGGTTTCATATTCGGAAAGACTTTAAACCCAACCGGGATACTAAAAAAACGAGACCCAAAGGTAATAAAGAGGTTTATCAGTGAAGAAAATAAAACTATTTTGTTTTCCCTATGCTGGTGGTTCAGCAGTTGTTTTTAAGAAGTGGAGCGACTACCTGCACCGCTCTATTGAGTTGGTCCCGGTGGAACTGGCCGGACGGGGCAGACGCATATACGAACCATTGTACCAAAATCTCCATGAGGCCCTGGAAGATGTGTTCAATATCGTAAAATCCCAGCTAATGGGTTCTCCTTATGCGTTTTTCGGCCACAGCCTCGGGGGGCTGATTGCCTATGAATTGATTTTTAAAATAAAACAAAACAATCTGCCGGGACCGGTCCATTTGTTTATCTCAGGACGGGGTGCACCCCATGTGCCCAAGGACCCGGACCGAACCATATACCACAAATTACCGGACGATGAATTCAGAAAAGAGATTTTGGAGTTGGGCGGCACACCCAAAGAATTTTTCCAATACCCGGAACTAATGGAAGTCCTGCTGCCTACCCTTAAAAACGATTTTAAGATCGCTGAAACCTATCAATATAATGAACGACATCAAGAGGGCATCAAACCCCTGGACTGCGGTCTTACTATATTTATCGGTAAAGACGAAGACGTCACCGCAGAACATATGTTCGGCTGGCGGCTGCACAGCAAAAAAGTGTGCACGGTGCATTATTTTGAAGGAGAACATTTTTTCATCCACGAAGAAACAGAGAAATTGGTAACCTTCATTAACCAGGCATTGATAACAAGATAGTTGCCCACAAACTTTTTTTATTCCTTTCTGCCTGATTCCGTTGTATAATATTAAACCTTATAATTCAAATGGTGTAAAAAGTGAACGAAAAGTTTAAAAATAAACTCATCGCTATGTACGATCGTGATGCAGGGCAGTTCGGTCGATCCATTAGCGAAGAAGAATTGAAAAAAATTATCCGCTACGGGGTCATGGGAGAACTGGGAGATAATTATTTTCTTTTTCTTTACCGGGATTTTTACCGGAATACACCCTATTACGGAGCCGTTATAATCTTAAACAAACGAGACGAACTGGACCGCCCGGTTACGATTATCGGTGTTGAACAGGATGGTTCGGAGCAGGTACGAAACGTCTATGTCAAAGCAGCGTTTTTTTTCTTGAAAAATGAGACCCGGGATACCATGACGGTTTCAGGAAACGCCGCCGCTGTTTTTGATATGGCAAAAGATAAAATCAATAACTATATAGGGAAAGCTCAAACCTCCGGCAGCAGCGATGCCCTGGAACACGTTGATTTCGATATTGTCAACCAAACAGTACAATACCAGGAAATTGAAATCAAAAAAACCACCCGGCGATTCGAATCCCAGGTTCTCAAAGATAACCTGCAAAAGCTGGAAGAAAAAGAAGAAGATGAATTTAAACAGGAAGAGGAAATTGAAATAGAACAGGAAGGAGACGAACGGTTAAAAGCCGGGATAGGGCTTGTTTTGAAATGGAAATGCTTCGATTTAACCGGCGAGCGATACGGATTCTTTCAACCGGTGATTGTCCCGGTAAAAGAAGACGGCTTGTACGGGAACCCTCGAAAAATAGAAAATTTGAAATTATCCGCTTACGAGTTTCCCGGTGTGCCCGGAATCCTGGAGGATTTTTTAAGACACTTCGCGGCCATCGACAACTTGCCGGGAAGCCCCAAATTAAAAGCCCTGATGATGAACCAGGTATTTTTCCGGGATCTGGCAGCAGAACTTTTTCAACTGCCGGAGGAATTGAGTTTTTGCCAGTGGGATGACCGGAAAGACTATCATTTGTTGAAAAAATTCAGGTTTCAAACGGTCACGGTTCATTTCGCTCCATCTCTGGAAAAAGCATCGGCGTTCAGGTTTTTGCTGGATTTTACTTCCGGGGATGGCCAGGTTTTAAAGGCTGGCGTTCAATATGAAATCATGCTGAATGAACAACAGGTTTACGTTTCCTTTACCTCTGATGATGGGGAGAATTGGTTTGCTGTACCGGAAGAACCGGCGCATGTTTACCGGTTTTTTGCTTTCCTGAAAGCCCAGGGTGAGTTTTACCTGTACGACCTGGAAGAGATTTCAACCGCGCTGAAGCGGATCCAATCGGAATATTTGATCATCCAGCCGGAACCTTTAAAAAAATACGAACTTAGTTTTATGCCTACCCCGGTATTAAATCTCTATCCTGCCGATGCACGCACTGGAAAAGACCAACGCCTGGAATTGGAATTCGATTATCAACAGGAAATGAAAAAGTTCACTGCCCGGCACCCAGATAAGCAAGTATGTACTTACAAAAGGAACCGGGAATTTGAGAATCGCTGCCTGGAGGTGATAAAAAACGATCCTTTATTGACTCAACAAATCGATTACCATAGAACCAAAGGGAAGGTGTACCATTATTACGACTTCCAGGATAACGATTCGTTGAAATGGCTGGTGGAACGGGGCAGGAAATACCTGGAAAAAGGCTTTAAAATATACAGCACAAGATTGAAACGGTATATCGGTCATACCGCCAGTTCCATATGGATGAATGTGAGTATGATCAGCGGCAGCCAGTGGTTGGAATTTAAACCGGTTATCCATGATCCCATAACCGGCGAAGACCATGAAATCGACCTGGACAGCCAGGACCTCTTCAATTCATTGGACCATATGATTGTGGACAAAAAGGGTATGCTGCACCTGGTGACACAGGCGGAAATCGAGAAATTAGCGCAGCTTTACCGGTACGCCGATCGATACGGCAGCATTTTCCGCGTGCCTACCCAAAATCATATCCTGGTTCGGTCGCTCTACGATAAACGAATGGACCAAATACCCGAACTCCAGGAGATTTTGTCCACGGAAGAACGATTGAAGGAATTCGAATCCATACCGGACTACCCACTTTCGAAGAATTTTAACGGACAGTTGAGGGGCTACCAACAGGAAGGATTTAAATGGCTCTATTTTTTGCAGGATTACGGTTTTTCCGGGTGCCTGGCCGACGATATGGGGCTGGGGAAAACCGTCCAAACCCTGGCCCTGCTGCAAACATTAAAAGACAATAAAAAATTAAAGACGTCCCTCCTGGTGGTGCCGGTGTCTGCTATTCCCAACTGGGAAGCAGAAACCGGGAAATTTACCCCAGGCTTAACCTACCATTGTCATATCGGTTCGTCCAGGGATAAGGATACGGGGGGATGGAGCGAAAAGGACCTGATTATCACCAGTTATGCCACGCTGCGAAATGACATTGAGATTTTTACCGGGTTTGGTTTTGATTATATTATCCTGGACGAATCTCAGAATATAAAAAACATTGCTTCGCAAATTTCCCGGGCGGTGAAGGTTTTAAATGGAAAAAACCGCCTGGCATTGAGTGGGACTCCCATTGAAAACAACACCATGGAACTGTGGTCTTTATTCGATTTTTTAATGCCGGGTTTTCTGGGAACGTTTCAGTGGTTTAACCGGCAATTTGCCCAGGCCATTGAGAGAGATAAGGATGAAACAAAAGCGGAACTTCTTAAACAGATGATTTATCCCTTTGTCATGCGGCGGAAAAAACAAGATGTAGAAAGCGAACTCCCGGAAAAGATCGAGATTGTTTCAACACTGCGAATGGAAGAAGACCAGTTGAAATTGTATGCCGGGGTTGCCCGGGATTACAGGGAGGAACTGGAAAAAGAGATCGATGAAAAAGGGGTGGGGGGTTCATCCATGAGAATATTGGCAGGCATGCTGAGACTGCGGCAAATCTGTCTTTTTCCCCAACTGGTGGATGAAACCTATAATAAAATCCCTTCTGCTAAATTTGACCATTTTCAGGGGCTGTTGGAAGATATCCTGGCTGAAGATCACAAGGTATTGATTTTTTCTCAATTTGTGGAGGTGTTGAAAATCCTTCGCGGCTATTTTGATGACGAACATATCGAGTATGCTTATATCGATGGATCGGTGAAATTGAAAACCAGGAAAGAGATGATCCAACGGTTCCAGGAAGATGAAGGCACGCGGGTGTTTTTATTGAGCCTCAAGGCCGGTGGTGTGTCGTTGAACCTCACCGCTGCGGATTATGTAATTATTTTTGATCCCTGGTGGAACCCGGCAGTGGAAGCGCAGGCCATTGATCGCTCCCACCGCATCGGTCAAACCAAAAAGGTGATGGCTTACCGGATGGTGGTGGCGGATACCATTGAGCAGAAAATGCTGGAGCTGCAAGAACGGAAAAAGGCCCTGGTGGAGGACCTCATCGCTTCCGATTCGCAGGCCTTTAAGGACCTTAAAAAAGAAGATATTCTCAATCTGTTTAATTTTTAGCCACAGAGGACACAGAGGACACGGAGAGAATACAGAAGTATTGAAAAAAAGGTTTTTTTATACCATTATTAGACAAGAGAGTTTTTTTTATGTATAATAATGTTTAATAGAATGGAGGAATTTAAATGAGTTTGCTGGTGAGAAAAAAATCAAATCCAATTAAGACTTCTCTATTTAGCTTTGTAAAAATATTAGATTTAGCTGGTAACTTAAAAGGAAGTAATTATGATGAAGAAGAGCTGAATACAGAGGATATAAAAGAGAGCATTCAAAGCCGAATGGATGAATTATTAGAGTGGGCGTCTGCCTCTTTACCCACGTTTTATACAAAGCCGAAAAGACTGACATCTATAAAGTTATCAGATAATGTTATATCTTTCCTTAAAGAAAGCGGGAAAAACAAAAGAAGACTCGTACTCTCCGCTAAAGAGTTAGGTAGTAAAAATATTGCAGATATCGCGCGAATAGTGATGCGAAGAGACAATGTTAAAGTAGCTGGTATAACCAAAAATCCAAAGAAAAAAATTGGCATTGCTATTTTGGCGCATCGGCATGGGAAGAGAAAAGAAAGCAGATATACATAGATAGGATCGGTGATAATAATATTTTATTGTTTGTGTTTGTATCCCAGCGAAACTATTCTTTGATCTTGAAGAATTTTACTGCCAGGAATGTAAAGATTGCCGTGTAACCTAACATTACCATTAGATTTAAGAAAATATCTTCCAATCCTTTGTTAAAGAAAATGGTTTTGTGAAAGGCATCCATGGCCCAGTAAGCAGGAGATATCATGCCGATGGTGCGAAACGTATGGGGAACCACTTCGATGGGCCACCAACATCCTCCCATGGCGGCAAAGAGATTGGCAAACAGTATGGACAGCCCAATAATTAAATCTTCCTTGCCTATCACCGAACCGAGGAATATGCTGAAAGACGCCATGGCAATGGAAAGAAACAAAATGTTCAGGAACGATAAAAAGTAGTTGCCCAGGTTTAGATTAAAAATCAATAATCCGGTAACGATTAAAATAATGGCCTGAAGGATGCCCATCATCAAGCGTCCCAGGAACTTGCCTCCAAACAATTCCACGATGGATGATGAAGAAAAGAGAATACGGGTAAGAACACCCCGTTTTCGATCTTCCATCACTGAAACACCGCCGTAGATTAACACCATCATCATGATAAAATGCACGATAACACCGGGAATCACGTGGTCAAATCCCGTTGGTATTTTTGTCAGGGTGTTTTCAGGAAATTGGCTTTTGATCTCGACGATATTTCTAAATTCGGGTTTTTGTTCAAAGAAGGCAAAGATATCTTTGTCACCGTGGAGAATCAGTTCGGTAATGACTTTTGCAATGGCCTGGATAATTTTGGTTTCCACCTGGGCAGCGGCTTTAACATTGGCACCGGACCGTTTTTTAAACACCAGTTCCTGTGCTTTTTTTTCTTCTATTTTCTTTGAGAAGTCTTCGGGTATCACCAGGATACGGTTGTATTTTTCCGGTTCCTGTTCCAGGACTTCCAGGGCAATGCCCGGGGATTTGATTTTTTCGATAAAATAAGCCCCCCATTCTCCGCTGTCCCGGTTTACGACTTTCAACGCCGCCTGAGGAGGCCCGCTGTCTTCTTTATAGAGGTTCCCGAATATGAATATAAAAATCAGGGGAAATATCAAAACCCAAAAGAAAAAGATTTTGTCCCGAACCATCAAGCGAATATCATTAAACCCAATATGAAAGATTCTTTTCATACTTCATACCGTTATTCTTTTTTTGAGAAATATTGAGGCCGATGCAAACAGTACCACGCCGGATACCAGGATCACCGTCAAGGGAAGGGTTGGGAATTCACCGGTGTTGATTTGTTGGGTCCCGGTGATGAACCAGTGGTTCAAGGTGAAAGTGGAAATCCAGTTCACAGATTCGGGCAATTGCTCGACTTGAATAAAACTGCCGCCAAAAGCACTGAACACCAGGATAATAGGGCTGGTGAAGGCGCCGGCCTGGTTTTTGTTTTTAAAGAACGCATTCAGCAGCGCAAAGAATGCGGCAATCCAGAAACAGGTAACCGCAATCAGTATAAACAAGTGTCCGTAATTCCCCCAGGAGATATTAAATATCAGCACACCTCCCACGACAATCAGCAAGTAGACCATGATTCCCATGATCCACCCACTTAAAATCCGGGCGAAGACCAATTCCATTGTACGAATGGGTGCGAACATCATGCGCTGCAGTTTGCCGTCTTCCCGTTCCGTGAGGATGTCCCTCAGGAACACCTCGATGATAAACAAGAGGAACATAATGGACATGCCCGGCAGGATGTAAACAAAAATATTAAAATCCGGCTTTTTTTTCTCTTTTTTCTCACTGGTAATTTCCTCTTTTAATTGAATCAACAATGGGTCCAGGTAATACTGTAAAGCGATGATCTTTTTTTGTGCTGCTTCCATAAAGGGCAGCATCGCCGCCATCTCAAGGTTTTCGATGGGTATGTCGATCATCAGCCGGATTCCCTTGACCTCGGTTGCAAATACCTGGACAAAACCGGAAACAATCACTGCCGTGGTATTCATAAATTCCTCCACTACACTGGGCAGGAATTGTTCCGATGGGTTTTTGATCACCTTGATTTGGGATTTTTCCGCATCCATCAACCGTTCTGTAAACTTTTCCGGGATAATCACCAACGCTGAGGCTTTACCCCTGGATATTAATTTCTTACCCCTGGTTTCATCCACGAGGGTCACCTGGAACATTTCTTTGATTTGGGGTGAATCAAAGGCCCCCAGGAGAAACCTGGATCCGATGTTTTTGTCTTTATCCACCACCAGCACCTTAATTTTTGGTAATGCATCGCTGTCTGCTCTGGGAGCAAATATGGCTCCAATGATCCCGGTCATCATCATTGGGATCAATAGGAGTATGATAATGGTATAAGGGGATTTTAACCGTCGTTTGACATCGTTTTTAAATATTAATAATATGCGTCTCATGCCTTAATCTCTCAGGCTCCTTCCGGTTAATTTCAAGAAAACCGCTTCCAGGTTGGGGGATTTGATCTTCAAATCCGAGACCTGGATGTTGTTTTTGAATAAACGTTCCATCATGGCGGGAATTTTATCGGTATTAGCAAACGCCAGGTTTGCCAGGTTGTCGCTAACGGACAGAATTTCAATTCCATCACCCGGGGCTTTTAAAGCCTCTGAGAACTGGTTGGCTGAGAATTCCCCCTGTACATCCACGATTTCTTTTTCTCCCACGATGCGGATCAATTCTTCCAGTGTACCTTGTGCCAGGATGGCACCTTTATCCATGATGGCAATGCGGGAGCAGATTTCTTCCACTTCTGCCAGTTGGTGGGTGGTAAAAATTACTGATGTGCCCTGGTGTCCCACGTTTTTGATGATGTCCAGGATATTGACTTTGGCCTGCACATCGATGCCAACGGTGGGTTCGTCCAGTAACAGTAACCCGGGTTTGTGTATCAGGCCGATGGCAACGTTGAGCCGTCGTTTCATGCCGCCGGAGTATTTTTTGATGGGGTCTTTGGCCCTGGCACTTAATTCCACCAGTTCCAGCAGTTCCCATGCCCGTTGTTTCAGGTTTGAGCGGGGAATTTCATAGAGTCCTCCCCAGAACATTAAATTGTCAATCGCATTCAGGTCTTCGTAGAAGGCCATGTCCTGGGGAACGATACCCATGTGGTTTTTCAAGGTTCGGTGGGAGAAAAGGTTTTTACCTTTAAAGGTTACAGAACCAGAAAAATCCTTGACCGTGCCGGAAAGGATGGAGATAAGTGTGGTTTTTCCTGCCCCGTTAGGCCCCAGGAGGCCGATAACTTCGCCTTTTTGCAAAGAAAGGCTGAAATTGTTTAATGCCGTGATATCACCGTAGGATTTGGTTATGTTTTTAATATCTAAGATTAAGTTGCCCATGTTTTATTGTATCACAGATAGTTTTCTATTCCAAGAACTTAATTCGGGTCTATATTGAACCACGAAGCCACGAAGCCCCGCGGCGCGGCGCATAGCGTGACGGGCCTATAAAGAAGAAGCACGAGACGTTTTCAATTGGGCTAGATGAATGAAGCACATTCCCATGACTGTCCGCAAATAAAAAATTTTTGGAAGTCCAGAGACCTTTTTATAAAAAGGTTTCTGGCCGCCGGAGGCAAAAACCAAACATGCTCTGCCGGCTGCACCGGTAGTAAAAAATTTAGGAAATAATTCAAAAAGGTTGAAAAGAAATCATAAATATATTATTCTTAATATTCTGGAAGGTATGGCACCTTCAACAAAAAAAATTGTGAAAATTAGGCAGCGGTTGACTAAAAAATGATATCAATAGAAGTAATCAGGGATTATTTATCAAAAGCCCCCATTGATTTTCCTGAAAAATTGGAGGCTGGCCATATCATTAAAGCCTGGTTGGATGGAGGTGGAGAAAAGGAGTTCATCAGGGAATATATACCCATATGGCTGCAAAATTTCCCAGAGCATTTTGAGGCTCGTTTGGTTATTAAATCCTGGTTAGCGGCTGGTGGTGATGAGGAGATGGTTGAAGCGTATTTAGCCAGGTGGCTGCGGAGGTTCTCAACAGAAAAAGAGGCTGGTTTTTTGATTAAAGCCTGGCTGGAGGTTGGGGGAGACAAAGAAATCATTAAAATGCCGGTAAAAAAATGGCTGCAAGTGTTTGCCACGGAAATAGAGGCCGGTTATGTAATAAGAACCTGGCTGGAGGTTTGGGGAGACAAAGACGTTATTGAAGAACCGTTAAAACAATGGTTGCAAACATTCCCGGAGGAAATGAAGACCCGGTTTGTTATTCGTGCCTGGTTGGATGCTGGTGGAGAAAAAGGATTTATAAAAGATTATTTAATCCCATGGCTGCCGAAATTCTCGGGAGAATTAGAGATTATCCTGGTGGTTAAATCCTGGTTGGAGGCTGGAGGTGAGACAGAGTTTCTCAAAGATTATTTAACTCAATGGTTCTCGAATTTCCCGGCAGAAATCGAAACCAGTGCGATTATTAGGAGTTGGTTGATAAACGGTGGGGATAGAAATTTTGTTCAGGCTCCTTTGACAAAATGGCTGGAAAGATTCCCGGAAAAAATAGAGGAAAGGTCTGCCATCCAAACCTGGCTGGAGTCTGATGAAGAAATCGAATTCATCGAGGCGTACCTGGAGAAATTGCTGCAAAAATACCCGGAGGAGGAGGCTGATGCCGGTTCTCTCATTCAAACCTGGTTGAAAGCAGATAAAGAAAAGGATTTTATTGATGAGTATTTAGAGAGTTGTATTCATAGATTTTATCATGTAAAAGAGACCAGTTTACTGATAAAATCCTGGTTGGAGGCTGGTGGGGACATCGAATTCATCTTGGGGTATTTAAAAAAATGGTTTTTGAAATTCCCGGAGGAAATGGATACCAGTTTTGTGATTCAAGCCTGGCTTTTGGCTGGTGGGGGGAAAAGTTTAGTAGAGCCATATATTCGGAATTGGTTGGATAAATTTGGTGTTGAGCTGGATGCGCATTTTGTTATTACTGCCTGGCTGGACAGTGGGGGAGAAATTGAATTCATTAGAGAGTATTGTACACGTTGGCTCCGGGAATTCCATCATATGAGAGAGGTAAGTTTCTTGATAAAATCCTGGTTGGCTGCTGAAGGAGAAAAAGAATTTATCAGGGAATATTTAATTGAGTGGCTGTCCAGGTTCAGTGAGGAGAAACAGGCTCAATTTGTTATCGTTCCCTGGCTTGATGCTGGTGGTGAGAAAGGATTGATTGAAAATCATCTAAAACCCTGGTTGGATAGATATCCTACTGAAAAAGGGAGTGGTTTTGTTATCACTGCCTGGCTGAGGGCAAAGGGAAAGCGGGAAATGGTCGAAGAATATATAAAACCCTGGCTGACTCGATTCCCCCTGGAAGAGGAAGACACCAGTTATGTTATTAAGGAATGGCTCAATGCCGGGGGTGAACCGGTATATGTGGCTCCTTTTGTAACCAGGTGGTTGGAAACGTATCAAAACAGTTTTGAAGCCAGTTTTGTCATCAAAGCATGGATTGCCAACACAAAGAATGCTGATTTCATTAAAGAGTACGCCTACCAATGGCTCCAGGTTTTTAAAGATCATCCCTATGCGGATTTTGTGATTAAGCGGTTTTGCAGTTATAAAGATATTCCTGACTACGTATTGGATGCTGCGGTATATTGGTGCAAAAAATATGCCTCCAACAGCGAAGTCCTTTTTACCATATCGTATTTAACTCGCAGCCATATGGATAATGAGAAAATGGCCAGTGCCTGGCTCCTGGAAATTATTTCAAACTGGATAAACCGGAATAAATTGAAGCCCCAGGACTACCAGAATTTAGAAAATATTATGTACAATACCACCCGGAACCGGGTATTTTGTAATAGTGAACCCAGTATAGGGGTGAGTATCCAATGGTTCCTTTCGGGCCACAGTTTTCAACCCATTACCTTACAGCAGCGATTTCATTTTCTTCAGCGCTGGTGGTATTTTGAAAAATACAGCCGTTTATTGATTGATAAGCGGATTGATATTTCCTTGCATGAGGATAAAGTAAAGAAATTCCTGGCCTGGGTCAACGGTTGGAGTTCCAGGAATAAAAGTCAACTTGAACGAAATCTCAAGTACTTAATCAAAACCCTTCCCCGGTATAATTATTTGTGGGAGATGGTTCAATTGAGTTAACGACAGATTGTTTCGTTTTCCTTTTTGGTTTTTACGCCTTTGTTTTTGCCATTCTTCCATTTGTTTTTGTCGGTGTTCGTTGAGTTGTTTGAACAGGTTTTTTTGTTCTTTGCTGAGGATTTTTTTGATGGCCCGGTTCTTTTTGGCCTGCAGCCGCTCCACAAAACTTTTGAGCATGCCAGCGCCTCGCATCCCCATCCCTTTTCCATAGGGGGCGAACCTGCGACCTCCGGGTGGACTGTCTTCATCTTCCATGCGTTCGCGTATTTCCTCAGGTATAAACTCATTGAATTGATTGTAATACTTGATCAGGATACCCTCAACTGTAAAGGCCTGGTCATCGTCCAGCAGCAGCCCTTCAATCAGATCGAAGAGTTCCCGGTCAAACAGTGTCATCCTGGTCATCTTTTTGAATTTTTCTTTTTGCCGGTCATCCAACTGCTCTTCGATAAGGGCGTTGAAGGCCTTGCGCCGGTCCCATGCCGTTTCAATTAATCCCTTGGCATTGGTTTTAAAGGTTTCCTGGTCTTTTTCGGCTTGTTTTTGCCCTTTTTCCAGGATTTCCCGCACTGCGGCGGTCTGGGTTTCTGTTAATTGCAGTTCTTTTTTTAGCTTAGTCACCCGTTGGGATACCGGGTTTTCCGGTTGGGTTTGTATTTGTTTTTGTATTGTTTGGTCCTGATTTTGTTGATTATTCTTTTGAGCAAATACTGAAACCGAGAGAATAAGTATAATGACCAGCAGCAATAAAATATCCACCGTCAATGTTTTTGAGTTGCTTCTTATTTTCTTCATCTTTTAAATTCTCCTATTTTTATTATATTTATATTATAATATATAAAATATGTTTTTAAACAACTAAATTTTGGAATTCTTGCGGATTTTTTAAGGTGAAGGCTGCTAAATAAGCCTGACCACAACCCGGACGAGCCGGTACCCAAAAGGCTATTATTCACCGCAGAGCACGCGGAGAATTTTTTCTCCGCGATCTCTGCGCTCTCTGCGGTGATAAAAAAAGGTTAAACAAAGCCCTGGAATTTCCCGCCGCAGGCGTTTAATACTAAACCACCGGGTCCTCAGGATGTTCTTCGTTCCAAAGAGCCACCAGGTCATTGACGGTTTTCCCGATGTTAATGGCGTTGATGACCGTACCTTTAAAACCTTCTGTTTCTTTGTTTAACTCGCTCAACAATTCCTTGTCTACCCGGAGGTTGACGTTGATGGTCCCGTCCAGTGAAATGGAAGGGGTGAAGGTCCCTAAACCCGGTAGTTTTAGCGAACGACCATCTCTGAGGAAAAAGAATAACGTGTAGCGCAGTTCACTCAAAGACTCCAATACGGTGCCTTCGGTGGCACTTGTTCTTCCTGAAATAAGATTAGCAGCATCTTTGCTGTCTGCTGTTTTGCCCTTTATGATTTTGGGCCGGTAAGTGGCAAGAGCTTTAAATTTTGTTGCCATTGCAACCTCCTTTTGTCGTTTTTTTTAAATTTTTATATTTTAAGTTTCTTTCACTAATCAGTTGTGTTATATCCTGTTTTCTAAAAACAATCAGCTTAATGAAAGTTTAACTTACTAAATGTTGGATTCTAAAATATTTTAACTTAGATGTCAAGAAATTTTTTTAAAAAAATAAAAAAAAATGAGAAATGAAGAAAATGAGCTTAAAAGAATGGTGGGTAAAGGAATCCGGGATATCCGCAAATCCCTAAAAGATTACCTGGCAGCCTGACTAAAACCATCAAGAGTAGATTTCCACGATTTTAAAAAACTATTAAAAACGTGATAAAAGTAATGCGGGTGGTCTTTAAAGTAGGTAATCAACACTTTCAAATCCCCGGGGTTCAAATCTATTTCCGGATAATTGGATTTAGCCGTTGTCTTAACCCCGCCGTGTTCATAGATTATTCCTGTATAATAAGAGGCATGGTGTTTTTCAAAAGAGAGGTCAAATTTTCTTCCTTCTAATTCAGGCAATGTCAAACCAGGAAGCATTACAGCAATGCCCTTCTTTGTCCTGTAATTGACAATGTAATCAATAATTTCCTGGGGAAAGATTTGGAATAAAGAGACTAAATCACAATCTTCAACGTCAGTAAAGCCGGGAATAGATGGCATCCATAGTTTTTCACCTAACCGGGTTAATTCAAATATCCGGCCATTTTTCATTTTGGGGATCCAATTATCTAAATTATCTATCATGCTTTCAACTTTCTTGTGATCGGCTATTTTTGCCCCTAACCGATATTTTAACTCTTTTATTTTATGATGAATGGCTCGTCTGAAAGGCTTAACCTGGAGAAGGTCCCTCATCTCGTCAAGTATGATGTCAATTTCCGTCATTATTTTCTCTCCTGTTATAAATCATTGATCGTTTGTCATTTGTTCTTTTATCTTCTTTTTGATCTCCTCTTTTTGCTGTCGAAATCTTTCAACTCCAACTAGCGAATAATAATCAGAAAGCACACGGTGTTTTAGCGCCGGTGATTCCTTCATCTCTTCCAGCATCTCTTTAATCTCTTCGGTGTCTTTTCCAAAATCCAGCAGATCAAGTCCTTTCTCTTTTTCATCGATAAACATGGGACCTTTACCGGTGAATAACCAGTCCAGGGAGACGTTGAATTTATTGATCAAGGCATCCAGGATAGAAACGCCGGGGAAAAACACACCGTTTTCCACCTGGGACAGGTTGCTCCTGCTGCAAGGCAAGTGGTCTGCCAGTTGCCCTTGATTCAGATCAAGGCATTTTCTTACCTCCCTGATCCTTTTTGCCATCTTGTTTTTAAGATTATCGTCGTGATTGTTAATACTCATATTGTCACCTTCACTTTTTTTTGAATTCTAAAAAATCCAAGAGTTTTGTTGACTTTCACCGCAAAATATTTTAAAATTCTTACTTACTGTAAGTTAATCTAAAAATATGTTGTTTGTATTTTTTATCAATCAATATGAAGTTACAATATACAACATATTTTAAAAGATTTCAAGCCCACAGGAGGAAAAAAAATGGCGAATTCAAAGGTAAAGGCAAACAATGACCCTGGCAGCAAAAAAAAAACAAAAAAGCAAAAACAATGACCGCAAGGTAAGAAAAAAGAACCGGGTTTACATTTCAGTTTTGAAAAATTCTGCGCTTTATTTTATCGATTCTGTTTTGTTGATAGCAGTTAAAGGAAAATACCAACTGGTGGTCATCCACGATGCCACTGTATTGTGGAATAAGGTATATACTACAATCCGGGGGGCCAGGATAGCTTATCAAAAGGTTTTTAAAAAAAAATCATTCCAGGAGAGAATTAAAGCCGATTGGAGCTACTTTTACCCTCCCGAACCGGATTGGCTCAATGAGAGATTGCTCCTGCTGCAAGGCAGGTGGTCTGCCAGTTGACCTTGATTCAAATCCAGGGATTTACGTACATCCCGGATTCGTTTCCCCATCAATCCTTTGAGTTCATTTTTTTCATTTTCTCATGTTTTTTTATTTTATTAAGAATTTTGCTTGACTTTACAAGAAATTTGTTCTAAAATCTAACTTTCAGAAAGTAGAACTTTCACATCGTCAGTTGTTTTAAGAATATAAAAATATAACACAGATGTTTTGTGAATGCAACTAAAAATACGAAAAAAAAGGAGGTGATGTAATCATGATGTGATACAGGGAGTGATTAATGAAAAAGAGGTCTGGATTTTGGTTTTTGGCCAATTAACTAAAAAACAAGAAGTAACCACAAATAACCGGTAATCGCAGACTTTTAAGATTAAAAAATACGCGGTCCGCCCCGGATGGAAGAACAGATGGGGCGGATTTGGAGTCCTTAAAATGGTTTTGTATTTACATCATTTATTATGTTCATTTTGTGTAAACAGTGAGTTGTTACAGTGGTTTAGTTTTGTCAGTAACCAGCGTACCCGGAGATGTTTGTGGTGGTATGTAAGCTGCAAAGCGAAAGATGAACTCAAAGGCTGCCGGTGGAGACATTTTAATTTCCACCGGCTGCCTTATCCTTTAATCAAACTCAACTATCCGTTGTTACTGTTACGTTTATCGGGAAAGATTTATACGTGGTTTCCCGGGTTTTTGCCGGACTTGTACGTGTGCTTATGCGTATACTTGCATGTGTATGTAATGAGGCTGCCATATGCCAGGATAAGTTTTTCCATCGGGCATGGTCTAGCCTCCCTCCTTATGTTAAATTTATCAATTGTAGATTGTAAGTTACCATGTGAGCCGTGGGCTCGGGTGCGTATGGTGCTGATCGCACCACTGCACCCGCAGCCCCCGGTTCCTGTACAGCTAATTACTGAAAAACCAGGGGAAAAAATGGACTTTAAAACGTTTACGATGAACCAAAATACATCTCAATCAGACGTGAAGCCCCGGCCACATGTTGCCATTCATTCTCGCTTTCGTGTCCGGGGTGGATCGTCGTTTCAAGAGTTTCTTTGGCTGTTTGGCGGAAAGCTTGAGTCTTTTGGGTTTTCATGGTTAATTACCTCCTTGTATTTTGATTTGACGTCAGGACTGGAGTAAGGTAGGACGGGGGATTGGCTATTATCTATGTCCCGGTCCATTACCTCTTGCCTCCGTTCTCCTTACTCCCTTCCTGATTTTTGATTTGTAATGATCGATGAAAGATTATGATGAAAATGCACTTGTCTATGGTTTGAGCTTCTGTTTACTTGTTTTGCTGTTATTTTGCTTACTAGGCTTAATAATTTAAACTGTTCCCTGTCCCACTTTTACTGTTGTTCCAATCCCTGGAAAAATCACTTTTTCTTTTTTACCACTTCCGCTATTTCCCTAATACCATCGATTGACGTGTCATTCAGTGAGTATATTATCGGAGCATCTGCCAGCTTTTGTGCTTCGTAATTATTATCACCTATATATAACGATATTATATCTTCTTTTCTAATAACTCTTAAAATCTCTTCAACCTCTTTTCCCTTTAATCCTTTGAAGAAATTGTCAAGAATTATCAATCTTTTGGATTCAACCGCGTATCTAAGCATTACTTCCCATACCTTCAAATCTTCGATACACTTTTTCTTGTATAACATTTTATATAGTGACTTTGCAGATACACCAAATGGTAATCTTGACGGACTACAGAGATAGATAAACTCGTTTTCTCCTTTCTGTTGCGTCTCGCCATCTATTTGAATTGTAAGAGAAGATTTGCCCAAATTTGAAAAATAGTTGAATACCTGGGTCCTTAAACCTTCATCAGCGGTTAACAGGTAGTTGTTTTTTCCTTTCTTTATATTGAATTTAAATTCTCCTATTTCCGACTCTCCTTCTTCCTTTAACATCCACCTTTTAAAACGAAAATAACCAAAAAAAGAAGCAACGATTATTAAAAAAAGATTCCAGATGATACCAGCAACAAAAAATGCCGGTAGGCTGGATTTTGATTTGACCACGATATCTCCATCATTTTTCAAGATATGTTCAACGTGTGTATAGTTCTCAATCCATCTTTTATCAAGGTAATAACGCAGAAAAATCCTTTGCTCTTCTATGGTTAATTTGAAAAATTTTATGTATGCATTGAAACCTTTTGAACTAAGCTCATTATTTACTGATCTCCAAAAGGTAACCGGATTAATAATAGAAAAGAGTTGAAATTTTTTGGCAATACCCTCTGTTTCTTCAATTATTTCTAATTCCATTTTTTCAATTTCTTTATACTCCTTATTATACCAATCTTCACCGGAATTTCTTTCAATTTCCTTCTGCTCTTTCTTTGTATATCTGCCAGTGCCTACCTTTTCATATATTTCTTGTTCAAATTTCATTAATTTTTCTACTTTTGTTATCTCATGATTATAAAAGGATTTCATATGACCAGCAGCTATTCGTGAAAAAACAACATTTATAATCTCTGGCCAAAGCCAAACGAATACAAATAAGGATAAAGCGGTAATAATCCCCCATCTTATCGGTCTCCTTGTTGCGCCCAAAACCGCACTTACAATTAACAATAGACCAAAAACAATTAAGGAAATAAGAAAAAATATAAATAATCCCGATCCATCGTTTGAATTAAGGCTAATCCCATTGAAAATAAATTGAAAAAATGAAACGACTGCTAGTGTTATGAGGCTAATCAGTATTAAGAATATTCTTACCAATAAAATACCACTATAAACAGCGATAATACTCCCAAAATTCCTCAAAAAAATGATATATTCTTTATTGCGAAATGAAAAGAAGCCCCAAATGGCAATAGCAATGCCTCCAATTATCAGAATATACCATGAATAATCCAATCTTCCTCTGTGGGCATTCTCAAAAAAACCTTTCCCTATTTCTATTTGGCTTAATTCCAATCTTACACCAACATCAATGAAAGAAATCAAAACATTTAGAGGACTTGAATTAAAAAACAATGAAATGAGTGGGGTTGACTCCAAAGCTTTTCTATATCCAGCCCACCCAAATTGTTTAACATTAATATACCGGTCTACCTTTTTTTTCTCTGCCTCGATAAATTCCCTATTTTGCTTAATATCAGTTTTGTGCTTCTCAATTCCCACTTGGTGGATAACGATGGCCATGAATATAAAGACCAGTATCCCTACAATACAGTACTTGTTTGTATTACGTTCAATTTCTTGTTTTATAACCTCTCTCATATCACCTCTGATCTACTATCATTGAAAAAATCATAGCCGAATATTGGCCAAAAAACAACGAATCGCTGTACTTTTGATTTACATCCCAAAGAGTGGCAATCTTCGGGGGGATATTTTTATCAATGTCTCCTTTTACACTGTTTAGACAACCTAAAATATCCTCCATATCGGCTTTTATTCTTTTATATGCGCCTGTTACGTCTCCCTTAACCAGAAAACTTCTGACTCTATTAAAAACCTCAGCATTCAAATTATGACCTTTCAAAAAATCATCATACCCAAAAGTCTTCAATTTGTAAATAATTAATTGATCATATGGTGTCTCTTCAGCAACCGCAATCAACTCATTGTATATCCCAATCGCATATTCAACATTGCTGATCGCATTATTCAAATTGTCCTGGAAAACATCAAAATTTGGGCCATATAGTTCGGATAGTTCTATCTTTTGTAAAAATAACTGAAAGTCTGAGTTAGATTTGATGAAATATCCGGCTCCATTTATCACCAATGGTGTCATCTGTCCACCGTTTACTTTATTTTCGTCATTACATTCTCCATAAGCACATGGTGTGTCATTGCAAAAGATCACACCATGAACATACATTGATGCAGTCAGGATTAATATTATTGAAATCAAAGATTTTCTCATGGCCTTCTCCTTCTTTGGTTTGATTGGACTCAAAATTAATTCTAAACCAAATGTTGAAAAAATGCAAGTCAATTGTGAATTTTTTTCAAGGGCCACGATAAACCCAACAAATGGAATACTTACCTGCCACCTATTTGCCAACCTTACTCCACTCACTCACCTATTTATCGGCAGGGTTTGAACCTGTTGAATCGGTAAATTCAGTGGCTTAGACGCACAGTTTGAATAGTTAAAACAAGGCAAAACAGCAGCTTAAATCAAAATATTTTCAGAAAAGTTCACCATTTTTACTGTAAATTTTCTAAAATTTTCGCTAAATATTTGAATTACAACCGCTGAAATGATATAATATAACGGTTCTAATCGGTTGTTTTAGCGGCTTAAATTCCAGTATAAACCCCTTAAATGACTGAAAAGGAGGTATAAGTATGGCGGAAGAAATCGAAGCTGTTCGGGTTTATAACCCACGCGTGGAACAGGGTAAAACCGTGGAGGTTGAGGATGTTGCCGCGCTTATCGCTGGGCGCACCAGTTTCACCGGCGGGGCGGTTATTAATATGCTCTGGGAGTTCAGGGAGGCCATCACGTTTTTTGCCCTGGCCGGACGGCCTGTGCGCTTGAAAGGTCTGGGAGTTTTCGCACCCAGGATAGATAAAGATGGGGTTTTCAGTCTCAATTACCGGCCGGATAAATGGCTGAAAAGCGAGTTGAATGTGGCTGGCAAGTTCAAGGGCAAGGTAGTGAACCGGGACATGATCGGTAAGTCGGTAGAGGAAATGATCCAGCGCTGGAACCAGGAACACCCCGATGATAAGATCGAAATTAAAGAAAAGAACTGAGCTGCAGCAATTCTCATTTTGAGAATTGCCAGGTTAAGGTTGAGGTGGAATTTTATGCCTGTTAATTTTTTCTTCCCCGAAGCAGACACACCCCGGCTGCTCCTTGAGATTTTTAAAGAGCCATCTCGGAGCAGCCGCCCTCTTGATAAGGGAATTTGCTGGTTTAATCCTTTTTTACTTACTGGAAGCAGGCACCTTCGTTAAACGTTTGAAGGAGGTGGGGTGTGTCGTCCGGGAATCTGCATTAGAACTGGATAAAATGTTCAACTACTGTTGCACAGCGAGATTCCACCCAGCTTTTTGTGGAATAACCTATTAGCAAAACCCTCCATATTCCGGCTTGGTAAAACAAGCATATTCGATGGTTTCATAGCAATCACTGTCGGTTACCGGAGACGGGCACTTGGTTGTAGGTGCACAAATACCGCCATCTGTAGGGCAGTACCTACAACTTGATCCCGGATCCGAATCTTCACCGCCTTTGATATCATTCATTTTAGAGATATCCAGGTTGGAAACGGTTTCCTTGCTTAAAGCTAACTTCTTAGAGAATTTTTTTGTTTTCATTTTTCCTCCTTTTTTTTTAGCCTGATAAGAATCGAACTTGATCAAGCCATATTAATACAGCAATTTCTTTGCCAGGTGGGGTTTTCTATGAAAATCCTTTATTGACAATATTATCGGGATTATCATTATTTTTCGGCATTAAAAATAAATCTCCCTATAAGGAAACCGATTAAGGGGCTTTAGGAATTAAACAGTTAATTATTCAAATATATAGGTCATATTGAAAGTCTCCTTATAGGGAGAAAAGTTCTCCTTATAAGGCTATTTAGTTCACCCCCTATTTTGACACAGCTACTAAATCAAACCCCTACTCTTATTGTCGAAGGGTTATATATAAAGGATCACTTTCGTGACCGTTATTATCGACGGCGGTCAATGCGTAGGAAACGGTTTGGGGCTGCGATTGCCGAAGGATGTATTCAAAGGTATTGGCATCAAGTTCTGCCAGGAGTGTGCGATTGATTTGACCCTGGGACCGCGAAACCAGGTAAACCCGGTAAAAAGAGATGACCGTGTTGTTATTGTTATTCAAGGGATTGGCCTGCCACGATAATACGTTAATGAATTCACTTTGGAGCAGTGACCGGTTCAATCGTGATTGCACTGAAAATTTCAGTGGTGGATAGATACCCGGCACATCCGGGGGAGATGCCAGGGGCGATTCCCAGACGCCGCGTCCATAAGTACCTGCCACGATTTTCCCGGCGGTCTTGTGGATTTCCATATCCGTAACAATCACATTGGGAAGTCCATTGTCGAAGCGTTTCCAATCTCCTACACCGGATTGAGAATAAAACACCCCTAAATCGGTTCCCACATAGACTCCCAGCGAAAAGGGATCGACCTCGATGCAATTGGCGGGGATATTGGGGAGGTCGCCGGATATATCCCACCAGGTGAGACCTCCGTCATCGGTGTAAAATACCTTTGGTTTATCGATTTCATAGAGAATGTGGTACCAGATAAATTTGTTATTCCAGCGGCCGTATCCGCCGACAGTGACCCAGGCGATTTCCGGGTTGTGGGGATGCAGGGCAATGCCGGTAATAAACGTGGGAAAACCTTCCGTGTTCATCTCGATCCAGGTATTTCCTCCGTCCATGGTTTTGATCAAGGTTGTACCGTCTGAAGCAAATATGTAATTGGAATTGGCAGGGGAAACCGCCATGACGGTTACCGGTTCCTGGAACATACTTTCACTGATGGTGATACTGGAAAAGCCGTGGTCGATACTTCTAAAGATGGTTCTTGAAGCGGTATACAGGATTGAAGGGTCGGTAGGGTCCATGACCAACGGGGCAAGCCATGCCATGCCTCCTTCCAGGTATGTGAAAATATCGCCAAAGCTTCGCCCCCCGTTGGTTGAGCGTGCGAAGCGACCGAATTGCCGAGCGCAATAAATAATTGAGTTGTCATTGGGATCAATTAAACAGTCAGCGCCATCGCCGCCATATACCGGTGCCCAGGTCTCTTTCAACTGGGAAGAGCCGTTATCCTGGGCACCCAGGACCACCTGTTTGGGGTCTTGAGGTGAAAGTGCCAGCCGGTACACCTGGTGAATCGCCAGCCCGTTACTGAGGTCTCTCCATGAATCGCCTTCATCTTCGGATTTATGAAGACCACCGTCATTGCAGGAGAAAATAGTGGTAGAGCTGCCGGGTAAAAAGGCAAAATCATGATGGTCCACATGCACTTGTGTGCCAAAGATTCGCCAGGTGACACCGCCGTCAGTGGATTTCCACATGTTTACTGAACCAACATAAACAACATTGGGGTCTGATGGCTTTACATCCAGGATAAGGGCATAGGCACCCTGTCCACCAAAGTCTGAACCGTCATATTCCCAGCCCAGGAGGTTGGGTGAATTTGCCTGGAGGGTCCAGTTCTCGCCGCTGTCCTGGCTGCGATATATGCCGTAAAGTCCCCATACCCACCCTTGGTTTGCTATATCGGTGCAATAGAGGGCATACAGGGTTTCCGGGGAAGATGGCGAAACCGCGATGTTGATCCTGCCAATTGCGGGAGATGGGGCGGGCAGTCCATTGGTTAACCGCCGCCAATTTTCTCCCTCATCTTCGGACTTGTAAATCCCGTTCCCGGCATAGGCTGCGTACCAGGCAGCGGGGTTGGTGGGATGGATTTCCATATCGTGGAAATCCCCGGCTAGTTTTTGTTCCCAGTTCATACCGCTGTCATAGGTTTTATATATTCCGTTATTGGCGGCTGCCAGGAGGGTGTTGGGATTAAGGGGGTGCATGATGAGTTTACTGATTTTCCAATTGTCTGCTGTTTCGGGGTTTAGACCGGTGAATTCCCAGGTGCGGCCCCCATCCGTTGATTTCATGACCCCCAGGCTTAAGGTGCTGCCTCGTTGTTTATCGCCGGTGGCAATGTACATAATATCAGGGTTTTCCGGGTGGATGACGATATCGCTGACCCCAAGATTGGGCAGGTAGTCGGTATAGGTAACCCAGGTCTGACCACCGTCGCCGGATTTCCACAATCCGCCGGTGGGTGCGCCGACCCAGATAATATTCGTATCCCGTGGATCAAAGGCAATGCAATTGAGACGGCCCAAACCTCCATAATGGCTGTTTCCGGTGGGAACATCAATTGGACCCAGCGGTGTCCAGTTTGCATTGGCGGCTGTACGGTCAGGACCGAATCTTTCTTTCTTTTCCAGCCATCCTTTCCAGTTGAGGGAAGGATCAAAATACCCATCTTTATCCAACCGGGTTTTGGTAAACCATTCCCAGCGTTTGAATTGTTTAAAACCTGGTTTTCTTTGTTGTTTTTTATCCATACTCTCGTAAAACCGGGCGGCTGCTGCGCGGATTTCAAAAAAGGTAGGGTGTTTTTTTTTGGTCAGGGTTTTCCACTCTTGTGCATGGTTAAAGACCGGGTTAAAGAGCAAGACAAAAGCAAAAACGGCAGTTATTACGATTCTTTTTAACATTTTGCCTCCTTACAGTGGAAATTTTACAATAAAGTTATTATTTATTCAATAATAAAAAACTAAATCCACCCCTGTTTTTTAAAACCACGAAGCCACGAAGTCAGTTGGCAGATAACTTGCCTGACCCCTTATTTTATTATATTATGGTTTAGGTTGTAAAAATATTATTTTGATATTATAATTAATACATGTTAAAAAAAGAACTTGCCAAAATATTTGAGTTGAATGTAGCCCAACGAATAATGATTGTAGAAGCCATCTGGGACAGTATTCTCAACAATTCAGAGGATATCCCGGTACCTGAAAGCCAAATAGAGGAACTTGAAAGTCGTCTGAATACTTATTATGAAAACCCTCATGCCGGATCTTCATGGAATACTGTAAAGGAAAGAATTCTTTCGGGAAATTGAACTACCAGATAATTATAACTCCTGAAGCGGAGAAAGATTTAGACGAAGCATTCAAGCGGTATGAAAAAAACTCGCCTGGTTTGGGGGTAGAATTTTTAAATTGTGTTGATGAATCGTTGAAGGTAATCCAGGATACCCCTGAGATTTACCAAAATGTATATAAAAATATAAGGAGAGCTCTTACTCATAGATTTCCATACGGTATTTTTTACATTATCGAAGAAGACGTGATAATTGTTCTTGCGGTCTTTCATGCCAAAAGAAACCCAAAAATTTGGAAGAAACGACATCCTAAGTAAGGGAAAATTTTTTATGGATTTCTTGCCTGGTTCCTTTTTTATTTAATCTTTTTCCTTTTTCTCTTTTTGCGGTTTCTTCTTTACCTTGATTTTTTTAGAATCAAATTTAATATCCGGTGAATCGAGATCGAAATCCATAGTGATATCCAAATCTTCCAGTATTTTCAAACTCTCTAATCCCTTCAAACCCTCTAATCCTTTTAATACTTCCAAACTTTTTAAGCCCTCTAATTCTTTTAAACTTTCCAATCCTTTCAAAACTTCTAATCCTTTCAGGCCTTCCAACCTTTTCAGACCTTCTAACCCTTTTAATCCTTGTAAACTTTCTGCCAGGATGTCGTCCAAAGAATCCAGGACTTCTAAACCTGCCCATTCTTCAAAACCGAAGTCCATGAATTTCAATTCTTCCAGGGGTTTCAGGCTTTGCTCCAGGATTTCCCCGATGTTTTCCAATGCTTCCAGGCCTGGAAAAAACTCCGGACAATCCACCTTGATGGTGTTACTTTTTTTGTCTTTAGAATCCTTTCCTTCGGGGGGAGTGGACATTAAAAAAAACGTCATCGAAAACAATAGTAAAAAAACCAGGATAATTTTTACATATTTCACGTGAACCTCCTAAGTTATTTTTTTATATACTACTTAGACGAAAGTTTTGGAAAAAGGTTTACAAGAAAAAAAATTTTTTAATTGTTTCTTGACAAAAGTAAGGGGTCTATGTAACTATAAAGGCTTCAGGATGACGCATGAACATGAAGAAAAAAAACCTTTTTAAAATATTACCATGGTGTCTTGTTTTGTTTTTTTGCTGTTTTTGTGGGTTAGCCGCTGATCTTCCGGTAAAAGTCCCTGTGGAAAAGGATTACAAAGAATTGCCGGAAAATTCCCTTACGCGCAGGCCCAGGGGTATAAAAAATCTTTTTACCATCGGGCAGATTCATGCAGCCATTAGAGGTGGTTTGCCTGTTGGGTTACACCTTAATTTCACCGGTAAAGAGTATACAAAACTGCTGGACGGTGGAACAATAGATCCCACCCGGATATATGGTAGAGTATATATGGGACCTTATCCATTCGAGGCCGGGGAAGCTGAGTATACCTATAAGAGGTTCAGGTTGTACAGCGAGATCACAAATGGTAAGGCTCTACTGCCGGTGAAATACCTCCTGGGAGAAGGCGATAATAGTGAAGACTGGACAAACGGAGGCCAGGTGATGGTGAGAATTGCACTCTGGCTTAAAGAGGAGGGAAAAGACCTGAACCTGGGGGTATATGATATCATTGTCAGGTTCATGATCAACGAGGGCAGGTTTGTAAAGTGCCCTACCATTATTGAAGGTCCCATGGTCAACATGATACGCAGCGAGGCCTATGATCAGATGGTGATTTCCTTTAGAACCAGTGAACCGGTGGAATCCGTTGTTGTTATGGATAATGGGAAACGGTTTTCCAGTCACAAGGCGCTTAAGAAGCATGAAATAAAGGTTTCCGGATTACAGTCGCAAAGGACCTACCGATATTATTTAGAGATAGACAGCTATAAATCCAAAGCGTATACGTTCCGGTCCGCTCCGCCTCCCGGGAAAGGGTCTGTGGTGTTTGCTTATTCCGGTGACAGCAGGGGAGGAGCGGGTGGAGGAGACTATAACTTTATGGGTGTGAATTATTTGACCATGGAACGGAATGCCAACCTGGCGTACCGGGAAAAAGCAGAGTTGTTTATTTTCGGTGGAGACCTTATTAACGGTAATACTGCCAGTGTTGAAGATTTTCGCACACAGATATATGCCTGGAAACAGGCGCTGGCTGGTTTCTGGCATCGCCGGCCCGTATATGCCTGTATGGGAAATCACGAAGCGCTGCTGCGGGTGTTTGGCAATGCCCTGGGTGAAACCCTGCGCATGGATCGGTGGCCTTATGATACCGAGAGTGCGGAGGCGGTCTTTGCCGATGAACTGGTGCATCCCCAAAACGGCCCGCACGTTTCCGACCCCCGCCGGCCGTCCTATAAAGAAAACGTTTACTCCTTCCGGTATGGTCCTGTCATGTTTATCGCCTTCAACAATAACTATTGGATAACCAAATCCAGGGGTCCGGTGTGGCAGATTCCCCAAAAATACGGTGGTTCACCCGAAGGCTATATCATGCCGGATCAATTGGACTGGATAGAAAGAGAACTCCAGGCTGGAGAAAAAGACCCCTCCGTAAAATACATTATCCTTTTTGCCCAGGAGCCTGTATTTCCCAATGGCGGGCATATTCAAGATTGTATGTGGTATCATGGGAATAACAACGCCCGGGCGTTTACCTATGATACCGGTTCAGGAGAGGTAAAACCAGAAAAAAAAGGAATCATCGAAGTCCGCAACGACCTTGTCAGGATGGTGGGAAAATGCCGGAAAGTGGCTGCTGTCATGGGTTGTGATGAGCATTCTTATCACAAAGTGTTGATTGACAATGATGTGCCTGTGGGTGTCCCCTCAAAGGATGACAAGACCGGGAATGGCCTGGTGTGTAAAGACCAGGAAGCATGCTCTGCTTTAAAAGACTTGAAGTATCCTACCTGGTACCTGGTATCCGGAGGCTCCGGTGCCCCTTATTATTCGGAAGAAGAGACTCCATGGAACCGTTACTGGAAGAAAAACCCCAACAGGTACAAATCCGAGTCTCATACTTCTATGAAGGGCTGTTACTATTACTCCTCCCAGGAAAATGTCATGATTTTTAAAGCGGACAGTCAGCGGATATCTGTTACTGTAATCAATCCGTACGGCGAGATCATCGATAAAATCGACGACCTTATAGCAATCAAGAATCATTAACAATTAATAATTGAGCCTCTTGCAAAAATGCATAATTCGGTTGAGGGAATACGCATGGGGCGAACACAAGGTTCGCCCCTACGGAGGGGAAATGGGCGTCAACAAGGCGTCTGCCAGCGTAGGGGCAAACCTTGTGTTTGCCCGGCTAGCACATCAACAATTAATTGAAGGATTTTTACAAGAGGCTCAATTGACAATTATTTTGTCAGCTTATCTGATTGAATTATCTCTTGGGAAAAGGCCGTCCCCGGTAGTTATTGATGAAGTAGCGCTTAACCAGTTTCGGATTCTGAATAATTTGGTAAAACCCATCCAGGTATTTAAGGCTGCGTTTTTTTAGATTCTCGGGCAGTGGGGTAAAGTCCTGGAAAAGGGCATAAAATTCATTCTTATGTTTATGAAATATCACAAAGGTTTGGTTAAACTGTTCCAGGCTTTTGCAGAATCCCCGATATAGGCGTTCTCTTACGGATTTTATGGGAAGATTTGGGTCCGGGCGCGCGTAGTCCACATCGATCAAACCGGCATGATCGAAGTCAAAGGGTACGGGATAGTATTTTTTTTTATTTTCTTCTTCGATGGTAATCAACTTGATATTGTGACTGGAGCGGATGGACCAATCGACGTTGCCGACCATGTACTGGAATACCGAAACCAAAGTAGACGTTGCAAAATCGGTTTGCATCGGGTGGATTTTGGTGAGTTTGCTGGTTTTCCCTTTATTTCGTTTGGCCATTTTCTTATAATTTTCAATAAAAAACGCGTAATTGGTAAAGGTATTATCTGTTTTTTGGGAATCCACGTATGTGATGTTAGCCAGGCGCACCCGGAAGCTTTTTTCAGTCAGGAGGTTGTACATTCTATAGATCAGGTATTCCTGGAGATAGTAATATGGATAGGCCTTTGGAGTGTTTTTACAGTGGGTTACCATCTTAAGGGTTTTTTGGCCTGCAAAGATGGTGTTAGGGGTTTGTTTTTTGTTGAATTTCATTTTAATGGGTGGGACCTGGCATCTGAGGTACAGCCGCCTTAATTTGCCCCGGGTTCTTATCTGGACATCCAGGGAAATGGTTTTACCTTCGGAATCTATGTAGGACAACTTTGCCGGATGGTACTTTCGTTTATCGCCCCTGTCTTTTCGGAAGGCTTTGACATCGTATTCCAGGGTTAGTTCCAGGATTTCATTGGACTGGAACAATGGTTCGGTCTCATTTGTTTTTTTATCGGTATTGGTATCTGCAAGCGCCGGGACCGCCAGGATTATTGTCAAACAAATTATTAATAAGGTTCTTTGTATAGTCATGTGTTAACTATACAAAAAACAGCGGCTTTTTTCAAGTTTATTTTTCGGCCGCCACCTTTTTTCCCCTGTATGTGCCCCAAGTAAGAAAGTTAATTCCTAATGTAGAACCGGCCCTGCCGCCGTATGAAGGTCGCAGGGCCTGAAAGCTGAGACCTTTCAGCAAACATTTCATTTGCTTTGTTTTTTGGTAGAGAAAAGAAGGGGTGTCTAATTTTAAATTTTTCACCTGTTCCCTTTTTTTTTATTTTGAATTACTGTATACTATACCATTAACATAAGGAAAGGTATGATGAATTGCACATATAAAGGATGCAAGAAACTTTGGAGTTTAAATTTATAAAATATAATTTAGGGAGGCCATGCGATGGTGAATTATGATTCATTCATGGTAACGCTCTCCACTGTTTTTGGTGCTTCATTGCTGGTAGAACGGTTCCTGGAATTTATTAAAAACATTTCGGAACCTTTTATTGGGGGTAAACACAAGCGGATTATCCCACCTTTAAAAGATGTTGATCGGAAAATCGATGAACTGAAAAAGGATATAGAAGCCGGCAAGCAGGACGGGGAATGGGACGAGCGTTATCCATTAAACACGGTACTGGTGGAGCCTGCCACAGACCCGGATGACGGGACCGTTTCCAGGGCCTTTGTCATCCAATTAATGGGGTTTGCCCTGGGGATTGTTGCGGCTCATTTATTTGGAGTCAGGCTCTTCGAAACCCTAACGGGTGGTTCCTCACCGATTGCCCCCTGGGAAGACTTTTTGTTGACCGGTCTATTGATCGGCGGCGGCAGCGCTCCCATCCATATGCTAATGCGTTTCGTTACGCGGCGTAAAATGGGAGCCCCATCGGGAAATGGGATGGATTTCAGTGAAGAAAAAGAAAACCAGGAAAAACCGGGAACAGGCGAAGAACCGCCAGTGGTAGATGAACTGGATATTCCTTATTCCGGGGGAGTGGACCGGGATAAATTGGAATGGCGCCACGTGAGAAAGGAGAACCCCACACTTATTGTTTATCACCACACGGCAATGAAACACAACAGCACCTTCGAGGATGTGGTCCGGGTGATCAAAAGCCGTAAGGATTCCAGTGGGAATCATTGGATAACCGGCTATAATTGCGTCATTATGGCTGATGGAGCCATTAAGCCCTTTTGCCGGTGGGACCGTTACGGCAACCATGCCCGGGGGTATAACATGAAATCATTGGGTATTGCGTTTAACGGCAATTTCGAGACCGATCCCAGGATTCCCAATTCCAACCCGGATGGGAGATACGGCCCGTCCCGGCCCACGGAAGCGCAAATTAAAGCAGGCGCCCGGGTGGTGGCATTGTGGACCTTCCTCTATGACATTGCCCCGGATTTTGATAATACCATCATCCCCCACAATAAAATTGCCCAAAAAGCCTGCCCGGGTTCAAATTTCCCCTACGAAGAGTTCAGTGGATGGGTGGAGTTCTATCGAAACCAGTGGGAAAAGTCACCGGGGATGATAAAACGCATCGAAGCCTTTAAAATGAAACCTTACTTATATGTAAGTAAATCGGAGAAATAACCATGGTGGAAGAAATAACCAATAATGTATTAACGAAAATAACCGTATTATTTACGCTGGTATTGGCGCTTTCGTTGGTGGTGGAACGGTTCCTGGAGATCCTGAAGGCAGTGTTGGATTTGGTGGATGACCGGTTCAACAGGAAGGAGTTTTGGACTCGAGGGGCGATGAAGATGAGGGATCGGCTGGAAAGTAAAATGGGGGTTTTTGAGTACGTGGACCCCAGGAAAGCGGCTGGAGTGCTTCGGCGCTTTCAGAATATGATCCTTGGCATAAAAGATGGCTATACCGGTACGGTACCGGTTATATCAGGCGATCTGCTTCGTGCCTCTGTGATCAAGATTGTATGTAAAATCGCCGGTATCGGCCTGGGCATTGGCCTGGCTTTTTGGATGGGCATCGACCTGGTGGAAATATGGCACAAAACAGGGGATATGCCGTTGAGTAAATATATCCCCTCCAAAACCATCTGTATTATTTTATCCGGTATCGCTATCGGTTTAGGTACCGGTCTGGTGCATAAGGTTATTAGTGCCATTGAAAAAGGCAGGAAAAAGAAGGAGGGACAGAACCATGGTTGATTTGTATATCGCTCTAGGTTTGGTGGTCATTGTTATTATTGTTTACCTTCTTTCCAGGATGAAATTACTCCCGAAAAAATCACTGCTCTTTGTGATTGGCGGTCTTTTGGGGGTATTGGGTTTGGGTTTATTTAACCGCCTTAGACGGGACAGCCTGGTAAAAGAGTTAGAAAAACGAGAAAAGGCGCTTAAAGAAAGGGAGAAGAAACTGGAGGAGTTGAAAAACCGGTCCGAGATTTCAGAGCAGAAGTTGAACGAAATGAAAGCGGAATTCGAACGGCAGCGGGCGGCTTATGAAAAGGAAATCCTTAGTTTAAAAGCCAAAAGTAAAGAAGAAAAGGAAAAAATCGACAAACTTTCAGGCGATGAACTTCACGATGCTTTCTGGGACGCCACGGGATAAGGTTAAAACAATAGAATTGAAATAAAGGAGGAATGATGAGACCAAAAAAATATATTTTGTGTATGGCAGTTATATTTTTATTGTTTTTCCCCTCGGCGTATTGGGCGCTGGCCCAGGATAAGCTGCCGGAGTGTAAGGTGTTAGAGAAAAAAGGGCCGGATAAAGACGGTGACGTCGGTTACGTTGTACAAATCGGGGATCAAACTTTCGTTGCTGTGTCCGAGACACGGCAGAAAAATATACTCAAAATGAAGGTGGATTTAATCACGGCTCAACGAGAGCTGGTTATTAAAGATGAACAACTGGCCGATTATAATAAACTCCAAGCCCAGTATGATATTACCGTCAAACGTCAGAAAGAGTACATCCAGGAATTGGAATCCATGCTAAAGGGTTACAAATCATTGCTGGGAGACTATAAAAAACTCAAAACCCCTTCGTTGACCGCAGAAGTTGGTGTCGGCGTAACCGGGAGTGATTCCGATCCTGCTGTTTTAATGGGGCTTGGGTTTCGGAAATTTCGTGTCTATGGATTTTTCCAGAAGGAAAATGCCGGTGTAATGGTGGGACTGGTGCTGCCAATTTTCTAAAGAACGCATTGGACGGATACGATGTACACCCCACCTCTCTTGTGGTTGAAATATTTTTTCCTTTCCCTGTTTTTTGGAGTGGTAATTGAAACTCTTGCTGCTTTTGGGAAAGTCTATATGTTTACTCCTTGGTGGTTGGTTTTTTTTGTTGTGGTGGGACTTTGGGGATTGATTTTCGGGTCTTTGGCAATGGTAACACGGACCTGTCATGTTGCAGTCCAATATATTCCAGGTTTTTTGCTGCTGCTGGGAGGTGAACTTTTAAACCATTTTTACCTTCATTTGTGGCGATTTTACCATGATTCTCTCTTTGGAATCACTGACCCGGTGATGCGGGCGGTGGTGTTGGGGATTGCCACTGGATTTTTAATCCCCATCATCAATGCCATCATGAAGAAATCTTACCAGGTTAAATGAAGAAGTGGGTAAATGGTGAATAAAGATGAATGGATATGCGCGGCGGTGACAGATAAGGAGGTTGTAAAATGAGTGAGTGCAATCACAATCAATGCGATCAAGGGGCTAATTTAAATAGCAACCCAGATTCAAAGATATTCATCAGCCCTGTTGATTTAAGAGATATTGGTGCGCTTGGGGTGTTTCAAATTATCATCAATACAGTGCAAAAGCTGAAGGATAAGACAGCTATTATTCTCTGGAGCTCGTTTTCCCTTTTAATATTGTGGGGAATGAATGGCAATCCCAAACTAATATTTCCAAAGGCATGGCGCAGAGCGTTATTTCCTGGTATAGAATGGAGAGATCAACTGATCTCCTATTTGGGTGGATTTATCCTGGTGGTGGTGATTCCCTGCTGCATCATTAAGTTCATTTTCAAGGAGAAGCTTTCTAAATATGGCCTGGGCTGGTCACGGGATAAGATGAAAGCGGGTCTGGCGGCGTTGATAGTGATTTTGGTGGTTTCGCTTCCCCTTTTCTATTTCGCAACCTATGATGATGAAGTTAAGAAAGAGTATCCCCTGTTTGGCAATAAAATTAAACCTGGAGACTGGAATTCTTTTCTCATTTATGAACTGGTATACTTTTTGTTTTTTATCAACGTGGAGTTTCTCTTCAGGGGATATCTCCTCTTCGGCCTTTATGGTTTTCGAGATAATGACGCCGTGGTCAATGCCTCTGGCAAACCCGGTCCCCTGGTCTTCGGGGTTTACGCCGTGTTAATCCAGATGTTGGTCTATACCCTGTGGCACATTCCCAAACCCAGCGTTGAATACATTGGTGCGGTTTTTTGGGGTGTAGCGGTTGCAGCCATCGCTTTGAAAATCCGTTCCATATGGCCTATTATTATTGTGCATTGGCTGCTGAATGTTTTCCTTGACACCGTACTGTGGCTGAGGATGTAGGGGTGAGCAGCGGATATTGGATTGCGGGTGCCGGAACAGGAAGTGGAGATGGTGACAGTATTAGGAACAGCATAAAGTTAGCAAAGAGAGTGGTTGGTATTTTGCAGCAGTAAAAAAATACAAAAAAAAATTGACAAAAAGTGATTTTAATATTATTAATTAAAGCATAATGGAAAAGCTCATAGAGGTTAAATTAGTCGGATTGGTACTGGAGCCTATCTCAAAGACGCCTGTTATCATCCTGAAGCCGCTTAATGATAATAAGATCATCCCTATTTGGATTGGGGAGTATGAGGCCAATGCCATTACCATGGAATTGGAGAATATCTCTCCGCCGCGTCCAATGACCCATGATTTGATTAACGATATCCTGGCAAGCCTGAATTCAAAAGTGGAAAAAGTGGTGATAACAGATATCGTGGATAACACTTATTATGCCGATTTGTATATCCGCAGAGGCGGTGAACTTTCCGTCGTCGACTGCAGACCCTCGGATGCAATTTCTGTTGCCTTGAAAAACAGGGCAAAAATTTATGTATCTGAATTGGTGTACCGTTCATCAGTGCTGTCGGATTTCATCTCTCATTTTGCCCACAGTGAAGAACGGCTTGAACAATGGTTCGATTCCCTCTCTTCCGAAGATTTCGGAAACGTCGAACAGTAACAACCCGGACCACAATCGACAGAACAAGTGTTAGGGGAGAAGTGGGCCTTGCATCATCATGAATTATGAAGATTGAGAAAATGCCGGCGCAGCGTATCATCGATACGTGGAACACCTTTCCCCTTTAACATCCCTGCCAGTTGAGAGTAAATCGCCTCCCGGTTATCTTCCACCTCGCGAAAATCCAGCAGGACATGCTTTTTAAAAGCCTTCAACTCCACATAGAGCCCTTTTTCAAACAGTTCCTTACTGCTGCGGATATACTCCAGTCCTGCGGTGTGGTCGCGAAAGATCGTATAGTAATTATCTTTTGGAGTTAATCCCAGCCCTGCGGCCAGGTCTTTGAGGATAAGGGTTTCGTTGTTACCGTTTTCATCATCCTTTTTGATTAAAAAAGGTACCGACGTTTTGATCCATCCGGTGGTTTCAGCATATTTATTATGGTAAATCACCAGGGCACGTTCATCAGCAAAGCGGTTGGAAAAAGCAATAACATCCTCGTTTACCAATCCCTCCGGGGTGTAAAAGTCGTAAAACAAAAACTGCTCCACATCAGCGAATAGATACCGTTTCCGAATTAAAGGGAAAATTTCACGTTCATGACGCTCCACCAGGTGTTGGTCCGGGGTTTCGTCCCAATAGGCGCAGGGGTATTCCATACCGTACTTTTCTGCAAAACCTTCGATCTGACCATGACCGAACATGGGTAATCCCGGCAGTGTAACCATTAACGTGCAAACACCAAAGTATTTGTCGTCTTTGCCGAACTGGGCCACAGCTGTCTCCTCGTCCGGGTTGTTTACAAAATTGACAAACCGTTTCAGGATTCCCCGGTTGAATTGCAAAACGTTCTTGATAGAGCTGCGGAATTGTTCATTGTGTTCGTTTTTTAAGAAATTCATAAAGGCGCTGTTGTAGACCCGGTGCATACCCAGGGTGCGTACGAAATAGGCTTCCATTAACCAGAACGCCTCAGCCAGCAGAAGGGTATCGGAGTTAGCCCCGGCAAACCGGTCCACCACCTGGCGCCAGAACTCTTCCGGCATATGAAGGTGGAATTCCCCTTTGGTCATCCCGTTTCCGGCGCGAGTGGGAATATCACCACCAAAACCCGGTTCTGGGAACCACAAGCGCTGAAAGTGCCGTTTGGTTAATGTCATGGCTGCATCAAAGCGAATGACAGGGAATTTTACCGACACGGAGAATATGGTACGAATCACTGCTTCCCTGACCTCCGGGTTCAAATAATTTAACTGTGCAGTGTCGTTCCAGGGCATGGAGGTCCCGTCATTGCCGTGGTAGATATAACGCACGTCGCCGCTGTGGTTGTTGACCCACTTAAACACCACTGCCGCATCGGTGTGCTCATAATAATGGTCTTCCAGGAAAATGCTTACCCGGGGGTCTGATGAGAGATTTGGGCCGTTAAAGGAGTAGGAGGGGTATGGACAGTAATCAAGGGACAGGAACCAATCCGGGTGTTCCGCCAGCCAGGGGGAATCAATGCCCATATGGTTGGGCACCATATCGCTGGCCAGGCGGATACCTCGCTGCCAGGCACGATGTTTCAGGTTATTGAGAGCTTCTTCGCCCCCCAGGTCATCGGCAGGGCGGTACTCGTATATGGAGTACGCCGATGCCAGGGCTTCCGGGTTACCGCACATTTGTTTGATTCTCCGGGACGCCCGGCTCCGTTCCCACAGCCCGATCAGCCAGAGTCCTGTAAATCCATGGTGAGCCAGCTTATCCAGTTCCTCATCCGGGATTTGATCCAGACGTGAAATAGTGCGGTTGTAGGTTTTGGACAGTTGATCCAGCCACACATGGGTACTTTTGGCAATCAACACCAGCCGCGGCATCCAATGGCGATCTGCGGTGAAACGTTCGTACTCCTCATCGCAGGAAACACCGGAAAAGTCCAAGACCGGTGTTTCACCCGGGCCCAGGCCCCTGAATTTTTCCTCTTCCTCCAGCAAATCAAGACCGGAAAGCAGGCGGGCTTGAAAATCCCCTAACAATGGTTCCCAGTATTCCCGGATATACTCCAATTGCCCCCCCAGGGAATGGGGTACAGTCACAGCCGGTGATCTCAGCATGGCCAGCAGGTTCTGGTTTTTGGGACCAAAAAACGGCTGGGCAGCGAAAAACAATTCCAATTGTTCAATAATGGCCTGGTAAGCGGAATGCTTCTTCAAAGCCGTATCATCGAACAATTCTTTTTTATAAGACTGGCATGCGGGATTTACATTGTTCAGCCACAGCATCATGAGCTCTTCCATTAGAATTTGCCGGTTGGGAATTCCTTCTGTTGTCCCTTTCATGTACTCATCGATGGTATATTCGCCGCGGTAAACCGACGTGGGTGGAAATTCCCGGGCAAACACTCGAAGCGCTTTATCCAATGTTTTTTTACTTAGATTCTTTTGAAGTTGTTCCATGGAATTTTCCAACAACTGCGGGTTTTTTTCCTGCCGGTAGAGACGCACCACATAGTGAAATACCTCGTGCAGCAATCCCATGGCGTTTAATTCACCGGCCTGGGCATTCACATCCTCCAACTGCGCAGCAACGTGCCGGACTGTCTTAAAATCGGAAAGCACCACAGTACCCGACAGTCGAAACAGCGATTCGTCAAAGTTATATTTCTCCCTGGCTTTCCGGGAGATATGAAACTCCATTGTATTATCCTATTTCATCCATGTTTCGTTTTTTGAAAAGAGGTCGTGGATGGGTTTGGTTTTATCCACGTAGATATAATCCAGCTCGATAAAATCACGAAACGTCTGGATACTGAGCGGTAAATTTTTCATAACAGCATTATAACACTACAACTGGCTTTTATCAACCCTGGCAATTCCTGGAGGTAGATAACTTTACTACCATGAAAATAAGCCGCGAAGAACGCGAAGGGACACGAAGAAAAAATAAAAAAATCTGCGTAATCTGCGTAATCTGTGGTTCCCCCTTGTTTATCTTCGTGGCTAAAATCAGGCGGTGGATTTTGGCCGTTTTTGCTTTTTCTTCTTTTTTAGAGAATTTTTTGCCTGGCACCTTTTTTCTTGTAAAAATAGGGGAATTCCTATATAATGGAAGCGGAGAAACCATGAAGGATAAGAAGATAAAGAGAATCCCTTATGGGTTGGCAAACTATGAGCTCCTTGTTCATCAAAATTGTTACTATGTAGACAAAACCATTTTTTTGCCTGCCGTGGAGAAGGCCGGGAATTATTTATTTTTTATCCGGCCCCGGCGGTTTGGTAAATCCCTGTTTCTTTCCGTGATGGAA
>WVZO01000748.1:0-1921 GCA_011772425.1 Candidatus Aminicenantota bacterium
TAAATATCGGTTTTTTTAGCTGCCCATGAACTGGTGGTCATAAAGCAGCATAAAACGAATATTAGGGTAATGAGTCCCCATTTTTTCTTAATCATTGTGATTACCTCCTGATTTTTTAAATTTTAAATGTAAGTTTTCTCTACAACCAAAATGACTATCACCATACGCGCCTTTAAGGAAATTCTCTTTCTTTACCCATATTTAGACCTCCTATTTTTATTCTATTTATCGTGTTTACTATTGATTGGTAACTACCCCTTATAAAAGGGGTGCAGGCTGAAGGATGCACATCATAGAATTTTAATTTTCCTGGTTTTATGTTGAAGTTCAATAATAATACACGAAAATATGCCTGTCAATCCTCCGAAAGTCGTATTTTTGGTATGAAAATAAAAAAAAAAAATATACAACTAAAGTTGTATTTTTTTCGATTTGGTTGTACTGGAAGAGCAAAGTTGGCAGTGGGCAGTCTTGATTCCCGTTAGTTTTGAACAATCTCGAAATCATCGCCGGTCCCGGTGAATTTACTATCCAGCTTAATAAAGAATATGGTGGCACTGGTATTGGTGGCCCCGGTGGTAAAGGTGATGGACTTCTTGACGAAATTTTTGAAATCGGTAAATTGTACGGTTTGTTCAGTACCGCCGTAGTTTTTCACCCCCAGGTATACATCGGCCGGGGATTTGGCTTTACCCCAGCAGGATACCGTATAAGAGGTGCTGGCGCAGAGGCCGGTAATCACCTGTTCAACCGAGCTGTTGGCACCATTGAGGCTGACCGCATACGAACCGGTATGGGCGTCAGAAGTGATACTGACATTCCCGGTTACGGTCCAACCCGAGGTGTCGCCGGTTTCAAAACCGGGATTAATGATGGTCCCGGGGCAGGTTCCCGGACATGTCAACGTAATACCCACAACGGCAAACGCATCTTTTACATCGTCACAGGAATACCCGTAATCCAACGCCGCATCACGGGCACCTTCGGCCCCCTGCTGGAAATTGGTACTGGGCTGCCAGTAGTCCATGTTCGCCTTAACAAAAATATCAAAAGCCTTTCGTGTGGTCCAACCCGTGGTGGTGGCGATTAAATAAAACGCCTTGTTGAATATCCCACTGCTGTAGTGAACATCCATGCCCTCGTAATAATCGTCCACGTGATCGATGGAAATCCCGTCCAACGGCGGATCATACATATATCTCAGTGCACCGTCAGGGTCTTTAAAGATATCATAACCCACCATGAAATCATTGGTGCCCCTCATGTAATATTTAGCCGCTTCCCCGCCCATGTCGGAAAATGATTCGTTAATACCGCCGGATTGACCGGAATAAATTAAATCGGAATGATAATCGGTAAAGCCGTGACTGGCTTCGTGGGCAACAACGTCTAAGCCAACCAATGGATAAAATGTGGTATAACCATCTCCCATGTAGATGGTTGAACCATCGAAGAAGGCATTTTCGTAATTGGTACCGTAATGACATACTAAGGTGAGCTGAAATGTAAGTACGGGAACACCATACCAGTCCTTATACGTATCGAAAACCACCTGGCCAAACGATTGGGCGTCATTCATGGGACAATAGGCTCCGTTTATCGGCTTGTAAGTGTTTTCGTAACATGTGAAGAGATGGGGTATACCTCCGGTTAGACTACCGGTTCGTACGTCGGCTGTATCCATGATGCAGTTACCGCCCGTGGTTTCAGTGACACCAAAAGGCGGATAATCGATGCCGTAATAATAGTAACCCACCTTCAGGTTCCCACCCGGCCCTACACCGTCGGCGTATTTAAGCATATCGAAGGAGTGAAGGACCCTGCCGGTTTTGACATCGATAAAATGAATAAAGTTCGACGGATCGGCGTATTCCGTATCGGCAAAAAAGGAGACCACGTAACAGGGATGGGCCTTTTGCTT
>WVZO01000748.1:1928-30674 GCA_011772425.1 Candidatus Aminicenantota bacterium
CCTTTATCCTTTGCCTTATGCTTTTCTTCCATTTGCCTTAATGCGGCCGCCGGGTCCAACGAGGAAACCGGCGGAATGCCATTGATGTCATCGGCAATATCCAGGACCATGGTGCCGTGAAGCCGGACCACGCGATTATCGGGGCCTACGCTGACAATGGTCTGCATTCCCCAGACCGGGAATCCCTTATAGGCCTGTTGATAACGGTAATGGGTTACCCCGTTGAAATCCGTACCCTGTCGAAGCAATAGGAATGCTTCATCCCGGGTCAGGCCCAGGGTTTTACCCATGGATACGCCCTCAAGGCTTTTGTTTTCATTCAACAGTTTTATATAACCGTTGGCATTTGCCTGGTAAAACTCGACTTTCCTGGCTGCCCATGAGCTGGTTGCCATAAAGCAGCAGACAACAAAAATTATAGTAAAAGTAAACAAGATGTTACTCTTAAACAGCGATTTTTTCTCTTTCATTGTTAAATCCTCCTATTTTTTTGTTAGTTTTTAATAATCTCGAAATCATCGCCAATCCCGGTGAATCGACTATCCAGCTTAATAAAGAATATGGTGGCACTGGTATTGGCGGCACCGGTGGTAAAGGTGATGGACTTCTTGACGAAATTTTTGAAATCGGTAAATTGTATTGTCTGTTCAGTGCCGCCGTAATTTTTCACCCCCAGGTATACATCGGCCTGGGATTTGGCTTTACCCCAGCAGGATACCGTATAAGAGGTGCTGGCGCAGAGGTTGGTAATCACCTGTTCAACCGAGCTGCCGGCGCCATCCAGGCTGACCGCATAGGAACCACTGTGGGCGTCGGAAGTGATACTGACATTCCCGGTTACGGTCCAACCCGAGGTGTCGCCGGTTTCAAAACCGGGATTGATGATAATTCCCTGGCAGGGTGAAGGACATGTTAAATTAATACCCACAACCGCAAACGCATTTTTTACATCTCCACAGGGATACCCGTAATCCAGGGCTGCATACATGGCGCCTTCCGCCCCCTGCTGGAAATCGGTTTCCGGCTCCCAGTAATCCTGGTTGGCCTTAACAAAAATATCAAAGGCCATTCGTGTCGTCCAACCCTGACTGACAGAGATTAAATAAAAGGCCTTGTTAAAGATCCCGCTGCTGTATTGAATCGGCATGCCCTCGTAATAATCGTCCACATGATCGATGGAATGACCGTCCAATGGGGGATCAAACAGATACTTCAGTGCTGTACAGGTTTTACAGATTTCACTACCAAACGTGTAATCAGTGGTACCTTTCAGGTAATACTTAGCCGCTTGCCCGGCCATGTCTGAAAATGATTCATTTATACCCCCGGGTTGACCCGAATAAATTAAACCGGAGTTATAATCGGTAAAGCCGTGACTGACTTCGTGGCCAACAATGTCTAAAGCAACCGGTGGATAAAATATTACATAGCCATCCCCAAAGGTCAGGGTTGTACCATCCCAGAACCAACCGTCGTAATCGACACTATAATGACACCTTAAGGTGAGCTGAAAAGGGACCGGCGGGACACCATACCAACCGTTATACATATCGATAACCTGCTTGCCGAACGCCTGGGCGTCATTCAAGGGACAATAGCCCCCGTTAATGGGTTCGTGGGTGTTTTCATAACAGGTGAAGGCGTGGGGGATGGAACCGGTGGTGCCGTGGTTTAAGTCAACGCTTTTTAACTCGGTAGTCTCCATGAAGCAGATACCGTTTTTTTCAGTGACGGGAAAAGGCGGATAATCAACGCCGTGGTAATAATAACCGATCTTGAGGTTACCACCCGGACCTACACCGTAAGCGTATGCCAGCATATCGAACCGGTGAAGGATTTTGCCGGTTTCAATATCGATAAAGTGAATAAAGCGTGACGGGTCAGCGCATTCCCTATCGGCAAAAAAGGAGACCACGTAACAGGGATGGGCCTTTTGCTTTTTATCGATATAAATATACGTCCCATATTGCTCATTCTTGAAAAGCCATTTTGCTCTTTTATCTTTCCCCTTATGCCGTTCTTTCATTCGCTTTAATGCGGCCGCCGGGTCCAATGACGAAACAGGCGGAATGCCCTTGATATCTTTGGCAATATCCAGGACCATGGTGCCGTTAAGCCGAACCACGCGATTATCGGGGCCTACGCTGACAATGGTTTGCATACCCCAGACCGGGATGCCCTTATAGACCTGTTGATAACGGTAATGGGTGACCCCATTGAAATCCGTTCGTTGGCGAAGCAGTACCAATGCTTCATCCCGGGTCAGGCCAAAAGCGTTAACCATTCTCTGGCCCGGCTTTTCATTCAGCATCCTGATATAATCGTTGGCATTTGCCTGGTAAAACTTGACTTTTTTAGCCGCCCATGAGCTTGTTACCATAAGGCAGCATAAAACGAAAATCAGGGTAATAAATCCCCATTTTTTCTTGTTCATTTTAGATTCCTCCTTTTTTTTTATTTATAATAATCGTGTACCATCGTATGACCCGAGCCCTAATAGGAAGCGGAATCCGAGGTTTCGTTGTTGAGTGCGGGATTGTAGGGCAGGGCGGCATGGGTGACGTTGTCTACCGTAATGGTAAAAGGACCGGTGGATTTGACCGGGGGAGATTCAAAGGTCACGGTGCCGTCGGGCCCGGTAATGCCTGAATCACTCCCGCTTACCACACCGCTCCAGGTGATGAAGACCGCGGCATTGGCAACCGGGGCGTTGTTGGTGTCCCAAATCGTGACCACCGCAGTTGATCTGTAGTTTTTCCCCTGCTTATTAATGGTCAGGGTTAAACCATCCCAGAACGCACCATCGTAATTTTTTTTATAATGACACCTTAAGCGGAGCGGAGAAAAAGACAGAATAACACCATACCAATTTTTATACATATCGTAAGCCGCCTGGCCGTAATATTGAGCGTCATTCAGGGGACAATATCCGCCGTTTATTGCCTCGTGGGTATTTCGGTAACAGGTGTAGGAATATGGGGTTGTCCCCTGGGCTTTGTGTTCTAAATCAATGGTTATGACGTCGGGTGTAATCATGGTGCAGACACCGCTGTCTTCGGTGACGCCGAAACCCGGGTAATCGATGCCATATTCATAATAACCGATCTTGAGGTTACCGCCCGGACCCGTACCCTCGGCGTATGTGAGCCTATCGAACCGGTGAAGGACTTTACCGGTTTTGACATCTGAGCCGGTTGCCATAAAGCAGCATAAAACGAAAATCAGGGTAATGAGTCTCCATTTTTTCTTAATCATTGCAATTACCTCCCAATTATTTTAGATTTTAAATATAATTTTTGTGCGCCTTCTCGACTTCTCATACACCGAACCGCTGTTCCTCCCTCGATTGAAAACGTCGCTGCATGTTTCTTTTTACATTGAGACCTCGAGACCATTTTATTTTGAAATGCATTGATCTCCATGGAAGCCGGGCACAGGCAATGATCTGGTCGGCGCAGTAATTTTTGACTGTTACCGGATATAGGTGCCCTTTACCAACACAAAAACCGTTAAGGAAATTCTCTTTCTTTACCCGTATTTAAACCTCCTATTTTTAATATTTTATCCTGTTTACTGTTGACTACCCGTTATAAAACGGCTGCACATCATAGAATTTCTTTCATTTTATCCTGGTTTAAGTAGAAGATCAATAAATCAATAGTAGTGCACATAATGGTGTTTGTCAATACTCCAAAAGTCGTATTTTTGGTATGAAAAATAGATTAAAAATTTGTACAACTAAAGTTGTACATTCATGATTTGGTTGTACTGGAAGAGAAAAGTTGGTATAATTACCTTTTCATTTTGGCATGGTTTTACGCAGTCTGTTCTCATCAAACAAAGTGCGGCTGAAAACCAGCTTCAGTAAATGATTTCACAAGGTCACTTTTTTAGTTTGCATCGCCTCTGTTCATCTCATCCTTAAAAGCCAAAGTAAAAAGCAAAATTTTTTGGGAAAGATCAAAATCATGGAAGTAGGTAGAAATACTCATTTTTAAAAAAGTGTGGAACGGGGGGTTGACTTTCTTTCTCAAGGTGTGGTAAATAATAATCTCCCGGTAAGACCGGAAATGTATAGAAGGAGAGAAACTGAGTTGGCGAGGCTTAAAGGGATGGAGGTTAAATACATCCCTTAAGGGCGGAAGCTTGCGTAGAACAAAAAAAAAGAATAAGTTAGATGGTACAACCTAAAGAAAAATCACCCGTTGCAATTGGTTGTTCGTCGTTCATTATAGGTGGAGCAACGTTTGGTGGTATCTGGGTATTAATAGTTCTACTTACCAATTTCAATGGTTACCTAGCTGGATTCATTGGAATTCTTTGTGCTTATGTAATACGCCATGCAAGATATATTTTTATTAAATCTACTGGAGATGAATTTCTCAAGGATAGGCAAACCTGTTTTCTTGCTTTCCCATGTCTTTCAAATATCCTCTTGTTCATTATCTGGCATTTATCTCACAATTGGACGATTGCAGTTATCACCTCAATAGGAGTCGGTTGGCTTATAACCNNCAATAGGAGTCGGTTGGCTTATAACCAAGGCCTTGCAGATCTCGATTTTTTCCCATGAATATACTTATAGGAATAATCCTGAAAAAAGAGTTACGAAACCACTAGATAAAAGATTTACTAAGGAATGGATGGATGCATCTTTGATGAATAGTAAAGGTATAATGTTGGCTACGCAGGGATTATTCAAAGAGGCCCAGAATATGTTTGAGCAGGCCATAGAAGCAGAGCCGGATTACCCCCAGGCACGGATCAGTCTATCGAATATTTTATTGCATAATGGTCGATATTCACAGGCTGAGTTACAGATAGAAAAGGCGATGGAATTAGGTCTTGATGATAAGAACAATCAAAATGCATTGAATAATCTAGCGAACATTCGAGTGGCTCAGAAGAACTATAAAGAGGCTATCAAGAGATACGAAGAGGCCATTGCTGTTTACAAGCCCGACCATGAGATCTATTACAACCTTGGTATTCCTTATGAACAGTTGGGGGAATGGGAACGTGCCCTAAAGTGTTACCAACTTTCCAATGATACTCACAGCAATGAAAAAGCTAGAGCGGCAGCATCGCGAATCCAACAGAGGATGCAGCGTTCTCAGGAAATATGCGCTATACTGGATTCATATTCGCCACTGGATATTCAATATCCAGAATTTGGTCGCCATTCTTTGTCTGAGTTTGAGGAGAAAATATTAAAAAAAATCAGTGAATCTCCGCTAATTTTCTTTGTGGGAGCTGGAATTTCATATCCGTATAAATACAACCGCTTAAAGTTCAGATTTTAGCCAAAATTCCAAGAATTAAAGTATCCGTTTAACCCATTTTTCCTTTAGCCGTAAATATGTGCTTTGTAAAGTAGTGATAATGCTTCCGATCGATTCCAATAATTAAAATATCCATTTAGGTGGTTACGTGATCGTGTGGAATGCCTTCACTATTAATTTGTGGACTTACATCGTGTCTGCCGCTGGCTTCCCAGATTCTGAGAGAAGTGTTTCACGTCATTTTTAACTTGGACAAACCTGAGATATGTCAAATCCTCGAATCAGATAAAGAAGATGGTGTATATCAGCGACTTTCCTATGATTTAATGGATATCCAGAATAATGAGTCTATAGGTCAATGTTCACTCCCATTTGAAGCCACATTCCAAGCCCTGTATGACGTTTTGGGGTTTCCAGTTATCAGATTTGTAGAATTTCTGAAGGGAGGTCTACCCAATCTTCATCACAGGATGATTGCCTATGCTTTGAAGCAGGGTCATACGGTCATCACTACTAATTTTGACAAAAAAATCGAGGACGCCTATACTAAATGTTTTAATGGAGAAAAGCCAAAGGTACTGATAAAGGACAAGGAGTACCAGGAAGCCATCGATAAGGAACTCACGAATGGCGTGCTGGCCAAGATACACGGTGACCTCAATGATTACAACAGTCTTGCCCCGACACTTACAGGCGTGACGCTGAGCTGCGATGCTACCATATACCTCGGAGATGATATTGATTCAGAGAAAGGGAAAAAGCAACTCAGATGGATTCATCCGAAGACCTTTTTAAGCATACCAAAAGCACTATTTCTCCAGAAAGTATTAAAGAATAAGAAAATCGTGGTTCTTGGGTACTCAGGTTCGGATGTATCCGATATCATGCCTATACTTACGGCCAGAGAGTTTCAGTGTCGTGGTGTTTGGGTCGAACATACGAGCAAATTGCCGGTGACAGTAGAAAAATGGATAAAGAATGCCGGAGATCGAGAGTTTTTAAAACCGGACTCTGAAGAAGAGGTACAGCTTAATATCACTTCAAGGGTGAGCCGTTTTTTTCTCGATGCCTGGGGCGATACAGAGACTGGAATAGTCGAGAAGATTGAACCAGAGGGACAGAACACTTCTTTTAAAGACTGGATAGATCGTCTTAGATTACGACCGGGTGATGGACTTGCATGCATAGCGAGGCTATATTTACAGCGGGGAAATTGGGCTCGTGCAGAAGTTTTCCTTGAAGAAGCTATAAAGAAATATCGGGAAAATTTAGCACACAACGAATGGAGCTGGTTAGTAACAAAATCGAATTTAAGTTATGTCCTCAATAATCGTTGTCAAAAGGATCACGCTTTGAAAGTTTCTATGGAGGTTCGAGAATATATTGAAAAAGCAAGAAAGCAAAAACTTTATCCATCTCTCTATGCAAAAACTCTGATCTACATCGCAAACAAATGGATTAATAGCCCAAATGATAAAAAAGCAGACGAAATCTTAAAAAAAGCGATGAAAATAGCGGAAGAGATTGAAGACAAGGAGATTTTTTGTTATGGATTAAGATTAGCTGCTGACCGAAAGCTTGCGAAAAGAAGATATGAAGAGGCATTGGATGGTTATTTAACGGTACTTCAATGGGCTTCTGATTTTTTGGGGGATCCTCTAGTGGCTTGTTTATCAAGTATGGGGGCGGCTCTATGTTATATACGACTGGGGCAGCAACATAAAGCATCTCGAATGCTTGCTAATGCAGAGAATTTTGCTAGTTTTTTAGGAAATGAGAATCTTATTAAAGAAGTGGAACGTATTTATAAAATTTTTATAAAAACATTTCAAGGTAAAATATTTCAAGATAATTCTGAAGAAACACCGATGCCCTATAAGAAGCCCTATAAAGATCTCTATGAAGAGGCAAAGAAGCAGGTTGATGAGAACGTAAGAAAAGAATTTGAAGAGTTTGAAGAGTCAAGAGAATTAATCAGTTTTGAGCTGTATGACCGATGTTTAGATTGTATTGATAAATTATTAAAAAAAATTAACAAAGACAAAGATAAAAACAATTACAATAAGATAAAGGCAGTTTTACTGTTTGTGAGATCAAATATATATCGACGTACCGGGAGACGAAAGGAGGAAATTGAAATACTAAAACAATTTTGCAGAATAGAAAAAAACTATCCTTTTGCAGAACACAATTTAGGTGGAGCTTATTCAAGATTAAACAATTATGATATGGCAGAGAAACATTTCCTAAAAGCTATAGAAATCATGAATGGAAATTATCCTCTTGCGCATTGTAACCTGGGAATATTGTATACCAAAATGGGAAGATTAGAAGAAGCTAAGCAACAGTTATTGAAAGCTGAGAAGTCGGAAGCGCCCGAATACCCATTGAACGCCTTGAGAAAACGAATAAATTTATTAAAAAAAACAAAAAGAAAAAAATAAGGGAGAACTGTGATGCGCGATTCAGATTTTCAGAATGTGCCTCGATCTAGGCTAGGAGGAGTGATTTTTATCATAGGTATACTTGCTGCCCCAATTATTGCTAATATTCTATGTGGGGGTATATGCATGTTTGTGATATTAGCTTTGGGAATAAGCTTCGCTGTGTTCAACGTTGTCCGTTTGAAACGAAGCTTAACATGTGAAATTTGTGGCCGACCGTTAATAAATCTCAGAGGAGGATCACAATATGCAAAATCTCTTAATATAGGTACTTTTATGAGTACAGAAGGTATGAAGCGAGGCGATGAAGGGCCGGGGGATGAATGCCAGCGATGTGGGCGGATATATTGCACAAATTGTGCTCAAATAGATATGATTTGTGTCTGCGGTTCAGAAAGCTTCCGAACAGTAAGGCTGCGTTATAGGTACTAGAAATTACATAAAGCGGGGGAGGGTACATATTCCGATCTATTCGTCCACTGATTCCGACGCAATTGTCCACTTAAAAGAGATCGACTGCAAAATTTGGAAAAAGTGGACGATTGCCCTGCTTTTTGGCAGTATGAAAAAAATCTGAAAGAACGGTTAATATGCGATGGGGTCTCCTTTTTGCAAACCCCTAGAAACCTCGCACACTGCATTCTATTTTCTTCATTTAGCTGCCTGTATCATTGGACGACTGAATCGGAATTGGTGGTCGGATAACTCTGGATTATGCATCGGGGACGGTGGGTCAGAATGTCAGAATGTTAATAGCCTTTTGGCATGCTCAATTGACTGTGCCTAATTTGTGCCCAGAACTTACAGTAATATATGGGTTTTTATGGTAATATATGGTAATTCACGGATTAACTGAAAAACCCGAAACATTTTGCTGATTTTGTTTTCCCGCTCCTGATGCGACTTTCCGAAATCGACTGGAACGGTGGAACTCCGTTCTCATCAAACAATGGGTAGGCGTCGCAAACATCCCGGGAAAACACCATCAGTAATATAAATTCAACTACCTGATCAACTGCCAATACAAATTTAATCGTTTTCTTTTTCTTCCTCTATTTTGCTGCCCTTCATAGATGTTTCCACCAGTTCACGATTCTCCAGCTTAAATTTATAGAAAAAACTTAACACTTCATGACGCAGCAGCGGAATATGCTCCATATGTTCCAACAACTCCTTAACTTCACCCAACACACTTCCCAGTCCTGTTTCTTGCTTTTGCTCCATCCGGTCACCATACAACATTGGACCTCTACTGCATATCAACCAATCCATGGAAACTTCAAAGGAATCGGCCAGCACTCCTTCTAAAGTTATTAATACGAAAAAAATCCATCAAAGGTTTAAAAAAAATTGCCGATAACAGGGGAAATGTGAAAAACCTCCGGGGAAGTGTGATAAACCCGCTGTATTATGTGAAATATCACCGGATATATGTGAAATTACTCTTCATAAATGTGAAAAACCTTTCAGATATTGTCCAATATCTACCAGCTATTGTGAAAAACCTTTTTAGGATTGGTTACCTGATTCTAATATCTTGCCGTTTCCCGGCAGAAAATAAAAAAAATGGCCACAAAGGCACAAAGACACAAAGAAAAACTTTTTATAATAAAAATCCCTGGTGTCTTCGTGTCTTGGTGGCAAATTTTCCTTTTTGGTTCCGGCTGGTCCGGGTTGTTTAACTAATCGTAAAATCTTGCCACTTTCTACTTTTCCCTCCTTTTTCATGCGGCGAGGACTGTTCCCTTTTTCTTTTCCAGCAACTTTGGCGGCAGTGATACTAATCTATTTCCACACTCTTTTTCGATTTTCTTAAGATCAGCGCAAATTGCCGTGAGGTCGTGATTGAATTGTTTTGCGTGATCCTGACGCGCTTTTCTAACTTCTTCCACTATTGGGTCTTTCATTTCACTCTCCTAGTAATTCTTCCGGTGAGCATATTATTGGTGGTTCATAACCGTGATGCTCAACGGATTTAATAATTTTTGTCTTTGTAAATGCATTATTAATATGACTGAAGTTCCAGGTTAATAGAACATCTATTCCACTGGTGCTTGCGGTGGCGATATGGAGCGCATCTTCTTCATAATCAGATGGAATTGCATTATCTGCGATGAGACCTCTAGCAAGAGCTTGAGCCTCGGGTGAGATTTCGAGAACAGGAATATTAGCCAGTACGCTAGATCGTTTCTCAGCCGCATTTTCATCTCCTCGAGATGCTTCCTGGATAACAAGTGCAGAAATATATATCTCGTATTGTTTTTGAAGAACTTGCCAGAGTTCATGAGTAATTTCTTGTCGAGCGGCAATAACCAGATCACGGCTTGGACGTGCCGTCAAATAACTCACAATAGATGTTTCGATGTAGACTTTCTTTTTCATTGTTTTAATTTCTTGCTATGCCATTTTACAATAAAACAACGAATTTTGCAATCCTCAAACCAAATTCACCACTTATTTTGGCGGTGAATCCAGCTCAATCCCATCACCTTAACCGGCTGTCACCACCGGGGGTTCTCTTAGAGAAATGACGGTACAACAGGTATGTTATAGTAAAGGAACATATAAACACCACACCGGGGACCACAATGCCGAATATAATCTTACTCATTGTGTTGTCTCCTTTTCCCCGGTTTCTTGTTCTTCCTCTTTTTTCTTCCGGTGCTTTTTATATGAAACGTATGCCAGCACTAAACCGGCAAACGATGTAATATAAGCCAGCGACATTCCTATAACCATTTTCAGGCCAGTATCCATGCTGTTCCTCCTTTTCTCAATCTTCCCATCTTACTTTTCTTTCCAGTTCTTCCAGGTATTTTTTTTGTTTTTTTTCGTAATCCTCGGAAAGAACGGAAAGTTTGGGATTGATAATAAAAATCATTACCCCTGTCAGCAGTATACCTGCGGCAAGTAAGATAAACCCTACGGGGATCAACAGCGCACTCAATGCCACACCTATAGTGAGGAGAAAATAAATCAGCGGTGCAATAATCGAGGTAATCACGTCTTCTTTCGTCCACTCATCGGCCTCTTTTGCCGTCCAGGTTCGTCGTATTAAAGCCATGTTAGTCTCCTTTTATAATAATCCTCTCTTTTGGGCTTCCCGTTTCACCGGTCCCCACCAGCCCAGGGGCCGGGACATCACGTAAAACTTGACCAGGCGGTCCATATTTTCGGCTCTGGTAAAAAGGGTGACCGGAATATATATAATGAGGCCTAAACCCATTAAAAGCCAGAACTGTTGATAATCTTTTAATTTCGGCAGCACCCCGAAGGCGGGAAGCACCCATACCACCAGCCAGGAGAGTACCAGGTTGGAAATCCAGGCGGTGAGATAGCCCCAACCGTTGAACCGCCACCACAGTACCTGGAGAATATTGGGAAACCAGACCCCTGCGGCCATGATCCACAACGCAAAAATCAACCATTCGGTGATAGTTTCCATAATAGCACCAAAAACAAATGAACCCAGGAGAAGGATAACCGTGGCGATTCGTCCCACCCAGATCAGGCGTTCCTGGTTGGCTTTGGGATTGATATAATGGTGATACAGGTCCCGGGTGATATAGGAANNTTGGGTGGATATGGTGGAGATGTGAATGGCCACAATTGCCGCAAAAAAGAAACCGATCATACCCATAGGGAGATTTTCAAAGCCCAGCCTGAACCAGCCCATTTCATAATCTTTGACCCGGGCCAGGTTGGGGTAAAGCACGAAAAAGCCCAGGACTGCCGCGGCCCATAAGGCATTTCTTACCAGTACCATCGCGGTTCCAGACCAGATACTCCAGGAGGCATCTTTAACGGTCCGGGCCGATTGGATGCGCTGGGCTTCCGCATACCAGTCAATGGAGGTGCCCATGCCCAGACCACCCAGCACCGCGATAAACATCATGGTGAGGAACCAGGCCGCGGGAAAGTCTCCTTTAAAAAAACCAGTGAAACTAAAGGGATTAATTTTCCACTTATGGCCGTCCAGATGATTCGCGGCTATATTCTCCCAGGTGCTGCCATTGTCCAGTGAATAATCCACATTGACATGTTTCCCGGCTTTACCGGCTGTCCACACCACCTGGTGAGCATGACCAGCCACTAATGTGTCGCCGGGGGTGGGGAACAATATCTTGAGTTCACTGCTTTGGTTTTTTATATTGGTAATCACGTTCAAAACCTTTTCCCCGGTTTCTTTTAAACGCTCTTCCGCCATTTCGTTTACAATGGGAATCGGTGTTTCGGTTTGGGCATATATTTCATTGGTTTCCGGGTTGGTTATCCGCAGCAAAACACCGCCTGACTCCGGGATTTCCTCCGGCAATTTCCATATGCAGGTACTATTATAGGTTTTCAATTTGGAGATAATGGCAGAGGGGCCGCCTGCGGCATGGATGCCCCAAATGGAGACAATCACAATAACAAGGAAGGCAATAACCCCCTGCTGGAAGTCCGCCATGACCACGCCCCAGTAACCCGCAGCCAGTACGTAAATGGCACAAACCGCTGAGAACAGGATCAAACCAATCCACAGCGGCCATCCGAAAAGGAAGTTGCACACCTTGCCCATAGCTATACCCACCCAACCCAGGATGAACATATTTATAAAAACCTGCCACCCGGCAATCCAGCCCCGCAGTAATTCACCGGCCATACCGCCGAATCGCAGCGTCTGCCATTCCGCCTGCGTGTAGGCCAGGGAACGCCGGAAAATACGGGTGGTGACAAACGCACTGATGGCACACCAGGCTGAAAAAAACGTGTACCACAAACCGGTAAAGCCGTATTTGTAAATCACACCCGCCACCCACATGGGCGTATCCGTGGCCGTGTGGGTGGCATAAACCGATGAAGCCGGCAGCCACCAGGGCAGACCCCGGCCCGCCAGGAAAAAATCCGATTCCGAACGTTTTCCCAACCGGTAGAAAAGAATACCGCTGCCTACCATTAATAAAATAAACGCAATCAACCAGAACCAGTCTAAAAATTCAAAACCAACCATTTTCACTCCTTTTTGTTTTTAGCCGCGAAGGACATTTACAATGCGGTAAAAAGCGCAAAGTTTTCCAGTTAATGTTAATAATAAAGTATATTCTTAACACAATCCAGAGAATTTATCAATAGGAAGAAAAGGTGTCAGGCAAGAAAGAAAAAAATTTTTTTTTCTGTTTCCTCTTGAAAAACCATTCCGGCTTCTTTAAAATATGGAAGCCAATTAAAAAGGTCGAGGTTAAAATTTAGCCGGGTTCTTTTTTGGATTTGGTTCCGGCCTGGCTGAGTACGGTATTGGTTACGGTATTGAAGAGGAGATATTTCAATGATGATACATACAGATAAAACCCGGACCCTGGATGGTTTTAAAGATGTGATCGTCAAAACCCTGGATAACCGCGACATCAAGAGCCTGTTTTACAACAAAACTTCAGTGGTGGCACTGCTGGAGGCATTATGAAGAATTCCCTCATCCAACTGCAAGTTTTTTATGAAATTGCCATGTCAATAGGCAATAGTCTCGATATTAATAAAATGCTGCAAGAGAGCCTGACCGCTTATCTCAAGAAGCTCAATTGCTCAGCCGGTGCCGTATTCTGGTTGGAAACGCTCCCCGAGGGAGTATGCCGGTTCGTCCCGGTTTATTCCATTCCCCGTGAAATAAAACGCAACCCCACCTGCCGTCATGCACTGGAACACATTCCTCAAGAGCTGTCTCCCTCCCGGCTGCCCCAATTTTTACTAAAGCTGCCTATTAACGGTCAATGGAAGGGAACGAGTTTCTATCATATCATGGAACTGGTTGATTTCGGGCTGCTTTTACTGGTGAAAAGCAGCACGGATTTAGAGCTCTCCGTACTCCAATCGTTAAATAAATTGAATGAAAAACTGGCTCGTTCCTGTATCGCCTGTATTCAAAACGAAAAAGTAAAACAAGCCAATGAACAATTGGAAAATGAAATTCACCAGCGTCAACAAATGGAGGAAGTGCTGTTAAAAGCACAGAAACTCGAAGCCATCGGCGTTCTTGCCGGAGGTGTTGCCCATGATTTTAACAACCTCCTGGCCGTTATTTTAGGAAATGCCTCCATGGCAAAGATGGAATCGGAACCTGAAAACGGCATCGTTGACCTGTTAAATGAGATCGAAAAGGCCACTTTAAGAGCCGTGGATTTAACCCAGAAATTTCTCACCTTCTCTTCCGGTGGAACGCCAATGCGGAAACCGTTATCCATGAAGAAATTGATTGACAATGTGGTAAGCCTTGAGTGCAGTGGTTCCAATATAGTGTGTGACTGTTCCCTTCCTGCTGATTTATGGAAGGTTGACGGTGATGAAGGGCAGGTCAGACAGTTTTTTTACAATGTCATTGAAAACGCAAAAGAAGCCATGCCCTGGGGGGGAAATATCGAAATAAAAGCTGAGAATATCAAAGTAAATGCAGGTAAACGAAAGGGTATAGAGTCTGCCATGTCCATCTCACCGGGCAGCTACGTTAAAATTGTAATCAAAGACAACGGGCGCGGTATTCCCAAAGGCGACCTTCCCAATGTATTTGATCCGTATTACTCAACCAAACAGCGGGGTACTGCCAAAGGAATGGGATTAGGACTTACCGTTGCTTATTCGATTCTCGCTAAACACGGCGGCTATCTCCATATCGAATCGGAATGTGGAAAGGGTACTGAAGTTTATGTTTACCTGCCGGCAATCCCGGATAAAGCTGCTGAAAAAAAGGAGCGAAGCAGAGCTGACACTGGCGCCGGGAAACGGATACTGGTCATGGATGATGAGGAGATGGTGCTCAATATATCCAACCAGATGCTTAAGCGCCTGGGATATGACGTGGGTTTGGCGAAAAATGGGGAAGAAGCCGTTGAATTGTACCAACAGGCATTAATCTCCGGTCAACGGTTTGATGTACTGATATTGGATTTAACCGTAAAGGGTGGAATGAATGGCGAAGATGCGATTAAGCAGCTTCTACAAATAGACCCGGAGGTTAAAGCCATTGTCATCAGCGGCTATGCCACCAACCCGGTCATGTCTGATTTCGAAAGTTATGGTTTTAAAGCTGCCCTGACAAAGCCTTTTATGTGGAGCCAGCTTAAAGACGTATTGAAAAAACTCTTAGAAGTTGAAGTATAAGCAATTTTTTTTTGCCTGCCTGTCCCCTTCCCTGTCCCCTTCCCATAACTGAGTTGTTTTTCCGAAAAGTTGTGAAGAAAAAGTGCTCAGCCCTTAAGGTCGGGTTTTATTCAAAACAAAAAAATAGATTACCTATGAAAAAATTATTCATTCAAAATCTATTGACTTTCTTCAATATTTCCTTTAATATACTGTTATGATAAAAAAGAAAGTTCCTCTTATCAGTTATTTGAAAATTAATTATATCGCAGTATTTACTTTCATTTTGATAATATGTACCTTTCAATACACAACAAGTGAAGCTAAGGAGGATAATTTCTCTCCTATAACCGCAGAAGACAATTTCGAAACTTTGAATATAGTAAAAGCAGAAAAGTCAGGGAGAGCTAAATTTGAAGCTTCTGGTGCTGGCTTATCAAATGTTTTAATAAAAGCAGTTCGTTTGTCTGAAAATGGGATTAATGTAAAAATTCCCGCAGGGACCTATTTCAAGAATCGTGGGACGGCTCAAAACATGGTATCAACTTCGCCCGTCAGTATCTATCTTTTACACCACCAGAAAGCCGAAGTGACGGTTCCTGCAGCATGCGCCAATGCATACAAATCGGTGCCAGATCATTCTTCAAAATTTGATATCATCGCTGCCCCACCCTCAGAGGATCTTCGAAAATTAATGAAGGTGATAGGGAAAGAACATCCCCTTGAGGTCATCGCTCAAACAGCAGTTTGGATTGTGACTGATGATATAACCAGGAAAAAATTGAATAAGAGACTCGCTCTAAAGTCAATTAATCAGCCCTTTGATTCTTATGCGGCAGTTTCAGAAACAGGTGTAAAGGAGGCTATAAATCTTGTAGAGAAAGCAATTTACCCTACAGGGGAATTAAAACAGAATATATTGACATGGAAATTTTCTATAAAGCGCTCAATAAAGTCGAAGATACTACTTACTAAGAAATATAGAGTACCAGAAGAGGATGATTCAATTGCTGTCGCACATTTAAGTAAAATTCTCCGGATAGGGGTAGGGTTAAGTGAAGAATTCATGTCAGGCGCAGTGGTAGCCTTAGGACGATATGGAAAAGAAGGAAATATCCAGGCTTTAGAGACATTAATCTTTTCAATGAAAAATAGGGTACCACTCGTTCGACAAAAAGCCGCAGAAGCTTTGGGAGAAATTGGAGATTGCAAAGCATTGAATCCGCTGATCTCTTCTTTAAAGGATAAAAATCTGGAAGTCCGAAAAGCAGCAGTTAGTGCCCTGGGATCCATTGGGGATAAAATTGCAACCAAACCCCTTATCCGCGCCTTAAAAAATAAAAATTATGAAATTCGATGGAGAGCTGTTGATGCACTTGAAAAAATTGGTGACCCGTCAGCATTGAAGTCTATACTTAAAGCTCTAAATGATAAAAATGCAATCGTCCGTCAAAAAGCATCTCGTGCACTCTGGACATTTGGAGATAGCCACCTGATAAAACCCTTGATCGAAGCTTTGAATGATACTAACTATGAAGTCAGATTTAATTCTGTCGTCGCATTAGAAAGAATCGGAGATAGTACCGCTCTTATCCCTTTTTTGCTAAAAATGCTTCAAAATAAAAAAGACTATACTCGAATCTGGGCGGCGGAAGCTTTGATATCTTTAGGAGATACCAGTGCTACGGATTCTTTGATCAAAGCATTAAAAGACAATAATAAAAATGTCAGGTGGAGGGCAGCGGCTGCATTAGCGAACATTGGAGACAAAAAGGCCATTGATCCCCTTATTGATGTTTTAAAAAACGACGAAAGCGTATATCCTTGGATCTTGATTGAAGCGTTTAAGAGAATTGGGAAATCTTCTGTGCCATCTCTTCTCAAGGCTCTAAAAGATACCAGTTCCACGGTTCGTTGCAGAGTTGCTAAAGCTCTTGGGGAGGTTGGAGATGCCCGATCAGTAGAGCTACTGTTAAATTCACTTGATGACAAGGAACCCAAGGTTCGGGAGCATGCCGCATTAGCTCTAGGTAAGATTGGGGATGATCGTGCCATTGGACCATTACTCCAGGGCATAAAAGATAAAAATTCTGGATATCGATTTACCGCTACAAAAGCATTGTTAATGATCGGCCCATCGGCCTTTCCACATTTCATATCTCTATTAAGAGATTATAACCGTGAGCTGGCAAAGAGTACTGAAGAATCATTATATCGGGGTACATCTGAAGACAATTTGAAAATTATTATAGAGACACTTAAATATGCAAAAAAGAAAAGAGATAGCTGGTTGTCTTATGCGGCTCATATTTCAACTGTTTTTATGCCAAATTCGAAATATCCGAAGCATTTCTATGAGATGCTATCTGATAGGATGTGGAACTTCCAGGAAATACTGGAGAAAGTTCTTGAGATAACCAACGATAAAACAAAATCAATCAACATTTTAATTTCATATTTATCTAATGAAAAAACATACATGAAGGTAACAGCAATCAGGACATTAGCACATATTGGTGATAATCGTGCCCTAAAGCCTTTAATGGCTCTTTTAGATGATGAAAATTGGGTTATTAGAAGAGAGGCTGCATCTGCTCTCGGAATGATAGGAAATAAAAAATCTAATGAAGCTCTTACCACTTTAGCGCGTAATGATGTAGTGGTATTTGTGAGACAAGCTTCAAGAAAAGCACTTCAAATGATTAATAAGTTCGAACATCGATAATCGTAATATTATTTTTAAAGATTCATACTGTATAAGAAAGAATATGTTAAAGACATAGGAGGTAGCTATGAATAGACGTTCAATAATTTTTGCTCTAATAAGTATAATATTCATCATGGTAGGTTTTTTATCTGAACTCAATTCCAGGTTTAGTGTCTTAAAGAGTAAAAAATATTATCACTCAGGTCGGCTAAAAGGCCATCTTATCTCTGTGATATATCTTATTGTTGATAGAAAATATAATGAACATATCTCAATCGAAAATTATATCCAGCGCAATGAGGATGTTTGGCCTTACACGGCTTTTGGGGTTATTGGTCGGCAAATATTAAATGAAGCAAGGGATGAAGTTATTGTAACAGATGAGAAAAATCTGTTTGTTCCTTTAAAAAATGATTCTTTAGTATGGGAAGAAGCGAGAATTATTGGGAAAAGAACGCATAAGCTTTTATGTACACGTTTTACGCAACAAGGAGAATCTAAACTTACTTTACTCTTGATCGATGGAGAATTTTTATTTGTACCGGCGTATGGGGATATTGCTGACTCAATTGAGACAAATTCGGTGCTAGAGGATATCTCTAGAATAAAAAATGAACCTAACCTGGTAGAAATGATCTATGTTGTAATCAAATTAGCAAAGCCGAAGGGTGAACCTGCCTACCTTCTATATAAAAAAGAGAACGATGAATTAACACTCATCGGAGAAGGTCTTTTATATAGAGAATGGATTATAGGAGGCTGGAAAACGTACAAGTTCAACAGCGAAAAAAAAATATATACAAATAAGCTACTGGATGTAGGCCAAGAAGAGACGCACATGGTGATAAAAGATATATTTCGAATAGGAAACGTTTCATCTCAATTTAATCAAACCAGGTGGCGTTTTGGTAAGTACTACGTCTCGAATGGCCAGGTCGTTTATAAATTGCATGGGATAAAGGGAAATCGACAGATAAACATTGAAGGTAGCATAGAAAGAACGTGGACAATAGATCAAAAAACATATAAATATAATGTTGAAGAAGGAATTTATAAACTTGTAGATTTCCAATAATGTGTCTTGGTTCACCGTGAATTGGACACGGGCATTTCCTTTTAAGTGGGTACTCCACTAAAATTATCATCCTTTTTCGTCTCCATATTACGCCCAAATTTCATAAAAGTCAATAAGCTCCATAGAATTTTTATTCTCTCAATGTGTCTTTTTTCTTTTACACCCCTTTTTCTTGAAGTGACTCGACAAAGGTAAAAAAGTAGATTATAATAGAATTTGAAATTTCCAGTAAAAGGAGGAACGAAATGGAGAACGTTTTGAAGTCCAACAGGCTAAAAAAATGCCTGGAGTTCTGTTTTATTTCGTTATTGGTATTTGTTACTTTTTTTTCACCCTTCCCTTTGACAGCGCAGACGAACCGGGAACAGGAGCATAAACCGCTCCATTACGACCTATCGGTTAAGGCGCTGCAAGTTCCTTTTGTTGTCGTGGATTCCAGGGGTAGGCCGGTTTTTGATTTAAAACAAGAGGAATTAGAACTGGTAGTTAACGGTAAATCCGTGGATATTCTCTATCTATACGGGTTGGCCTTTGGGGATGCGGAGATACCCGTTGAAAAGAAAAAAAGCGCTGCCGCCGAAACTGGCAGCGGCAAAAAGAATGCCAGTAAAACAGGTAACCCGGCTCAAATTTCTTATTGTCGATGCACTGTTTAGCAGCCCCCAGGGGTTAAAACGTTCCAAAGCCATTGCCCGGCAGTTGATTGAGAACTGTGCCCCCCAGGACCGGTTTGTGCTGCTGGAGATCAGGCTGGGGGGCTTGAAATACATTGCCGGTCCGGAACCCGGTGGGAAAAAATTCCTGGAACATTTTGAAAAATTAAGAAAAAATCCCCAAAAGCTGGTATGGTGGAGCCGGCCGGAACATCCTCATCGTGACGGCTATGATGTGGAACGGTTTTTGATGGAAGATGCCATGAAAAATGCCAGGAGAGATACGGTGAAAATGTACAGGGATGCCTTTGAGCAGTTCAAGAATGCGCTTCGCACCATCGATAATCCTAAAGTTACCTTTCTTTTATCGGAAGGTTTCGCCGGACATGTTGACGACAGTTTTGTGAAAAGTCCCCTGCACCACAACTTGCTTTCTTATAAAGGATTTGAGAAATATATGGTAAAAGAAGTTCATGACGGCGGCAGTGTGCTGCAAAAAGTTCATGTGGGCGGGCTGCGCAGCCAACATACAAAACCCCTGGCGGCATGGCTGAACAAATCCACTGCCGCATACTATGAACTCTTCTTTAATCCCGGGTCCAGGGCCGGGGAAAAAATGAATATCCGCATCAAGTGCAAACGCCGGGGAGTGCGGATCAATGCCGTGGCATACAAGGAAAAAGAAAAACCTTACCAGAAGATGAATAAGGTGCAAAAGAAATTATTTGCCGTTAGTGTGGCCACGGGTCGAAGTTACAGCAGGATATTAGGACGGGTCAGCCGCTCATCCTTTAAGAGAATGAAAGAAGAGAAAATAGGAAATGAAACCAGGGTGATTGTCCAGGTGCCCATACCCGACGCAATGAAGGACCGCAGCGTCGATGTATTTGCCCTTCGCTTCGATGACAAATACCAGGATGTTTACGTGGCCTGGTCGCAGCGGATGGCCAGGGAGTGGGAAACCGGAAATAAATTACCTGACCCCATATTTTTATTTTTCTTCCCCCTGTGGTTTTTTTTCGTTTTTCCCTGTGCTATAATGAAGTAAAATTGTTTGAAATTATTCTAAACGGAGGTAGCAGCATGAGAAACCAAAAAAGCACAACGGAACGTTTTGCGTATGTACAAAACGCATTTAAAAAAGACAATTTTGTCGTGAAGAATTTAAACGAAGACGACAGGTTCAAACACTGTCAGTACGTAACTCCCCAGGGTTACGTGGAGTACCAGGGCCAAATCGGGGTGTTGGGGGAGCATGCCCACGCAAAAAACACCGTGACCGGTGAACCCAAAAAAGCCTTTTACCTGGAAGGAACCAACGTGCAGATGGGCTTCCTGCTGGGATTGATGGCGGAACCGGATGTCTCCAAAATGGTCAACGACTACATCGATAAAGTGGTTTTTTATTTCTTTCACGCGGAGAAGCTGGCCAATACCATCGTGGGGTATTTGATCGGCAGGGCGTTCGTGGACATAATGGAGAAAGCTACCAAAGTGATGGAGCAGGATATCCCGCAGGAATACAAGGATGAAATGCAAGGTATTTACGAGGGGTGCAAAGCCATCAACGATCATACCAAAGTGAATACCAAAAAGTTGAGGGTGCTCAATGTCGGCGTGGACTGCCTGCTGAGCCATATCTATACCGGCAAAGTGTTTATCGACGGCATTCAAGTAGCGTCACTGTTCTTAAAGGTCCCCCATATGTGTCATGCCTTTTCCATTTGCGGGGATATAGTGGAGAACAATGGTCACCTCTTCGGCAGGAACTTCATGTTTCCCACCGCCGATGTCTGGCAGGATACGGCCTGCGTGATCATCTACAACCCGGAAGGGCAGGGGATGATGCCCATTGTCAGCCAGACTGCGCCGGGAATGGTGGGTTCGCCGGCAGCCATGAACATCAATGGTGCAGCCATTGGTGTGGATATGAGTCCCACCATGTTTTGCAACCCCCACAGGCCCGGCCTGAATTCCTTGATGTTAAATCGCGACTGCATGGACCGCTGCGCCACCACCCAGGACGTGGTGAACCGGATGATCGATGCACCGCGAGGGGTATCGTGGCTCTACCCGGTTGCGGACGGTGAAACCGATAAGGCCTGTATTGTCGAGACCGGCTATAATACAGGGGATGATCCGTTTCCCTATTTCGATTTCATCAATCCCGACTGGTTCAAAGAGCAGCTCCCGGATGAAAACTTTATCAACAATATGAGGGAAAAATACCATACTCCGGCACCGCAGAAAGGCCTGATGGCACGTTGGAACGATTACACCTACCCGGTGGAATACACTCGGCAGTTTAACGCAAACCTCTGGAAGGCCTACAACCAGAAGTTTTTACCCCAATTATCGGAAAAGGCAAGGGAATTCGTCGGTGTTCTTGAAAAGAAGTTCCCCTTCTTGAAAGATATCATCCAGTTTGTCGCCAAGGATATTTTAAAAGGCTTTACAAATGTCCAGCATTTTCCCTTTTATGAAGGCGATAACGGCTTCATCGATAACATGTTCACGGCGCATAATTGCCCTGGTCCCTTCTACTTTGCGCCGCAGCGGGGCGACCAGTCCAACCTGCTGGTAGTATCCAATCACAATATCACACCGGAGATGCGCTTGACCGCCATGAGCGAATGGATCACCTTCCTAGCCGGGGGCGACCTGAACGACCTCCAGTGGCGCTACGACATCCTGGGCCACCAATTGAAGCAGGCCTGTGCCGGGAACCAAAAAATCGATAAGGATACCGCCTGGCGGATTATCAACAATCTATCGACAGATCCCTCTTATCATTACTTTACTTACTACAACCGGGGCATGATGGAGGAGTGGCAAAAATGCCAGGTTCAAGGCAGCGTCACGCTGTGCGACCTGAAGAGCAAAAGCTTCACCACTCTTTTCGGTTACTATGGCGATGACCATATAACCATTACCCTGCCCAATTACATCGACAATTGATAATTGATAATTGGGGACAATAATTGGGGACAGGCAAGAAAGGCAAACCCCAGCGAAAGAAGGAAAGAAGGGGAGAAGGAAAAGGGGATAGGCCGGAAACATTTTCAGATGGAGGAAATAAATTACCTGACCCCATAATTGCAAAACTCTTGATTAATTTCATTGGTTTCCGGGTGAGAGCATTGCACTCATGATTGACTGGCACCTAAAGAAAAACGTAAAAAACATTTTACATTCGCTGACAAGTCAGATACAATATAACCTAACTTGTTCTTGAATGGGAAATATTAATTAAATAAGGAGGTTCTGATTTACTATGAGAAAAGGGTTCGACAATGAAAAGTATTTAAAAGAACAAACATCAGCAATTCTTGAAAAGGTTGAACAATTCAATGACAAACTTTATCTAGAATTCGGAGGAAAGCTTTTGTTTGATTATCATGCAGCCAGGGTACTCCCCGGTTTTGATCCAAATGTAAAAATGCGGCTTCTGCAAAAACTGAAAGATAAAATTAATGTTATTCTCTGTATTTATGCGGGTGATATTGAAAGAAAAAAAATCAGGGCCGATTTTGGAATTACCTATGATTCTGATGCTTTTAAAACCATTGATGATTTTAAAGAATGGGGGATCGATATTAACGCCGTGGTTATCACCCGATATGAGAATCAGCTTTCTTCTAAATCCTTTAAAAACAAACTTGAGCGCAGAGGAATAAACGTTTATACACATAAATTTACAAAAGGGTATCCAACCGATGTGGATTTGATTGTAAGTGATGAAGGCTATGGAGCAAATGAAAAAATTGAAACCAACAAACCCATTGTCATTGTTACAGGTCCCGGGCCAGGCAGCGGTAAACTGGCAACCTGTTTATCTCAGTTGTATCATGAGTACAAAAACGGTATCAATGCCGGATATGCGAAATTTGAGACGTTTCCCATATGGAATTTACCATTGGACCACAAGGTGAATGTTGCTTATGAGGCCGCAACCGTTGACCTTAAGGATGTGATCATGATCGATCATCATCATCTCAATGCCTATAATATAAAAACCGTTAATTATAACCGGGATATTGACGCATTTCCCCTGGTAAGACGGATAATAGAAAAAATCACAGGAAAACCATGTTCCTATAACTCACCCACTGACATGGGAGTCAACCGTGCCGGTTTTGCCATTATCGACGATGACATCGTACAGAAAGCAGCCCATCAGGAAATCATCCAACGGTATTTCAGATGCGCCTGTGAATATGCCATGGGCATAGTGGAAAAAGATATCCTGGTGAGATCGGAACTCATCATGAAGAACATCGGTGCGAAAGTGGAAGACCGGCAGGTGGTTATGCCGGCAAGAAATGCAGCCCTGGATGCCCAAAAAAGAGGAAAGGGAAATGAAGGTATTTTTTGCGGTGCTGCTATTCAGCTTGCAGATGGCACGATCATTACAGGACAGAACACCCCGCTTATGCATGCTGCCTCAAGTTTGATTTTAAATGCTACCAAACATTTGGCTGGACTCCCTAAAAAGTTGCATTTGTTACCACGGAATATAACCGATTCCGTGACATTCCTGAAAAAAGAAATTCTCAAAGGAAAAATGGTTAGTCTTGATTTGGAGGAAACCCTCATCGCACTCAGTATCAGTGCCATATCAAACCCGGCAGCCCAATTGGCCCTGGAACATCTAAACCAATTGGAAGGATGTGATGTTCATATGACTCATATCCCAACACCTGGAGATGAAGCCGGCTTAAGGAAATTGGGTGTTCATTTAACTTCGGACCCGGATTTTTCTTCAAAAGAATTGTTTTTGAATTGATATAAAAGGGTATAAAAGGGGGACAGGCGGGAAGTATGTAAAAAGAAAGAGTCGTGAGGTACAACATGAGACTAAAGGTAATACTTTTATTTTTAATGGTTGGCGTGTATTTGGGAGCGAATTCTAAAGAAATTACGGGGTGCACGACCATACTGGTGGGAAAGAATGTTACAGCCGACGGCAGCGTGATCATGGGCCATAATGAAGATATGGGCGATTTGTCGGGACGGCTTGTGTTTCAACCGGGAAAGAGGCAGAAAGAAAGTGAAATCCAGTTGAACTACGTCACTATACCCCAGGTGGAGGAAACCTATGCTTACTGGGCATCGGGAAATTCCCAGGCAGTGGCGGATAAGCATTACGATGGCGGATGGATTCTTTGTGGGATGAACCAATGGGGTGTTTCTTTGGGCTGCAACACGATGGCGACGCGGGAAGCGAAGATTCCCAAAGGCAAAGGTATCTTGCGGTACTCGATTCGCCGGTTGATATTGGAACGCGCGAAAACGGCCCGGGATGCGGTGGACCTGGTGGGAAAACTGATCGACACGCACGGTCAGAGCGACAGCCCGGTGGCTTATTGTATTGCAGACCGGGAGGAGGCATGGCTGGTGGAAACCACCTTTCGCCACTGGGTGGCGCGGCGGATAAAGGACTGCGAGGTTCACGTGGAAGCCAACGAGTACACGATTGAAACGAAGTACGACATGGCCAGCGACGACCTGATCGCGTATGCGACGAAACAGGGATGGTACAAAGAAAAAGACGGACCGCTTAATTTCAAATATGTTTACGGGGACCCGGAAAATCTGGATCTTCCCCGTAATATCTCCCGCCGCTACCAGGGAACCTACATGCTGAAAAACAAAAACGGTTTAATTACAGTGAAGACGATCTTATCGGTGTTGTCGCAGCCGCCAGTACAGATGCCGGCGACGCAGGCGTTCATGGTGTGGCACTTAAGGCGGAAGATGCCGGTAGAGGTGGGCTGTGTGATGTGGCACGGCATGAGCGGTGCCAATACCAGTATAGCGGTACCGGTTTATGTGGGAAGTACGAAAGTCCCGGCGGAATATACGTCAGCGCCTTACTGTTATGATTCGGTATCGGCCTGGTGGCAGTTCGAGCGGCTCCAAAAACTGTTCTATCCCCGCTTGTGGGAGTATGCGCATGAATACCCGGATGTGAGAAAAAAACTAAGGAAATTTCAGGAAACGATATTTAAAGAATGTGCGGATATCGAGGAAAAAGCGTTAAAGCCGCGGGACCAGGAGAATCCTCCTGGGCTCGATGTGATCCTGTCCAATTTCACCTACAAAACACTTAAAAATGCGTTAAAGGAAGCAATTGCTGCGGCTTCTCTTTCAAAATCTGCTGATTAGCTTTTTTTATAAAAAATTTTTTCCCCTTCTTGACTGTCCCCTTCCACGGTCCCCTTCCACGGAAGTACATTCACTTATTTAATACGTCAATGAGGAAGGTCCAGGCATGTTGGCAGGGGCGGTTTTGTGGGGATTGCAGGGCTTTGGGTATTTGGATTACCAGTTCCTCTCCCTGCTGAATCCATTTTAAGGATGTATCATTTCCCAGCATGAAAATTTTACTGTTCTTTTTGGCCTTGATCGATTTTACCCGTATTTCTTTACCCGGCCACTTTAATAAAAAAACATATACGGTTTCCCTGTCTTTGCTGCAGGCAAAACGGATATGGTTTCCCTCTTCATACCTTTGCCACTGGCGTGTGGCATAAATCCCCCGGCCGTTGATATTCATCCATTGACCAATTTCTTCAAGTCGTTTGTAGGCTTCTGTTTCAATCGTCCCATCAGGAGTCGGTCCAACATTGAGTAAAAAATTGCCTCCTTTGGCCACCACGTCAATAAGCGTATGGATCAGTTGTTTTGTGGTTTTATACTCTAGATGTTTATTGTAACCCCAACTCTGGGTCATGGTCATGTTGGCTTCCCATGGATAGGGCAAGGCCCGGGTCGGTACCCTTTGTTCAGGGGTGCGGTAATTTTCAAAAGGGCCGTGCACGGTTCGGTCCACTATGAGTATACCCGGTTGATATTTCCTGGACATCCGGGCAATACGAGGCATATCAATGTCCTGTTCCCACTTGGATATGTCATATCCCCAGGAGCGGACCTCATCATTGATGGTGTGATGGGGTCGCACCCAACCGCCGTCCAGCCATAGGATGTCGACGGAACCATATTGTGTCATCAACTCTTTAATCTGATTGTAGGTGAAATCCCGGAAACGCTGCCAGCGGTCCGGATACTTGCGTGTATCGTAGTTGTTGTTGCGATTGGGAGTGGCCCATAATGGGGACCAGTAGTCCGGGTGGTGCCAGTCGGGTTTGGAGAAATAGGCACCGATCATAAACCCCTGATTACGAAAGGCATTAAAAATCTCCCTGGCAATATTGGCTTTGGGATGGCTTCGAAACGGACTGTCTGCTCCGGTGATTTTAAAATCGGTATACTGAGTGTCAAACATACAAAATCCATCATGGTGTTTGGTGGTAAACACCACGTATTTCATACCTGCCTCTTTAGCGGCTTTGGCCCAACGTTGGGGATCGAACTTTTGAGGATTGAATTTTTTAATCAGGTTGAAATACATATTTTTAAATTCTATATAATTCATACCGCCCCGGTCCTGAAAAGGCTGATCTTCGGAACACAAGGCCCAGGATTCCACAATCCCCAACTGACTGTATAAACCCCAGTGCATCATAAACCCAAACTTGAGATCCTGCCATATTTCCAGTTTTTTTCGTACCAGGGGATCTTCAGGAAATTCATATTTATTTCTCAAATTTTCCTCTCCTATAACACCTGAGGCCAGGATTAGATAGAGAAAAATGATTATAACCACCTTCGATAGATTATTCGCAAGCATTCTTTCACCGAGATTCATTATACACGCAAAACTCAGCAATGGCAACAGAATGGATTTTTTGCCTGACCCCTATCCTTTGACCCCTATCCTTCCTATCCTNNAACAGAATGGATTTTTTGCCTGACCCCTATCCTTCCTATCCTTCTTGCAATAGGAAATAATATTTCCTATAATATGGGCATATGAAAAATAATAAAAAGGTAAGATACCATGGATAAATCGAGAAACGATTTACTAAAAAAACTTTCCAACCACCCGGATTACAAAGACCAGGTTAGAATCCTTCGTGAGTTCCTGGGTTTAACTCAAGAACAACTGGCAAAAATGGTGGACCGTACCCCCCGGTCGATTCGCACCATTGAGAATGGCGAAGCCTTTCCCAGGATAAGTACATTACAAAAAATCGCGGAAGCTCTGAATGCAGAGCTAAAAATTGCCTTGATACCTAAAACCGGGCCGGGTATCCCCGGTGAAGCAGCCGGTCAGGAAGAAGAATCCGGGGAGCAGGATAGCGATGATACAGATCCTGCTGAAGACCAAGCCCCGGAATTATCTCTTGATGAGCAGAAGGGGTTCATAATCGGTGAAACCGATTGATCTTCTTTTTTGCCGCAGAGGACACAGAAGAGAAAACGGGACACACCAATTTTTAATTACCCAAATAAATCTGAATGTGACCCGGTTCTTACCAGGATCAATTTTCCTGGTTCTAATCGGTAGATGAGCAACCAATCCGGAAGAATGTGACATTCTCGAAAATCCTTCCACTCACCAGTAAGGGAATGATCGCAGTTCTTTGGCTGAAGTTGCCTGTCTTCCGCCAATAATTCTACTACTTCAAAGAGATCCCTTAATCGATAGCGCCCGGATTTTTTAATCTTTTTGACGTCCTTTTTAAATTGATTTTGCCGGAAGATATCTCTCATTCATCTTCCCATTCATCGGATAACTCTTTCAGTGATACTGGTTCCAACCCCTTCCCATTCCTGGCAGCGATCATTGCTTCCCGGGTCACCTTATTTGGTGCTTTTATTAAAAACGGCAGCGCTTTATGAGAAATCACCTGGTATAAAAAAAGGCGTATCCCATCGCTTAAAGTCAGTCCCATACTCTTCAAAATTTGGTTGGCTTCATCTTTTACTACAGAATCAATCCTGGATCGAACTATACTATCAGCCACTTTTACCTCCTTTTTTGTGTGGCTACATTGTAGCACATTAATATTATATATAAAAAAAGAGTTTTGTCAACAGATTTGTGTACCTTCATGCTTTTTACCGCATTGTAAATGCCTTCGTGGCTTCGTGGTTAAAAAAAAATTACAGTTTAACTATTATCTTGAAAAACGTTTCAACTTCCTATAAAATATGGACATGATGGTAGCTAAAAAAGAGGTGGTTATAAAATGAGACAATTAAGTCGAATTCTTTTCCTGGCAGGCTTTTTTATTTTTACCTCCTTTTTATATGGACAAAGTCAAAACCAGTCCGGTTTTAAATGGTATAATGTGGTTCCCTGGGTGATTGCCCTGGCGGCACTTATTTTTGGCATCTACCAATATTCAAGACGTAAGAAGACTAAGAAAGAAGAAAAACTGGCAGAATTGGCAAAATAATTTACCTGGCACCAAATCCGTACGAAGATTAGTGCCGGATGCGCAAATTGTTATGCAGAACGCATGGCGAAACGCTTGAAAGCTATGGGACAACCCAATTATATCAACGGCTTCGAGGTGACAATGCATGATCACGTCGTGAATATCCCTTTACATTGGAAAAAACC
>WVZO01000679.1 GCA_011772425.1 Candidatus Aminicenantota bacterium
TTTGGATGTCCATCCTGAACTCCTATAGAACTCTATTAGAACTTTTTTTTGTCTCCGACGGCCAGGGGGTTCTTTTGTAAAACCACCCCCTGGACCCCCGCAAAACTTTTATTAAAGGGTCTTTGTGTGCCTTCGTGCTTTTTACCGCATTGTAAATGCCTTCGTGGCTAATCTTCTTCTTGACTGAGCCAGCGGCGTAGGAGTTCGCTGGCAATGCGGGTTCCTTCTTTCTCTTCTGCGATCACATCGTGGCGGCGCAGGAGGTCCATGGTTTTTTCCAGGGCGTTGGTTTCTTTAAATGAGGGAATCGTTTCCACTTCTTTAGCAAGCTCAGCTAACGTCCAGGTGCCTTTTTCCCGTTGAGCCATGATGCGCATCAGGGTGTGTTCGTTTTTCGTGACATTGGACCAGACTCCGTCAAAATAGTACCCGGCACTGTGAAAAAAATCAGGAGTAAGCACTGGTGCCAGGTCATCCAATGTAAGGGTTCGGGGGGTGGTTTCGCCTTGTTTTAAAAAGCGTTCGTTCCAGCGCGTCACCAGTTCCCAGCAGAGGCGTTGAATCAAGAAAGGTTGACCGGCGGTGAGGCGATAGAGTTCTTCCCGCAGTTCCGGTGTGTATTCCAGGGCAAAGTCGGGATGGGGTTGGGTAATGAGCCGCAGGGCATCGTTGTATTCCATGTAGCCCACGCGGATGTATTCGGCCTGGCCGTAAAAAGCGGATTTGTAATCATGGCCCATTTCATCCAACGTATGGAGCCCGGCAAAAATCAAACCCAGCCATTGATATTTTTGGTGTATGGAACGAAGGTAAGGGAGCAAACCTGCATCGATTCGTTTTTCCTTGATGCCGGTTTCGATGAGTTCAAACTCGTCGATGGCCAGGACCAGGCGTTTGGGTTCGGTCATTTGCGAATCGAGTTTATTTAAAAGTGCATTGAGACTGCGGCGTCCTGTGCCCAGGTTGGTATATCTTGTTTCTTCCGGGGGAGGGCCTGTTTGGAGGCCGAATTCGGCAGCGATGCGGTGGATGGCTTCGGCAAAATCGAGAAGCAGTTGACCGGTATGGTCTACCCAACCCACATTTTGCATATCCAGGTAGACATAGAGGGTGTTGGAGCCGGTAAAGTGGGAGAGGTTGCGTAAGATCGAGGTTTTACCCATGCGCCGGTGACCGTATAGAATGATGCATACAGGCTTCCCACTGGTGGCCCAGTAATTCTCAATTTGCTGCATAATATCTGCACGGCCAATAAAAGTTGAACCAATCACCGGCAGGCCGGAGTAGCCTTCGTAGGGATTTGGTACCGGCTGGCGCAGAATTTCTTCGCCGACAACGCCGCCAGCTTCACTGAAGATATACCGCCAGTTTTCCGCGATCTCTTTAATGAGGGGCCATTCCGGCTCCGGGCAGATGGATTCGCCGGTTTCAAGGAGACGGGTAAGATCAGCCACGGCACGGCCAATGGCTGTGGAACGATTGAGTACGGATTGTGAATGATGTGCCGTCTGTGCTTCGCCGGCGGCTGACCGCAGGGTTCGCAGGACTTGCAGTGTGCCGGGTCGCAACTCCGGGTGGGGAAGCGTATTCATCCATTCGGTTTCCTGTTCCAACGCGGCAATGGCATGTAAATCAGTTGTCTTTTGCCCCTCGCCAATAGTACGGGCGACACCGTACAACTCCGGGCCGTGACGCAGATCTTTCACAACAGCAAACGCCTTGGCTGCTTTAGCGGCTTCTTTTTCATGCCAGAACCAGAACCCGGCACAGGCTGCACGCGCTGGTGTATCAAGCCAGAGTATCACTTGGAAACGCAATTGTCTTCGCTCTTTCCAACGAGCCGGAATAAATATATTTAATCTTTCGATGGCTCTTTGCCGAAGCTCTTTGTCAAGGCTGGAAGAGCAAAATCGAATCAAATCCCAATCAAAAGGCCGGTCAACCAGAGATGTCGTTCGGGATAACATTATATCTGCTTTAAAATTCGCCAGCGTTACATTCATTGCTTTTACCACCGGTATAAACTGCAGGGTGTACGCCAGCAGTTGATTGACATTGTACAAACCGGCATTCCAGTCCTGGGTCAGCCATTTCTCCACCTGTCTTTGTAATCCCGGAAGCGGCAGGAGTACTAGGCGGCTTGCCTGCCGGAGACGGTTCTTTTTCCCCGGTTTCCATGCCAGGTTAAAGGGTAATAACAGGAAAAGGTAATCAAAAAGGCGAAAGAAAGTAACATTTATTGCTGCGATAAACACCAATCCGAATGACACGGCCTCCGCCACGCTTCCCGCCTCGTTTCCCGCTACGCTTTTTGCCACGCCAATCGTCACACTGAACGCCACGCCGAACACCGTGCCGAACGCCACGTTTCTCGCCAAGCCGACCACCATTTCGACCGCCACGCCACCCGGCACGCTTTCCACTCTGCCGAACACCACGTGGGCCACTATGCCGACCGCCACGCCATACGCTGCCGCTCCCACCATGCCGAACACCACAATACTAACCGCGCCAAGCGCCACGCCGAATGCCACACCGGCCGCCACACCGAACGCCACGCCTCGCATCACGCCGAGTGCCACGCTGGCCGCCACGCCGAGCACCACGCCGAGCACCACGCCGAACGCCACCAAAAGCCAATCTATAGGCACACCAAGCGCTGATAATACCAGAGCTGTAACACAGGAAGCTGCGATTAGAGTAATGATTGCCTGGATAACCAATTTACGCTGCACAGGATCATTGCGCAATACTTCTTTGACTGCTTTATATCCTTGTGCATCCTGGTACTCAGGCTTTCCAAATTTCTGTACATACCAGCGAATAGCTTGAGGGAAAAAGAAGGCCCAATAGAGCAGCCGGATGTAATCCAACGGGTTCCACAACGACAGGGGGCGTTTGAGCCGGGGCGCCAGGTCTAGCCTGGGAACAGTCTCTTCTTTCATATTCTTATTTTTTTTCACACCATTTGCTCCATGTCCTGTTTATACCCGGCCTGCCAATCGTATGCCGGATCAGCCAGGGATTCAAATCGATGAAAAGCTGCACGCTGCAATTTATAGGGATGGAAGACCGTAAGTTCCAACAACTGCTCACATGTTTCGTCATTAAAGAAAGGGAGATCGGGTGCCCAGGGATGATTCAATAACTGGAGCGCTTCTCCTTCGGTCATTGAACCCAATATGAAAGGCACTAAGAAATTGAATGCCGGAGAACCTATACCGGTATCGGGAAAGACCTCCTTAAGAGGTATCCGCGACACAGCCACCATCTTGAAGTTTCGGTTGCTGCCGCATATGGCCCGGAACCGGGTCAGGTCGGTATGGGTCAGCCCCTGCTCCGGGCCGGTATCCAGTTCATCAACAAGGAGCAGAATCCGGTTACTGTTCAATGCACGGCGAATGGTCCGCCAATTGCTATTTTCCAGTTCCAATGCTTCGGCAATTTGCTCGTAAAAATCATCCCGGTCCTCCAGGGACATGCAATCCAATGGCCCAATCACTTTCACTTCACTGCCACAATTGCGAACCAGGTGCAACATCAACGAACTTTTGCCGACTTTGGGCTCACCATGCAGCGCCACTGACCCCCCCTGGAGCAATGTCATTAAACGCCGCATTTCTCCTTCCCGCCCAATGAACCGGGCTGGGTCATGGATGGCTATGGTATCGATAAAAGGATTGGGGATCAATTTCTGAGATTTAGGTGGTTGTGGGGCAACCCCCAGTCTTGCCTGTACATCCTTCACCAATTTATCTATATGGTCTTTAAGTGGAGGCGTATATGCCTCCAGGTATTGACAGCGAAGTTTCAATACTTTTAACCTTCCTTTTGGGGAGACGTTCTCAATACGAAAAGGTATAATCGTTATATTTTTTTCCAATGCCATACTGATCTCATCTTTAACCCACTGGGATTGGTTGGCATTGGAAGAGAAGACCAGTACAACAAGTTTAGACTTTTCAACAGCATCCAGTATTGCCTCAAGCCAATCAGCACCGGAGGGAATATCCCTTGGAGCCATCCAGCAGCGAATATTTTTCGCTTCAAGGGCATTGTAAATGGTTTCTGCCACCTGGAAATCCCGGTTGTTCCGGCTGCCTTTATCATTGGCATAAGAAATAAAAACCTGGTGCCCCATCGGTTTTTCACCCTTCCCTGTAATTAACATCCATTTTAGTTCAAACTATATTTTAGAAAATCCCTGGAGATTTTTCTTAGTCTAACACCCAGACTGCCAACTATTATCAGTTTATGCTTTTTTCTTCGCAGCGACAGATCGCATGTGTTCAGCTAATTTTTGCTGAAGCCACAAGTTTACCAGGGTTTCGACTTTAACACCACGTAACTTTGCTTGTTTTTCCACTGAAGAAAGCAACTCCTCCTCAATGGGTACAGCACAGGAGATGTCAAATTCGATATCAGGAGCGTTTGGGTCGTCAAAGTCAGTAAAATCGTGCGTATCCCAAAACTCTCCCATTTTTTCCAGGGTATCTGCTTTTGATATGCTGCTTAATTTATTTTTTGCCATAGGTTTTTCTCTCCTTTTTGCTCATGTCGCGAGCGCTAATAACTATCGCTGTTGCCGTATCGGGTTTATACACAAAAAATACGGCTAAATAGCGTCCGGCAAATGTCTGACCGAAACCACCGTATACATCATTTCCTTTTGTATACCCTTTTTCAGCAAATCGAATACGAGGGTTATTTAGTAATACTTGACGCGCTTCCCGAAATGTCACTTTGTGCTTCGTTTCGAGCTTGTCCTCAATATTTTCAGGGCAGACAATAAAATCAATCTTCATGTCAATAAATATCCTTCCTATTTAGTCAAGGGTATAATAGAGGAAATACTGATGAAAGTCAATAGAATAAAAAGGATATAACTTACTTGGCACTTTATCCTTCCCTTTTATTTTGCACTGGTGTCTTCCTCAGGTTCGTGGGGTTCAGTCATAGTCACAAAAACGCCGTGTGAGTAAGTATACCGGTCCAGGTCATTAGAAATCTGGGCCTGTTCAAGCCAAAGATTCCAGTAGGCATATAATTCATCCTCTGAGAGATTTTTTAAGTCCAGGTCTTCTTCACTTAAAAATTCGTCTCTTATCTCAACCATGATTGATCTCCTTTTCCTTTGGACTGAAAGGCAACACTTCTTCAGCCCGACTAATTATTTGTTGATGGGCATCAAAAAGTGGCATACCGGAAATTTCTTTTTCAACTGTGGGCCAAAGGGCTGTCCATTTTTCAGCCGCTTTTAAATAGAGGGACAGGCGCTTTTCATTGGCATGGATCATCGCACGTTTTTCTGCGTCCAGCATTTCTTCCAGTTTCTCCCTACCTTCGGAGAAGTTTGCAAGTAATGGTCGTTTTTTCTTCAGTTCCATAACCAGGTGGGGATATTTACTTGCCAGGTTTATTATATCCCTGGCACTTCTCGAATAAAGAAGCTGATCCCGGGGGTCTTTCATTAAACGTGCGATTTCGCCGATAACCACATAGTCTTTTTCCCGGTTTGTTTTCTTTAATTCAGCAAGGTCTCTTAAATTGACGAATGGTAAATCTGAAGATTCTTGCTCTTTCCAGAGTCTTTTGAGTTCAGATGGGGAAATACGCGGAGGACGGGTAAAAAAATCAGTCCGGACTCTAATTGAATTGATTCGAAAATCGAAATGAGAACTCCATCCACCTTTCATCCATCTTATATCCAGGGGAGCACCGAATCGGTACCTGGCTTGAAAACTGGCCAGTACTCTCATGATATATTGTAATGATTCTTCATCTTCACGTATTACCCAATCACCATCTTTACTCATTAATGCCAACCGGTGTAATACCACTGCCTGACCAGAACAGATCACTGCTCTTATCTTGCCGCGGTTAAATGCCCTGGTCAGGTCAATATATATATTCGTTTGCATCACGAGAACATTTTACAAAAAATACCAGTATATTTCAATGTCCACCCCAAAATAATAAAGCCAGGTATTTTATTTAATAGAAAAGAATTGAAAGGTTTTTATCCAGGACAGACAATAAAATCGATTTTCATATATAAATATCCTTCCAATTTAGTCAAGGGTATAATAGTAGAAATGGTGAAGAAAGCCAATAGAATAAAAAGAAAAAAGCAAGGAGGCAAAAAAAATCTTACTTCTTACTCTATATTCTCTTTTTCCTCATCGGTTATTTTTATTGTCGGCTCGAAGAGTTCCCGGTTTTTGAGTTTAAAACGTTGGTGAAACGCCAATACTTCATAACGAAGCAAGGGAAGCCGGTCCATATCTTCCAGGAGTTCCCGGATATCATCCGAAATTTTTATTTCCTCTTTTTTCTTCGGTATTTTCTGTATTCCCGGTGCTTCCGGTGTTGGCAGCACTTCTTCCTGCCGGGGTTCCTCTTTAGACGTATAAACCATCGATCCCCTGTTACAGATCAACCAATCCAGGGAAATACCCAGGCTTTCCGCCCATCCATAGAAAGCCAATGCACCGGGAAAAGTCCTCCTACGCTCATTATTGACATAGGTGGTCCTTTTAAAACCGCTTTTTAATGCCATGTCTGCCTGGTTGAGATTAAATTTCTTTCTCACTTGCTTCAGGCGCATGGCGATTTCTTTTAACAATTTTTCTTTACTAATCGTATTCGTTGTGTCCATTGCATTTACTCCTATGTACTCCTATATGACTATTATACGAAAAAAAGTCGAAAAAGTTTTATTTTTATGACAAAATTGTCTTTTTCTAGACTGAAAATAATTTTTGTATGGATTTTGAAACTTTTTGGCCCGGACATGACGCTTTTTCCTTTCAACCATGACGCTTTTAGCTCTGATCATGACGTTTTTAACTCCAATCATGACGCTTTTAGCTCTAACCGTGACGCTTTTAACTCCGGCCATGACGCTTTTAGCTCCGGCTTTGACGCTTTTAGCTTCAGCCGTGACGCTTTTAGCTCCAGCCATGATGCTTTTTCGTTCAACCATGACGCTTTCTTATTCAACGATGACCCTTTTTCATTTAACACATGACACTTTTTAAATATAAGGTGCCAGTCACCAGGTCATTCTGCGGCTCCCCCCGCCGGGGGTCATGGTAGAAAAGAAGATATGGCCGGAAACGTTGAGATTTAGATTTTTTGCCTAATCTCTGAAGAAAGTGACTTTAAATTGCTGCGTCCGTTTATCATCCAGGAATTCAACCCGCACCTCGGCTTGATTACACATCTTCAAAACACTGGGAATGCCGCTTCCCCTACCGCTGTAGCTAAAACCCGGGGTCTTTTTCCAGGAAGGAGAGAATCGTGGGATTTCTCTCGATATGGACGCCGAATTTAATATTTTCTTCAGTGATGGTGTTGGGGAGGTTTCCCGGACTGACTATTTCTAATCTATTATCAAATAGGTAAATCTGGATCTGGGCATTGATGTAATAGTTTCTATGAACGATTGCATTGGCTATAATCTCTGAGAAAGCATCCTCCGGTATTTCGAGAATTCCGGGTGCGTTAAAGTTCCTGTTTTTTTGTATCAACCGCAGATTCCTTTTTACAAAAAACTTTGCCTGGTTAAATTGATCGATTAACTTACCGGTAATATCTTCTTTATCTTTAAAGTCGTATCTAGAAATATCATTCCCGTCGAAAACCGTGCCTTTAATGCTGAATTGCGGCCGTATTCTTCCAGGGTTTCGCCCGAATAGCAAAAGACCGGCCAGGGTTAATCTTTCTTCTCTTAACAGCCGGATATTAGTAAGCAATTTTATAAGGGGAATCTCTAATTGCTTGATTTCTTCTTTATAATATTGTTCATAATGTTTTAAAAAAAAGTCGGTATCAAAATCCTGCATTGGTTGCTTCGGTTTCCAGTTCTTCGCAGTCCATTTTTTTACCTCTTTTATTAGCGATTATAATATAGCAGAAAAAAAATGTAAAAGTCAAATGATGCCCCTGTTACAGTATTAGTAAAGTGATATTATTATGTGAGAAAATGAAAAATATAGTATTTTTCGACTCCTAGTCATCTCTCGTACCGCACGGGCACTCTGAAAAAANNAAAACCCTTTTTGAAAAAAGGGTTCTGGACTCCCAAAAACTTTTCATACATGGTCAGCTATTGTACTTTGCGTCGTTGGGTTGTACCCCATCAGAATCATTGGTATCTCTTTTTTTTCTTCTTCTCTTATCACCTTCGTGCCCTTCGTGTCTTCGTGGTAAAAATAAGCTGCGGTTCCCCTGTTACAGATATTAACAAAGTGGTATAATTAGGCGAGAAAATGAAAAATATAGTATTTTTCGACCTGGAAGTGGAAGACCAATCCCATATAAGGGATATCGGCGCCTGGTACAGCGGCGCCCATTTCCACGGTCCGGATATGGCAAAATTCCTGGATTTCATTACCATAGCCGCGGCAGAAGCCCCGTATATCTGCGGTCATAATATCTTTAACCACGACATCCCCACCCTGGAACAAAACCAGGTGGGTGAACAGTTTTTTAAAAAACATTCCATCGATACCCTCTACCTTTCAGCACTGATATTTCCCCAAAACCCCTACCATAAACTGGTTAAAGATTATAAATTGGTATCCGAAGAACCCAATAACCCGGTCTCGGATTGCAAAATCACCATGCGGCTCCTCCAGGATATTATCCAACAGTTTCACCGGCTTACTCCCCCACTCAAAACCCTGTACTACCATCTCCTGCACGATCTTCAACAGTTCAGGGGCTTTTTTCATTATATTAAAAACACCAACAAAAGCGACTGGATCGACAATAATGTGAAAGACGAAAATACCGTTATTGAAAAAATAAAACAACACTTCAAGGGAAAACTGTGCACCGGCACGGACTTCAAAGAACTGGTTAAAAATAAACCGCTGGAGCTGGCTTATGCGCTGGCCCTGGTAAACACCAGCGGTTTCGATTCTGTTTCCCCGCCGTGGCTGGTGCATCATCACCCGGAATTACTCCAGGTGCTGCACCGCCTGCGTTTCAACCGGTGCAATTCCGCAGAATGCACCTACTGCCGTGCCCATTTGGATGCCAGGACCGCTTTAAAACGTATCTTCAGTTTTGATAATTTCAGGACCTTTGAAGAAGATACAGGTATTTCTTTACAAGAGAAAGCTGTTAACGCCGCCCTTGAAAATAAATCTTTTTTAGCTGTTTTTCCTACCGGCAGCGGCAAGTCGGTGACCTTTCAACTGCCGGCCCTGGTGAAAGGCGAAGCCTGCCGAAGTCTCACGGTGGTGATCTCACCGCTGCAATCCCTGATGAAAGACCAGGTGGATATACTAAAAGACCGTCATGAACGCACCGATGCGGTAACCATCAATGGTTTGCTTTCACCGCTGGAACGGGCGGAAGCCATTCAAAAAGTGGAGTCCGGCGCCGCCCATATTCTCTATATCTCCCCGGAATCCTTGCGTTCCCACACCATCCTGCGCCTCCTGGAAAGCCGAACCATGGAACGTTTCGTTATCGATGAGGCCCACTGTTTTTCCGCATGGGGGCAGGACTTCCGGGTGGATTACCAGTACATCGGCGAATTTCTTAACCTTTTAAGAAAACAAAAAGCACTCTCCCAACCCATCCCGGTCTCTTGCTTTACTGCCACGGCCAAACCTTCGGTAATCCGGGACATCAAAAACTACTTCCAGGAAAAATTGGGACTGGAACTGGAGGTTTTTAAGACCCTCCCCCGGCGCCGGAACCTCACCTATGGGATTTATTATGCTGAAAATCCCCGGGATAAATTTTCGCTGCTGGTAGACCTTTTATCCCACGATGATGGTCCTAAGATTGTTTACACCACGCGGGTCAAACGTTCGGAAATGCTGGCGGAAAAACTCAGGGAATGCGGGTATAATGCGGCCGCCTACAACGGCCGCATGGACAGCGATGTCAAAATCAAAATCCAGGACGATTTCATGGCCGGTCATATCGACATTATTGTGGCCACATCCGCTTTTGGCATGGGAATCGATAAAGACGATGTATCCATGGTCATTCATTACAATATTTCCGATTCCCTGGAGAATTACATCCAGGAAGCTGGCCGCGCCGGGAGAAGTAAAGATATTAAGGCCAATTGTTATGCCCTTTTTGACGACAGCGACCTGATGGGGCATTTCAACCTGTTGAACGCTACCCGCATCAACAAAAAAGAAATCTACCAGGTGTGGCAGGCCATTAAAAAGATGCGAAAAGAGAAATTTTCCCGTTCTGCCCTGGAGCTGGCCCGTGCCGCCGGGTGGGATGCCGAGCTCCACGGCTGGGAAAACCGGGTCAAAACCGCCCTGGCTGCCCTGGAAGACTGCGGCCTGATCAAACGGGGCCAGGATCAAACCCGCATTTTTGCCACCGGCTTGCTGGTAAAAAACATGGCCCAGGCCTCGGCCATTATTCAAAACCATGAAAAATTCGACGATACCGACCGGTTGCATGCCACCCGCATCATTAAGTACATCATCTCCCATAAAGACTGCGGCGTGGATATGATTGCCGATACATTGGGAATCGAAAAATACGATACCCGCCGCCTGATCGGCGAACTTAAAGCCCTTCATATCATCGGCGACGATAAAGACCTCACAGCGTTTATAAATACCAATCCCAGGAGTACAACCAATTCCCTGAAAACCTTTGAAAAATTTGCCGCACTGGAAATAGGGCTGCTGGAACACGTCAGCGGTGACGAGAATGTGCCGGCAAAAAAAATCTCCCTCAAAGAAATCAACGGTAATCTCCGGGAAAAGGAAATTGACAGCGATATCGAATCGCTGCGTACAGTGTTGTTTCTCTGGGAATCGCGGAAACTGATCGATAAAAAACGCCTGGACCGCCAGAATCATATCTATTATATTTGCTTTAAAAAACCTTTCTCCGAGATTCGCGATGCGGTTTCCCAGCGGCTGGAAACCGCACGGCGGGTATTGAATAAGTTGTTTATAAATGCCGAAAGGGGTGATGTTAGCAACCCTGACGAATCGTCCATACTGGTGGAATTTTCTATTTATGAATTGAAGAAGTTCGTGGAATCCAATGTTCTCTTCAAAAAGAATTCCAGTATTAGCGATTACGATAAAATCCTGCTGTATCTCAATGAAATCTCAGCCGTCAAATTGGACCGCGGTCTTTTTGTTTTTTATTCGCCTTACACCATCACCCGCTGCGATATGGACGGCATGCGCCAGTACACCGATGAGGATTATAAGAAATTTGAAACCTTTTATTCTCATAAAATCCAGCAGATACATATCGTGGGAGAGTACACCAAAAAATTGGCCCGCAATTACCACGAAGCCATGATCTTTGTAGAGGATTATTTCACCCTGGATTATGCGTTGTTTATTAAAAAATATTTTCCCCGGCGTCTCAGTCAGATCCGGAAACCCATCACAGAGAAACGTTTTAAAGAAATTTTCAAAGACCTGTCGCCGCGGCAGTTGAGCATTATCAACGACAACCGCAGCAAAGCCATCCTGGTTGCAGCCGGGCCAGGCAGCGGCAAAACCCGCGTATTAATTCATAAAGTGGTCTCTCTTTTGTCCTTGGAGGATGTCAAAACTGAACAGTTCCTGATGCTCACCTATTCCCGTGCTGCGGCAATAGAAATGAAAGAACGGCTGCGGGCCCTGATCAAACAGGCCGCCAATTACATCGATATTTATACCTTTCATTCCTTTGCCTTTGCCGCTACCGAAATCAAAGGCGACCTGGAACAATCCGCCGACATTATTCCCCGGGCCGTCGAACTCATAAAATCCAGGCAGGCGGCCCAAAAAGTGGAAAACAAAAGTGTGCTGGTGATTGACGAATTCCAGGATATCGGCAAGGACGAGTTTGAGTTGATCCGGGCCATTATCGAAGCCGCCAGGGAAATCCGGGTGATTACCGTCGGCGATGACGATCAAAATATATTCGAATTCAGGGGGTCTTCGGTTCAATATATGAAATCCTTTAAAGAGACCTTCAAAGCCAAAGTTTATCATCTCAATACCAATTACAGGAGTAAAAACAACCTGGTGCAGTTTTCCAATCTTTTTATCAAGCGGCTGCCCAACCGGGTAAAAGCCGGCCAGGACCTGGTGTCTGCGGTACCCCAGGAGAACGGCCGGATTGTCATTACCAAATATACCTCTTCCCCCCTGGTCACGCCGCTGGTGAACGATGTAGTAAATCATTGCCGCCGCTCCGGGAACGGTACTGCTGCCGTGCTTACTGCCACCAATGATGAAGCGTTACAGGTTTACACCTTACTCAGGCAAAAGGGAATCAAAGCCAAACTCCTGGTATCCTATGCGGATTTCGGTGTTAAAAACCTGGTGGAATTGAGAATGTTCTCCTATCTTTTAAAGAACATCACCCAAAACAGCATTGATAAAGTCATTGAACGGGAAAAATGGGACAGCGCCAAAGAGCAAATCAAAAAAAATTTCTCGCGGTCCAAACAATTGAATCTGGCACTGGCCGTCATTGCTGCCTTTGAAAAATCCTATGAAAACTTCCTGGAAATCAACTGGCGGGAGTACCTGGATGAAGTCCTGTTAGAGGATTTTATTTTCCCGGATAAGGAAACGGTATTTGTTTCCACCATGCACAAAGCCAAGGGGAAAGAATTTGATCATGTGTTTCTTTTGCTGGACAATTATAAAGTTGTTAACGATGAAAAGCGTCGTGTGATTTATGTGGCACTCACCCGGGCCAGGGGCCGGCTTAATATTCATACTAACAGTGATATTTTTGCCAATA
>WVZO01000244.1:0-4217 GCA_011772425.1 Candidatus Aminicenantota bacterium
TTCTAAAAGCTTCACCTTTATCTCAATCTCCCATAGTCTCAAAATAAAGTTACTATAGGAGATACCGAAGGTTTATTTTACAAGTTTCGCAGATAATTGTCAATAAAATGCAGGAGCATTCAATCATCACTCATAATTTCTTTTCCGAACTCTTTTCCGAACTTTTTTCCTCTACTTCTCGCCTGTCTCTTTATACCTTATCCACAAATTCTTTTGAAGACCCAAAATTCTTTCTACCAAGGAAAGTAATAAACTAAGGCACCGGTCCCCTCTAATGGCTGCCAACAGCCCTCTTAATCCTTCCAGGAAGCAATTTAAGTCAACCAGAGGTCAATGTAAATCATCCACGACCCAATGTAAGTCATCCAAGAGTCATTGTAAGTCATCCCTGACCCAATGTAAGTCATCCCCTACCCATTGTAAGTCATCCAGGGGTCATTGTAAGTCATCATCGACCCAATGTAAGTCATCCAGGAGTCATTGTAAGTCATTTCCGACCCATTTTAAATCGTCATCGGGTCATTCAAAATCGTCCTCGACCCATTTAAAGTCATGCCAGAGACATTGCAACGATTAAAACAAACGAAATAGGTGCCACATAAATAATCCCTCCAGGTTAATTCAAAACTCTTTTGGATTCATGCAAAAATTTTTTGAAATCATCCAAAACGATTTTGGATTCATCACGAAATTTTTTGGAATCACTCAAAACGATTTTGGGTTCATCCAAAACTTTTTTGGAATCATTCAAAACGATTTTGGATTCACCACCGAAATTTTTTAGAATCATCCAAAACGATTTTGAGTTCATCAAGAAATTTTCTTCAACCATCCAAAACGATTTTGGGTTCATCCAAAATTTTTTTAGAATCATTCAAAACGATTTTGGATTCATGCAAAACTTTTTTGGAACCATTCAAAACGATTTTGGATTCATGAAAACTTTTTTGGAACCATTCAAAACGATTTTGGATTTATCTAAAAATTTTTTAGAATCATTCAAAACGATTTTGGGTTCACCAAGAAATTTTCTTCAACCATCCAAAACGACTTTGGGTTCATCCAAAATTTTTTTAGAATCATTCAAAACGATTTTAGGTTCATCAAGAAGTTTTCTTCAACCATCCAAAACGACTTTGGGTTCATCAAGAAGTTTTCTTCAACTATCCAAAACGTTTCTGGATTCATCAAGGAGTTTATTTCAATAACCATGATGTATTAAGTGCCAGGTAGAAAGCGCCGATTAAAATCGGCAGGAGGTAGAGGATGAAAGTTCGCTAGTATTCACGATGAAGGTGTAGCTGACCACATCGGCCCCGAGTCATGCGGTGGCTGTGGTAACACAGCGGCTTCGGGCGGTAAAGTTGACAGGGGAAAGCGCAGGCGGGCCATTGAGCTCCGAAATCACTGCAATCCGGGTGCGTACCCCCGACCCTGTTACCTGGAGGGGAAGGCCACATCATCCATAGCGTTACAAGCGAGCTATGGAAGGACCCGGCGGAGTCTGAGAACTTGGCATGCGTGGAAGCCTTTTGCGCGAGAATCGGGAGGTCCGTGAATCCCCCGGTATTTAAGAGCTGGAATATAGTGGCGGAGAATCCAGCCGACAAAAATCTCCTGGTGCATTGGGTGGCGCTCTTTCCCGATGCAAGCGAGGAACACTAAATCAGAGTGCGGATATCGGGTGGGGCAGGGAAGGAGAGATTCCGTAATCCTGCCTCACAATGGTTCACGGAAGTCGGACAACAACATAGTACCGAGGAAGCAGGCGAACAAGAGGATATGTCGCCCTCAGCGGAGCCTGTGGAGTGGGTGGCGAAGGACGTTGACTGAGAGTGTATTAAGTGCCAGGTAAATTATTCCTCCGTGAATATGCCAGATGTTTGTTAAATCTATATTTGTGTGACGAAACAGGCTGTAGGTTCTTTCCTTAACTGCTCCGTTGTTTTTGAGCTTTGTGGTATCGTTTTGTTTTACTTTTTCCAGGTTGTAATCATAATTTGTTGTTAGGATGTTTTGGAAGCCTAACTTCATAATTTCTTCATGTAAAGAATTTTTCTTTAGGTTTGAAATCTTTTTTGATATAAAGTCTTTTATTTCTTTTTCTTTAAATCCTCTGTTCTTTACAGCTTCAGCGATAATTTCTTCATAAAGTAGAGGGAACGGCTTATCTCGAATATGAATTTGTCCTCTAGCCCCGATATGATCAATTAACTCTTCTATTAATTCTTGCCAGGCAAACTTGTTGTTGATATTATTGATACCATTACCTAGAAGTAAGACGGATTTTTTACTCATTTATTTTCTCCTTCACTGAAATAATACCTCATCTCTTTCATGGCTTTATTTTAAAACAAATGAAATATTTTTTCAACTACCATGTTATTTTTTTTTGATGGAAGGGAGGATAGGTGCCAGGGGAAAGGAGCTTGCCTACTGCCTACTGCCAACTGCTTACTTCCTTTCCTGGTGTGCTTACCCGATATCTCCCGGCGGTGGATCCAATTGGGTTTCATATGGTTTGCCTGTGGCAATCGCTTCGGACATTTGCTGAAAGATTTCCAGGATTTTGTCTTTGGTGCGATAGGTGCCAAAGACAGCTTCGTCTTTTCTTTTTACAATAGGGAAGGTGTCCATGATGTAATCGACGTCCTGGGCGGAGATGCCGTAGAGGTGGAAATAGGCGGCATCCAGTTCGCAGCGCATGAGGAACCGGCGTTCCTCATCCCAAACAAAGGGCGGACCCTCATAACCCACATCCCTGGCAAAGCCCTGCAAGTCCCACGCGGTATAAGTTAATTCTAAAACACGTTTAGTTATCCACTCCCCCAACTTTAAAGATTTATCCCAGTGGGTAATCACATCATACGTGGATGGTGGAAGAATAGGAAGTTGTTTTATTATAAAATAACTCAATGCTGTACCACCCACTTTCTGCCGTGCTACATAATCCAATGCAAAAGAATTTAGAGAAGCATAAAAAGACGCTATCTCCTTATAATTCAGCAATTCAAACAAAACAAGTGGCAATTTATGGCCTACAGCCACTTTTGGTATTATGCTTGAAATGATAGTCCTCTCATTTGTAACGTTTGTAACTTCTCTGAATCCCAATAACCAATTATATTTTGGATTTAAAGTTTTTAATTGTTCACTTATTGAGAGAACATTCACCCAATAACGTGGGAATACACTGTAGTGGGGATTCATCAATCTATCGGTTTTAACATCAGGCAATTGAGTACTTTTACTGTTTTTGGGAAGATCGTTGTAATCGCCAAATCGGTGATTGAAATGGTGAGCCATCTTGGCTTCATAGAGCGGATAATAACATTCTGAATCTTTCCTGAAAATATTCCCCTCGAGCGAAAAACCGTCTTCAAAAAGATCTTTTTTTGTTCGGAATAAACTCGAATCATTTGCCATATGAAATATAGTAAAAAACCTTATATTCCAAAGATTTCCATCTTCTTTCTCTTCGTCGATCAGAACTGGAATTCTTTTATATATTTGTTTTACCAGTTCTGCATCTCTATTGTATCTGAATATAGGACATGTACGGCTGTTGGGATTCACCAGGGCAATTTCTTCTCCCGTTAGAGTAAACCTTCTTTCTTTTTCTCTTAATTCGGTGGTATTAAAAGCAAAAAATATAAATTCTGCTCCTCTTTTTACCGGCTTATCCTTTCCTGTAAGGGTTAGTAGGCAAAATTTCATTCGACTATCAACAGCAGGAAATAACTTTTTCCGATTTTCAAAATCGTAGAGGCTTGCCAATGACAAGTTGTTTACCAGATCCTGGAAAAAGTATTTAGTGGTATCATCAGTGGCTATACCGGATGGTACAATACAACCCACCCGTCCCGTAGAAGTAATAAGTTCACGATTGGTTTCTGCAAAAATCGAATAGGTATTGACATCTCCCCTGCCGCACAGAGGAAATTTCCCGGAGTTGCGTATAAAATGACTCTCTCCCTCAGCTTGCCGCCTTGCATCGATAAAGGCATGATATACCCCCGGATCTTCTGTTTTTAAATTCTCAATCATTCTATAACGTGCAGCGGCATTGGCTGCATCGGCAATATCAGGCCGATATGCTGCAAACCATTCCTTTTCTTGCAATTTAATCCGCTCCCAGGGCGGATTGCCCAGGATGACATCAAATCCGCCGCTCCAACCAGTGTGGGCGTTCTCCACAGCTTTTTCGCCCTTCTGTA
>WVZO01000244.1:4250-52176 GCA_011772425.1 Candidatus Aminicenantota bacterium
TCTTGTGTCTCAATCTTTTTCCATACAAAGGCGGAACACCAGGCATCAGCCACCAACCGGTTATAAATGTAATCGTCCGATTGGGTCATTTGCTTATAAACCGCCTGCTTGTGTCGTATACCCTCCATGCTGCTGTCATCGATGGTGTCCAGGTTCACGAACTCCGGGGAAAAATCCGTATTACCGAACCAGACTTCACCGGCAGCATCATAAAGACTCCTTTTAGACATACTTCCTTTTTCCTGTTTGTTGAGAGACCTGTACTTTTGACAAACCTTTTTATCATCCCCTTCAATGGGTTTAAACGCTTCATCAGGTATGCCTTTTTTCATGAGCGCCGGGTAAGCACCTATTAAACTGTTGCCGCAAAGGATACGGTGGTCCAGGAAAGAAAGGGGCTTTCCCGGTTCCAGCGCTTCCATCCATAAACCCACTTTACACAATTCCACGGACATAGGATTGATATCCACGCCGTAAATGCAGTGTCCAATTACATCGCGCATGGCAGTGCGGAGGTCGGAAGGCGCGGGTTCAGGTTCGCCGGTGCGCAGGGCTGCCAGACGCCGCGCAATACGGTGAGCCGCGGCCAGCAAAAAGTGGCCGCTGCCGCAGGCCGGATCACATACCTTTAATACTAATATTTCTTCTTCGGTTTTCCTTTCCTTTAATACCGGCTCCAACGCGGAATCCAAAAGCGATACGATTAAACTGGTAGGGGTATAATAACTGCCGGTGGTTTTTCGCTCACTGCCGCCGGCACTTCTCAACTCAAACGTACCGGCTGTGGAATTCACTTCCGGGTGCAATTCCAGCAGTGCTTCGTACACACTGCCCAATTCTTCGGGTCCCAGGTTTTTGTAGTCCACCCGGTGACGCACATTCTTATCAATCACAAAAGACAGGTAATACACCCCTTTTAAAAATTCACGATTGTTTATGGTACATTCCATAACATCAGGGACAGCTTCTCCAGACCACAAAAAACTACCGAGCCCGGGTAAGCCCAGGTCCGGGTAACCTTCATCTTTACCGAGCAATTGGAAAATAACTTTTACACTCAACCATAAATCCGTATGACTGCTCCCCCTTCTACGCTCTGCCAACTCCCGCAGCCTGGAAATGGAATAATAATTTTCATACCGCTCCCGCACCCCGGACAAAGCATCCGGCACGATAAGCAGGTCACGGGATTCTGCCACTAACAAAAAGATCAACCGGTAAACCAACCGCAAGAGCTGACGGTAAAAATCCAGGGTGGAAAGTTCACCACATTGCAATTTCTCTATTAATGCCTTATTAGCTTTATGGCTTAAAAAACCCTGCCCAAAAGCAGTAATTGCCTTTTCCACACCGTCCCGTTGATTTTCCAGGATGCGCACGCCTTCTTCACGTATCAGTTGATGCCACTTTTCCAGCCAGCACTCTTCCGGCTTGTCCCCTTCCACACGGGACTGGTGACACAAGAGCCATAACAACACGAAGTCCGGGTATACTTCTCCTTCCATCATGATTTCCAGGTCGAATTCGATAAAAGCCTGCCGGGTCAGGCTGACATTGTCCCTGAGCAGCCTGAGCTTTAACCCGTTGGCTGCGAATCCCCATAAATGATCATCAGAACGGTTTAAGAACTCCTGGACCAGACTGTGAGGGCTGGCAGATGAAGCCCCCGGCTCACCCTTTTTGCGGCGGTCCAGGTCAACACCGCAGCCCATCAGATGAATAGGTGAATTGAGCCAGGTGTGAGAAATAGGATATTCCTTATCGTCCATTAAAAAGGTTTGAGCACGCTGGAGCCTGCCGTAACCCAGTTCCTGGAACAGCGGCAACAACCACTGCTCCCTGGTCATGCCGGTTCCGCTTTCTTCAGGTCCAAGTCCTGCTTGTTTATCTTTAAAGGATTGCCATAATCCCATCAACCGGTTCCAGGCACGGCTCACCGCTTCATTGATGCGCTCCCCGGGCGCCAGGTGATAATGTACAGGGTCCATGCCGCCCAAAGTTTTATCCCCGGCAGCAATGCGGCGTAACAAATCCGTAGGCAGCACAGCTCCTTCAACTTTAATAGAAACAAACCGTTCCTGAGTTTTCGTTCTCATTCGCTTCCTTCGTTAACCAGGAGGGCTCTTTTCGAGAAAACTGCCCCCCTGGACCCCCCGCAAAAGCTTTTAATAAAAAATTTTTTATACATTTCTTTTAATTTCCTGTCGGCAAATATATATAAATCCCCGGCACATCCGCGGGCAGGAGCGGCTCGACTTTTACGGTTTGCTGCTTTGTTCCTAATGCCGCGGATACCCGCATATGGTCTTGCATGAGTGCCTCAGCCCGCTGACGCGCTGTCTCTTCCAGGTGCGGGACCAGGACGTCGAAATCATTTATAACTTTACTTAAAAAATAACGTGCCTCTTCCATGCCGATGTTTTGCTTTGGTACGGCTTTCAAAATCCGTTCCGCCGCATCTTTATCCAGCCACTTTGCAGAATGAGGTGCGCCCTCAAAAGCCAGTAATTGACATTCTTCGGCCAGCAAGGGAGCAGCGTCGGGTTTTGCTGCATCGGAAATATGAAAGCGGAACCGTATCAGCAGCAGTGTGGTCCGGCGATCCACTGCATCGGTTCTTATCACACCGCACCGCTTGGCCGGGCTTTGAGTTAACGGGTCCAAAGCCGAATCCATGACATACCGCGCCATGCCCTCTACCATAGGATGGGTACGGTGCAAATAAAGCACATCTTCACCGGCAGGCATTTGAAACCGGACTTTAATACTTTTTTCTTCCAGTCGCCCCACAGCTTCCTTGATACTCTCCGGCGCATCGCCGATAGAGAACTCCATATACCCGCTTTTAGAGTCATTCATGGGGACATGATGAACCGCCATGGCGGTTTTAAAAAAGGATTCCACGTCCGCGCCCGAACCTACAGCACTGCGCACCGCTTCCAGTTCCCGGGCTACCTCATCCACCTTAATGGAAGAATGCGTAAACAACCGCCGGGAACGGTCTTCTTTTTGAGAAAACACCTCCCATTCTTTATGCAATTGATCCTTTTGAGGTTTGAAAAACTCCTCGAATCCCGGCAAATATCGGTCGGCACTACCGGTATGTTCCCGCAGCAGCAGCCCTTCAAAAATGGCCTCAATCACCTGGTTGGTATCCGTAGGCACAGGAACAGAAATTTTCAACGAATCCCGGATGGTCTTGTGTTTCCGAATCAACACATCCAGGACAATACCGTCGATCTGGTTATCGATGCCGTAATAAGTGACCACGCGCACTGTAGGGCTGTCCTGGCCGAACCGGTCCACCCGGCCTTCCCGCTGTTCATGACGAGTAGGATTCCATGAGAGATCGTAATGAAAAACCGCATCAAAATAATCCTGTAAATTGATCCCTTCACTTAGACAATCCGTGGCCACCAATACGGCTTTTTTCGATTCGGACACTTCCTTAACACGTTCTTCCCGTTCTTCTGAAGGGATTAAACCGGTCACCGCACTGACCATTACCTCTGATCCCATTTTTTTCTTTAATTCTTCTGCCAGGTATTCGGCAGTATGAATAAACCGGCAGAAAATCACGGGGCGGAACCCGTCTTTAAGGAGATTTTTAACAATTTCGACACTATGTTGAAGTTTGGCATCTTTTTCGCCCTTGAGCGCTTCGGCCTCGCGGGCCATTTTTAATAACCTGCGGCGCAAAGGGGACTCTGTTTCTTCGTCGGTCTGGCTGCCCGGAGTAATATCCGGGCTGTCACCGGCTTCATCCTGGATCAAATCCAGGACGGTCCGCTGGCCGATATCGTCGGCTTCATCAATAGACAGGGTATCTGCCGGAGCGGCGCGTGTTTTCAAAGCAGCCGCCGCAGCCGCGGGACTGGAGGCCAACGCACGAAGCAAAGCCAGTGCCGACCACCAGCGCACCCGCTCCCGGTGCCGGCCGCCGCTTTTATCTACAACACTCTCACGCGCATATTCCAGCACCCGGTTAAATAACGTCTTATACTCCGGCGAAAGGGTATACGTCTCTTCTTTCGCTTCACGACTGGGAAAAGGCGTTTCCGTATCCAGGTAAGTCTCGATATCTCTTCTTCTGCGCTGCACAAGAAACCTGGATAAGCGGCGTAATTCTTTTTCATGATCGGCATCGGATAGATCGTCGGGGAGATTTTCAAAATCGCGGCGTAAGAAACCGATCAGTGACCGGAATGCATTTTCATTCCCGCTGTGGGGAGTAGCGGTAAGAAAGATCATATGGCGATCGGGGTTTTCAGCCAGACCTTTAACCAGTTGGTGGCGTTGTTGTCTGCCGCGGCCCGCTGTGCCGAAAGCACAGGTATGGGCTTCGTCGATAATCACCAGTTCCGGGCAGGATCGTTTAAAGTCATCCCGGCGTTTATCGGATTTAATAAAATCCAGGGACACCACGACGTAAGGATATATATCGAACAACGTCTGGCCCATGCCGCAGTTTCGTTCCAGGCGTGTAGCAGAGCCTGAGGTTACGGGTTGGGCATCGATATTGAATTTTTCTTTTAATTCTTCTTGCCATTGGTCCACCAGGTGTGGAGGGCAGATCACGGCCAATCGTTGGACCATGCCGCGGTCCAGGAGTTCGCGTACAATTAAGCCGGCCTCGATGGTTTTACCCACGCCCACATCGTCGGCAATCAGCAGGCGAACCGGGTTTATTTTCAGTGCCATTAACAGGGGTACTAATTGGTATGGCCGTGGTTCGACGCCTAAGCGGGCGAAAGAGCGAAAGGGTCCGGTACTGGAACGGAACCCCAGGCGCATGGCATCCCTGAGCAAACGGCAGGAGCGGTAATCGCCGTGTTGTGATGGATCGGGTAATTGGAATTGGGCGGGTTCTACTTTTTCCAGGGGTAAATAAATACCGGTTATTTCGGCGGCTGTCCCTCCCATGGGTCGAACCAGCAGGAGGTCTTCTTTGGATTCGGGTAAAACGACCCATTCCCGTTCGCGTGCTTTGACCAGTGAGCCGATTTCGAATCTCATTAATGCCTCGTAGAGAATTATAATATTAATGGGATATTATAGAATCAAATGGAGGAAATTACAAATTTTTGTGTTAATAAAAAGTTTTGCGGGGGATTCCAAAGGGGGCAGTTTTTCAAAAGAGCCCCCTTTGGCCGTCGGAGACAAAAAATAATTATGGGTTCCCAAACACATCCGGATGCTGCTCAATAATCTTTTGCCAATCATCCTGGTGACTAAAGCGGATAACCCGTATCCCCTGGTCTTCCAGGCATTCTTCCTGTTCCCGGTCCCGTTTTTGCCGGTCCGGGTATAGATGCACCGGACCATCGATGTAAACAGCAACCTGTTGATGAGCAGCCTGGAACAGGAAATCCGGCCGGGTTTGGCATGATTTTATCAGTTTTTGAGCCCCGGTGGGTAGATTTAGTTTCTTTTTCTCCAGGAAGTTCAGCCACTGTTTTTCCAGTTCCGAGTCTGCCATATTAACCAACCGCTGAAAGTGCTGCTGCCGGGTCTCAGTGGCAGGGGAAAGTTCTACACCGGCACCGGTTAAATCGGTCAGGAAGTCCTTGATCAGGGTTCGATCGAGAATCTCGTGATCTGTCTGGTTGAAATAACTCATAAGACAGTCGTAACATGCTGCTGAGCATTGCTCGGACTGCTGTCCGGGGATAACAATGTCGGTATCATCATGGGAATCCGGTTCAAAGTGGCATAAAGCCAGTGCTGTTTTCGCCACCCTGGCAAGGGCATTGGGGTCATGGGTCAGCATTCTCAGGACGCCGGCGCCCCCTTCTGCCGCCTCATAAAACAGCAACTGTCTACGGTCATTTACATCCGGCAGCGGTTCCACGGCCAATTCATTGTCCTCCAACTGGAATTCCACCTGGATGGCACGCTTTAACGCGGCTTGCAAAGAAGCAATAAACTCGATGGGCATGGACTGATTGCCGTCACCCGGTGAAAACAATAAACAATTCCGGTGGTCTTCCACGTAGGGAGTCACCCGCATCCGTCTCCCGGACATGGGTTCCTCTGATGTGGGTGAATCGAAATCTTCCGGAGATTCTTCATCTTCATGCCGCTCCCAGCAGCCGGATTCCATATCCAGTTCATACCCGATGTGACCTCGTCTTACCTGGCGTCTCAACCCCTGGTTCATTCGCCAGATAGTGGCGGCAGCAGCATATTTCATCCTGGCCAGGAGTACATCCCCCAGCTTTACCTCTGCCATCCGGTAAAGGGGGATGCCATCTCTTTCATTGAATCGAAATACGGTTTTGATATGAAATCCCAGGCGCAGCCGCTCTTCTTCATCCGAAGTAATCCGGTCCCGGCGTATGGTGGAAACATTTTGCAGCCTGAACAGTTGGGTCATTGGCAGGTCCAATTCTGTTTCACAGATTTCACAGACATTATATTCTGTCTGGTTATTGTGGGGATGAAGATAACCGCAATTGGGGCAGCACCTGGCAGAGGTGGTTTGCAGGTCCCCTTCTATGGATACCGGCAGCATGACTTTATGAATGACATACCTGGACCCTTCGTGATAAACCGTGGCCCTGGGGCCGAATTCCGAAATGGCCACAAACCGCGGCCGGGCCAAAAACCCGTCTTTGCTCCTTACCTTACGTCCACGCATATAAGCATAAATAGGCAGGCGGGGGAAATTATACCCGGGTAAGAAACCTTCAGTAGCAAAATAGCGGTAACTGTAAAAGTCGGAATTCACCGCCATTTGCTCTTCCACCAGGAGGTCCAGTTGCTTTTTTGCATCTTTCATCAAATCTTCTGAATTTTTTTTGTCTTTTCGTTTCCTGGATGCATCCACCGTCATTCGGCTGTGGAAGATGTATTGTTCCCATGCGGAGCGGTAAAGCGTCCGCCAGCGATTGCAGGCTAAATCGAATGAAGAGGCTGCCCGCTCGATGACATGCTCTAACCAATCCGTTGTATACCATTCAGCGTTTCCCAGGTGGGGTTTTATTTCTTCCATTATTCGGCTGGCCTTCTGGAAAGCGTTGCGTTTGACATTTTCTTTAAAAATACTGTCTCTTACCTCATTTTTTATTTCCAGTGTGGGATTATCGCCGGAAATGTCCAGGATTTCTTTTAATGTGGTACCCAGGCTCAGGCCGGTTTCCGCCAGCCACACCGCATGGATATGGGCGCGGATCAAATCTTCGTTAGCCAGGTCCAGGCAGGGTGTTTTCACTGCCCCGGCCACCATCAGCGGGGGATGTTTGAAAAAGTATTGGTCATGGGAGCTGCCCACGGAGCAATAGGTAAAAATAAGGGCCGGTTGTCCGCTTCTGCCGGCGCGGCCGCCGCGCTGGGCATAATTGGCGGGAGTAGGCGGTACATTCCGCATGTTTACCACATTCAGGTCTCTAATATCTACCCCCAATTCCATGGTGGGCGAGCAGTAAAGAATCGGCAGCGCTGCATTTTTGAAACGTTCTTCCCTCTCCTGGCGATGTTCGGGTTTTACCTGGGCCGTGTGTTCCCTGGCTTCCAGTCCTTGAATTTCCCTGGCGCCGGCACGGTAGAAATCCACGAAAAACGTATTGGCTTTCCCACCCTCATCCGGCCGACTGGGAAATCGTACCGGGTCCAACTCCACCCGGCGGCCATCCCCGGCTTTCCACTGCATGGCAGCAGCTAACAATTGATACCCCGGTACAGGATTATCGTCACTATTATTTAAATGATAAGCTAACTCCAGGATACCCCCTTTTCTCAGCGCCTCCAACAATTGCTGTATAATTTCACTTGCATCTTCCAGGCGAAGACGCCCGGTATAATTTTCAAAGGTGTTTGAGCGCAGCAAATAATAACCGAAACCGCTCCTGGCAGAGAGGAAAACATGATATTTATGCGGGTTGAACCGTCCCCTTTCCCGGGGTCTTGAACAGGGAAAAACCACCCTTGCCCGTTCAAGATTTTCATTTTCGTCGATTCCCCACGGTGCCACCAGGTGTTGGCTGCTGTTTTGCATCATTCGTTCCTGGTTTTCTTGTTTTAAGTAGTCCACCTTGATTGCCAGTTCCCTGCGGATATAGTCTAATAGAACTTTTGTTACTTTTTTCCTGTTTCCGGGGCCGGCCTGTGCCAGTGCCGGGTGGCAGTTTTCCCACAAATCCCCTGCGGCGCACACCGCTTCCAGGTCCGGGTAAGATATATGCAATAAATCGCACTGTTCGAGGTTTGGGCTGGTTACCCGCCAGCCTTTGCGTAAGTCTACGTACATTCGATATCCCAGTACCTGGCGTAAAGCCTTTTGGATTTGCTCCAGGGCAGTGAAACGGGCTTCCGGGTTGGCGGCATAATCTTTCGACGGTAAATTCAATGCAGCAAAGATACGCAGCGCCAGTTCATCATGAGTCAATCCTTTTTCTCCCGCTTCTGCCAATGCTTTATAAATCGCCGCCCTCAGCAGTCCGGTTTCCACGAAGTCATTCAGATGCCCGGCCTGAAGAGACGCATCCTGCCGATTATCCATAAAACTGAGTAATTTTTTGGCAATAGCCGGCAATTCATTTTCCCGGCGAAGATGCTTGATGGTAGAAAGACTCAATATTGTCGTTGCCGTACTGCGTCCTTCCGAGGCCAGTGACGACAATTTGGCAAATTCCGTGCGCTGACGAAAATAGGATATTCCACACTTCAAGCAAAACTTAAACGGCTTCGGTACAAAATGACACCGCAGACCATTCTCATTCCATTTTCCATCGGTTGCCAATAACATTTCTTCAGGCAAATACTTCTTTCTGTCAGGCTTGATACGCATACTTCCCCGATGTTCTTCGAGCCACTCTTCAGGGATTCTTCTCATTCTTTCGTCAAAATCCTCCGGCCAGGGTTCATCGCTGTTAATATAAATATATCCGGGTCTTGCGTTATTGTCTTCGGCGTTTTCTTCCTCATTGGTCCAGGGAGCAATAATCGCTTCTGTTGAGCCGTCCGGCCGCCGCATGACTTTATAATATTCCTGTCCGCATTCCCGGCAGAACACCACAGGAAAGAGCACCCTGGACCGGTCCTCTCCAGGTACGAATTTTTGTGCCGTAACCGTTAAATGGCGTTTATCTTCGGTTTCCAGCGTGCTGTACACGCTGCCGCTGCGGCTGATAAATTGATGCACCCGGAAAGCAAAAGGCTTAAATCCATCCGGTCCCGCTTCGCATTCATAACCTGCCAGGAGTCCCCGGCGAATAACCTCTTCGCAGCGTTTTACCGGTGCTTTTGTCAGGTGGGATAGTTTCCCGGCAATCCCTTTCTCTCCGGTAATACTGTGGGGCTCCTGCCGTATCAACCGGTCAGACCCCGGTTCCATTCGGATACCCAGGGTACTCTCCAACCAACAGGAGAGAGGATCAGCAGTAAATGCTTCATAAGACGTCGGAGGAACATAATCTATGTCCATGACCCGTTGCTTCAACCGGTTAATAAAGTCCCGGTCCTGTAGGTTTTCTTCTTTGGTGGCCCGTTTAAGTGTTTCTCCGATAATGTTTTCCGGCAAAAAAACATCGCCGAACAGGAGCTCAGCCGTTTCTGCGATCTTTTTTTGTTGTTCTTTATAAGTGCCGCCTCCGGCAATGGTGGCAGACGTGCCCACGCATTGAAGTCTTTCGGATTTCACCCGGTTTCTGAGCCTTCGGATCAAAAGAGCCACATCCGAACCCTGTCTGCCCCTATAGGTATGCAGTTCATCCATGACAAGGAAGCGAAGACCACGGAAACGATCTACCAGGGGCCGGTCCTCTCTCCGCGTCAAAATCAGCTCCAGCATGACATAGTTGGTGATTAAAATATCCGGCGGATCCTGTCTAATGACATGCCTTTGCTCCTCATTTTCCTGACCGGTGTAGCGGGCAAAACGAATCTCCGGTGTACCTGGCGGACAACCATAGTTTATATATTTTGCCAATGCTTCGTATTGGCTGTTGACAAGGGCGTTTTGCGGGTAAACAATAATTGCTTTTATACCTTTTCCCGGCCCCTCTCTCAAGATTGAATTCACTATTGGAACAAAATAAGCCAGACTTTTACCTGACCCTGTACCGGTGGTAAGCACATAGTTTTGATCTCTTTTAGCCGCGGCAATTGCTTCCCACTGGTGACGGTAGAGGCGAATCTCTTTACCAGGTGTATTACTATCCTTATCTTTTCTAAAAATATCCTGGCACGATTTGTGGAGCACCTCGTCTCCTACCAGTTCATCGATATTTTTTACCAATTCGAAAGAAGGGCTTAATTGAATCAACGGTTCCGGCCAAAGCAGTCCTCTCTCAAGACTGTCTTTAATAAAGTCTGACATCCGCGGATCTCTAATGTTGATGAAACTGTGGATATAAGAAGAATAGTCTCCGATCAATGATTGGTGAAGTTTAAACACATCCATTCATGATCTCCTGTCATGGTAAACCATTAAATTACCTCTCTGCTTAAATGTATTGGAGGAATTAATGTTAATTTATATCAAAGAAATCAGTAAAAGTCAAAAGAATTGACCCTATGCTTTGTATGGATACTTTTCAAAAGCCTGTTGCATGCCTTGACTCTAAAATCCAATGATAACCTCCTTATCTGTTTTATCTGTAAATCAACAAGATTTGATTTACGTATTAATTATAATTCAGTAAGTGTGCCAAATAATGGCATAGTGAGAAGGAAGATTAAACTTAGCCCGAAGGGCAGCCAGTTTCAGTTGGCAATAGGCAAAAGAAGAAGCGAGGAAGTTAGGAAGCGAGGAAACGAAGAAGAGAAGAAAGAAAAATTGCCGGGAAAGAAACGTTCTGAAACCGTTCCCAGGCAAATAAAGCCTTAGTAGGAAGTAAGAAGTAAGAAGTCGGAGAGATGATACTATGGTCATGCCGAGACAATAGTATCGTCAGGTTAAGACAATAGTATGTTCAGGCCGAGACGATAGTATTTACTCGAAGAGACAATAGTATTAACAGGAGGCGCCAATAGAAATAATATCAACAAAGTTGATATCAGAAAAAAATATTATCCAAGAAGAACTTTTTATAATCTGTGTAATCTGTGGGCTTTTTTCATAGGAGGAGTCTAAAACAAGAATTGCTGAAACTTTTTTTCAATTGTTGAAATAGGCTGTTCTTTCCTATATAATAATGTTTCGATTTTGATTTACAAAAAATGGATAAAATTACAAAATGGATCCAGGAATTTACCGGTTTAAGCCCTGAATTGCAAGAACGGATTTTTACGTCCTTAATCGTCATTATTCTCCTCTGGTTGATTCGCACCATCGTGATTCGCATTGTCTGGCGCAAGACAGAAGACCCTTATGTCCGTTATCGTTGGCGAAAAAGCACGGTCTACCTGGTTGTGATGATTGGTCTTTTAATTGTCGGCAGGATATGGTTTGCCGGCGTGGGATCCGTTGCCACGTTCCTGGGTTTACTGACCGCCGGACTGGCTATCGCCCTGCAGGACCTGGTTAAGAGTGTGGCTGGCTGGATTTTTTTACTGTGGCGGAAGCCATTTATTACCGGGGACCGCATCCAGGTGGGCAGCTATGCCGGTGATGTCATCGACATCCGGCTTTTCAAGTTTTCCCTGGTGGAAATTGGTAATTGGGTGGATGCAGACCAGAGTACGGGCCGTGTGATCCATTTGCCTAACAGTCTAATACTGACCGATGTGATTGCCAACTACACCAGGGGCTTTGAGTTTATCTGGAATGAAATCGCGGTGTTGGTCACCTTTGAAAGCAATTGGCAAAAAGCCAAAAACATACTGTTGGAAATTGCCCAAAAGCATGCGGCTCACCTTACTAAAGATGCGGAGAAACGGATCAAGGAAGCCAGCAAGCGTTACATGATCTTCTTTACTGCGCTGACGCCAACGGTTTATACAGCGGTGAGAGACTGCGGGGTATTGCTGACCATTCGTTACTTGATATCTCCCCGCAACCGCCGGGGCAGCGAACAAGCCATTTGGGAAGATATTCTCGCCGCATTTTCTGAGTGCACGGACATCGATTTCGCCTACCCTACCCAGAGATTCTACGATAATGTTATAGAAGGCAAAAAAGACGCCCGCGCCGGTGATGAGTAAACGATAAAAAAAACGTTTGTATTTGAAAATTTTAAAAATTGCATTATTATATTGGCGGTGAAAAAAATAATTAAAAGAATTAAAAGGAGGATAAACTTAAAATGGACCAGGAGCAAAACCAGACGTCATGCATCAGTGGTACGGTGTTTTCTTTTTTAACCGGTGTCCTGATCGGTGGTGCACTGGGTTTACTCTTTGCACCGGTTGCAGGAAAAGAGGCCCGGGAAGCCATCGCCAACAAATACGACGAACTGAAAGAAATGATTAAAAAGCTGGAGGAAAAGCTGAGTAAACAGGAGAAAAAAGTTACCGCTTACCGCCCGGAAGAAGAAAAAGAATAAAAGACCTCACTTTTCTTCTTTTGTTGAGGCATCAGTTTTGGCTTTAACCGCTTTCCTTTTATCGTCTAAACTCTTTAATAGTGCTCCCAACAACATACCGATAATAAAGACAATGAAAACCATCAACGCCCTGGGTATTGAAAAGGTCCAGAATAGGAAATTGATTTCCACGATCTCCGTATTCTGGATGATAAAAATCACCACTAAAATCCCGAAAATAACTCCGGCGATGAACTTCATTTTTCCTCCTTTTTTTGCTTCGTTGAGAGAACAATCGCTGCAAACATTGGTGTTAATCCTGCCATGGGTATATTTTAGGATAAACTGGTGAGGAAATCAATGAAGAATGATTAAATATTTTTGAGAGAGACCATAATATCAACGGGGTCTTTTTTTCATTTGTTCCAGGAGTTCAAATCTAACCTGCTTTTCCCAGAGGTCTTTCCTTATTTGGTCTGCTCGTTCCAGGCATTCCTGTGAGTCATTCTCACGGCCAAGGCGGTGGTATGCTGATTATTTTTTTTCTTTTTTATTTTCAGTGATGAGGAATTGTGTCAGTAATAGTGTCCGCTGCAAAAGGCTGATTCGGTTAATGGATTCATGGGGGGTGTACAGGTCCTGGGCTACCGGTCCGATGCCGCAGATAACATCAACCTTATCCGGCACCAGTCCGGCAGCAGAGGGCCACAGCGAGGTTTTCTTATCCAGGGGGATTTCCAACTCTTGTGCCAGCTGGGAAATCCGTTTAAACAGGTGTTGATTCTTTCGTTTTTCTTTCATGGGGGGACGTTCGGATATTTTTTCCAGGGTCCACCTATATCCTTCTTTCCCGAGAATATTACGCATGTCTTTTTCTGCCTGTTGGGCGGTGGTTTTATCCAGGTAATTGAGCAATAACACTGCCTGGCACAGGTGGGGCAGCCGCAAGGGATATCGCTGCATAGTAAAATCGATTAAACCGATGGCTACCTGTTCTTTGCGGGAAGAGAGGGAGATCATCTTTTCGATTTTATTGTTGGTCCACCGTGCCGCATCCGGTCGTTTCCCAGGTTGTCCGAGGCGGAGTGCTTCCCCTTCCACCACCAGTCGGTACCTAATTAGTCCCCGCCGTTGGATTACCATACAGTTGGGGGGTGTGCCGGGGCGGAGGATCAATACCTGCTTCGCTTCTTTGGCGGCTGCCTGGATGATCTCCCGGCTGTACCGGGTATCCTGGCCCTCATCCATATAATACAACACGCCGATGGGAAGGTGGCGAAGCCGGCGTATACTACGCAGGGCGCCCAGGGCAAATTCCATCATCACCAGGGGGCCGCGGGAACACCCGATGCCCTCCCCATACAATCGGTCCGGGATGCGGCGAAATCCCTGTACCGGTATTTCCTGTTGAATGGGCACGTCCAGGTGGCCGATCAACAGGGTGCCGCCTTTCATTCCTTTTTTGGTTTCCCAGGTCCAGACGGCTCGTTCATCAGTAAAGCGGTCTACGGGTTTGAGTTTGAAATTTTCTAAGGTTTTTTGCAGTTCTTTAACGGCTTCCCGGATACCTACCGGATCAGAGGTGCGGCTGGTGCGGCGGGTCCATTCGCGAAGGCGTTTTTCCACCTGCTCCCGTCGTTGGGTGAGGAATTGGAAAATTTGCTCTTCGGGTTCTTTTTTCTTTTCGTCGATAGGGGGTGGTTTCGGGGTGCCGAAATACCGGGCTACAGCCACTTCTACCAGCCGATTCACCAGGGCAACGTAATCCAGTCCCACAGCTTCGGCGGCGTGGGTGTAGGAACCGTGTTCCCCCAGGCTGGGCAGGCTGTTTATCTCCAGTATGTAAAAATTGCCATTACTGTCCATACGCATATCCACGCGGGCGCAATCACGGCATCCCAATACCTGGAATGCTTTACGGGCCAACTCCCGGGCTTCCTGCGCCTTTTCCTCCGGCAGGTTGGCCGGGCATTCTACTTTTACTTCCCGTCCCGAACTTCGGGTTTTATCCTCGTGAGAATAAATTTTGGGCCCGGATTCGCCGAAAACAATTTCAGCAGGAGGAAAGGCTTCCGGCGGGTCATTTCCCAGGAGTCCTACATTGATTTCACGTCCGTCGATATACTGCTCCACCAGGACCGGCTGGGAAAAGCGGTCGAAAATAACCTGTGCCGCTTCCCGGAGTTCCTGTTCATTGTGGACCACCCGGATACCAAAAGAGACCGCTTCATTCTTGGGTTTTACGATCAGGGGATATGCCAGGTCCGGTGTGGGAAAATCCGGGTCGTTTAATACGGCAAAGTCCGCGGTGGGAAGTCCAAACTGTCGGAATATGGTTTTGGATACCACCTTATCCAGCGCCAGCGAATGGGCCATGGGACCGGAGGCCACATAGGGAATCCCCACCATCTCCAGGATACTGGGTACATGTGTATAACGGGCTTCACCCTGGATACCGTAGGAGATATTAAACACAATACCGGGTCGCTCACCCTTTAATACTTTGGGCATGAATTCCTCCAGATGACCGATCAGTTCTTTATCCCCTTCCAGGGCAATGGCCTGGTGTTTCCCTTTTTTCAATGCATTCAATATCCTGTTGATGGTCTTATTCCCGATTTTTTCCTGGTTAGGCCGGCCAAAAAGATTAATGACATTCTTACTTTCACGATTGTAAACAATGGCAACTTTCATGCTTTTCCTCCTTATTACTTGCCTGTTGATGTTGATTCCATATCGAAAAAAAGACACAGGGCATTTTCAAATTGATGATTCAACTGCTTGAGGCGGTTTTTATCGATTTGCAGATTCGAGGAATCAAACCAGGGAGATGCCAGGTACAATAAACGGTTTAACTCCACCTGCACCCAGGGCACCGGGTTTCTACCATAGGTGCGGGTAATATAGCCGCCGGAAAACGGTTGATTAATGCTTACCTGGGAACGTTTCAAGGAAAAGGCCCGGCAAAAGCATTCCGACAATTTTTCCACTGTTTCATTCGGACAGGATTTTTCATGGACATTTCCCAGGCAAACCAGGGGTCGCTTTGCTTTTTTACCGGCATCCGGTGCAATGGCTGGTGCCTTCGCTGCCATGGAATGACAGTCCAGTGCCAGTAATATGGTTTCTTGTTTTAAAATTTCCCGGATCCGGGAATGATAGGGCAGGTAATAGCGTTCGATCAACTTGCGGGTAAGAAGATTGTCCGGTTCTTTTCCCTGGATATAAATGGGCTTTTGGAAGCAGGTTTTACTTTTGATAAGGCCGTCGGGATTTTGGGGAGGCATATCATCGGTAGAACGGTTAAGGTCCACGAAGGCGCGGGCGATATCGGTGGTAACTACATCTGTCACCCGGTTTTGCAGGTGATAGATTTCTTGGGTAAAGGCATCGCCGTCCTCAAAAAGATCAAAGGGATTGATACAAATTCTTTCCTTTAGTTCTTCGGGGATTTCCGTTCCGCCGTGGGGGATGGAGAGTAGAACCGGCAGCGTTGTCATGGTCAGCAGCCTTTGGCGATACCGTCTCGCCGTATATCAGCGGCCCCCTGGAAACCGGGGCCGGTTTGACGCTTTAATACTGCCTGGATACAGCCAAGGTAAAAAGCAAAGGGCTCACGTTGATCGATGCGGTAGCCTTTTTTCTTTAGAAATTCGATCAAACCGGGAGAGAACCGGTCAGCTTCCAGGCTGATGCGTCCTCCCAACGAACAATGCATGCGGGGGGCGATGATGGCTTTGTCAATAGACAGGTCCCGGTCGATCACATGGATTAAAAACTGTGCCAAGGCAGAGACAATACGCTCGCTGCCAGGACTGCCCAATGCCATCCATAAACGCTCTTCCAGGAAAAGCATCGTGGGTGCCACTGTCGCCCAGGGCACTGCATTGGGCCTCAGGTAAAAGGGATGTTTGGGGACGGTGTATTCAAAATCTTTCAGGTAATTATTATAAAGAAACCCCAGGCCTGCGGCAGCGGCTTTGCTGCCATAAACCCGTTCAATGGACTGGGTGAGACTCACTGCCATTCCTTTACTGTCCATCACCGACAGGTGAGTGGTTTCCCCGGACCGCTCATCTTCGGAAGCAATCACAGATAATATGCTTTTATCAACGTTTTTAAGAATCTCCTTGATAGAGCGCCGCGCAAATTTGCGCCGCAGCATATCTTTCTCTTCTATCTCCATTTGTGGATAAAAATTGGGATCAAAAGGACGGTCCGAACGTTCCAGGAAAGCTTTCCGCAGTACCTCTGTCAATAGATGTATCTTTTTGTATCCACGCTGCATATCCTGGAAGGTATCCGGCGGCAATTGGTCCAGCATCAAAAGAGCAAACAGTAAGGTTCGACCCGCACCGGGCAGCGGCATGGTATAAACCGATATGCCCCGGAATTTCCGCTTCAAGGGTTTCCTGATAATGGGCCAGGGAATCAATGCCAGGTCATCATATCGCAGCAGTCCACCGTTTTCCCGCATATCCGCATCAATAATTTTAGCAATACTACCCTCGTAGAATTCTTCCACTCCTTTTTGGCTGAGTTTTTTTAATAAATCCGCCAGGTCCGGCTGCCGGAAGAGGTCACCCGATGAATAGGGCTGACCATTTTTTAAAAAATAACGCGCCCCGGATTTGGAGTCCACACTATGAAAATTATTCAATTCTTTTTGCTGGAGGCGGCTCTGTAGAGCAGTAATGGTGCAGCCATTCTTTGCCAGGTGGATGGCAGGTTCCAGGATTTCTTCCCACTTCAGGCTGCCGTAGCGGTGGTGCACGTACCCCAGGACCGCGGGTGTACTGGGAACCGTGGTAGCCCGGTAGCCGTTGCTGCGGTCCCGTTTGTATATGGCATTCACATGAGCCAGGGAGGGTGCACGTGATGAGCCATCAATAGCTGCCACTTTCTCCCCGGTATAGATAAGCATCATGGTTTGCCCACCGATACCGCTGGACTGGCTTTCACAAACCCCCAGGGCAAAAGCAGCAGCAATGGCTGCATCCACAGCGTTTCCCCCTCTTTTTAACATCATGACACCCGCTTCCACCGCTTCCGGCGCTGCTGCCGAAACCATACCCCCTCCTGCTTCTACGGCTTTACCATCCACCGAGGGACTAAAACCCCCTTCAATCTTTTCGATGTCCATTCACTGTCACCTCACATTCTTCAAATCATTGCTGCCTTCAATTATAAAGACGCCCCACTATATCCCAAAAATTTTTTATTGTCAATAGTTTTTGTTTTTTTTGACTGGACATTTTTTTCCTTTTTGTCTCCGACGGCCAGGGGGCTCTTTTTAGAAAAACCGCCCCCTGGACCCCCGCAAAAACTTTTATTTAGCAAACCTTTAATCGGTCCTATTTTAAATAAAAGGTGAGGGTTTTGGAGGCACTGTTACCGGCGTAATCCTTGACCTGAACCTTCAAAAGGTTTTTTCCTGCCTGGAGATGTGTTAAATCTTCGATTTTTGCAGAACTCCTGTCCGGGTCGTATTCGCACTCATACTGAGGACAAATGCGCTTTCCATTAAGCCATATTATTAAGGAGTTGTCATCTACTCCTTTGCCTTTATCCGTGATTTTGACAATTATTTGCTTGAGATTTTTCTTATATTTTGTTTTGGGTCTTACAAACCAAATTTGCGGTGGGAATATGTCCCGCATCAACGCAAAGATCCCGGAAGAGATCAACCTGTGTTTATAAATAGCAGATGCTGTGTCATAGGTGGTATACCTATACTTCCATTTCCCGGTTTTATAATTATATTTGAATATGCCCACCTGTTTGGGATTGGAAAGCTTTTTCTTAAATTTGTAAAACACCGTGTCCAGGAAAGGAAAATGATAGGGCGATAAACTGATCTGCCTGGATAAAATAGGAAATTCCGAACCGTAATTTTTTTCTTCGATTTGTAAGACTTTGGGTTCATACACAGAACGAATATCAAATTCCGCCTCAAATTCATGGTATTTAACTCGCTGCTTTTTTCCTTCTTGCAAATAAATCAAAACCAATTTTTTCTGAATTTCTGCGATTTTTTCATTGTCTTTGAAGATTGAAAAATGAAGCAAGACAGGGTTTGCCGGGTTGATAGCCCGGGGAGTGAACCGGAAATATACGTTTTCGCTGCTGCATTGGGGGACGACGGTTTGAGACTTTTCTCCCTGGATAACGTTTAACCCAATGGTTTGTGGGGATATATTCATATCCTTTACCTTGATAAAAACCTCATCCCTGTTGATAAACGTATCAAACGGTACATCGGTAATAGACGGTAAATGATTGTTAGTTAATAGAAGCCTCTTTTTGAAGTACTGCACATTGTGGGCATAAAAGACAAAATCGATATAAGCGGCTTGCGTTAAAACACCTGTCAGTATAAAATTCTTTTTCTCAGGGATACGGTGATAGCGCAGCGCTCCCGACGAGATTTTCTTACCATCGGCAGCGAATACATAGATTTTAATTTCGCCGCCAGGATCAGAAACCAATTTGTCAATATCCATTTGTACCTGGTATTGGTTTTTCTTTTTGCTTTGGTTCTTTTTTTTACTTTTCGTTTTAATGATATTGGACACTTCAAATTCGGGTTCCCTAACTTTGTAAAAGGGAACGATGCCGGTGGAAACATTATCATGGTTATCTTTTACCACTATCCGTAATTGGTGCTTGCCATAATCAAGGTTTTCAATAATTTGGTTCAGGGGTAGATTTTCCTGTTCCAATAGATACCCTTTTTGGGAAAAGAGATTGAAATAATAGAAACTGGCATTTGAATGGAACATGTCGTATACAAATCCCAATTGATTATTGTCATCCCGTTGAAAACGAAGGAATTCCAGGCGAAAATAAAGGTTATCATCAATGAAAACGGATATTCTATAAGGTACAACTCGTTTCCAACTGTCAGATAGATCATAGGTATCCAGGACCACATCAAAATTTCCTATTATGACCAGGGGCTTTTTTAAGACATATAAATCATCGCCTTTTTTTTTGAAACTGAAATAGCTTTCCCCGATCGTTCCATTTATAGATGCATTCCCCCGATTCCGCAGCAGCAGTCCCCTCAAAACAGGAAAATGTTTATCCCTGGCAGGAAATTGGATTAAATTAAAGGGATTTAAAGCGAAATAGTGTTTATCCCTGATTTCAACATGAAGGTGGGGAAAGCCGGAACCGGTTTCCCCGGAGTAGCCGATTAATTGACCTTTTTTATAATACAAAGGGTTTTTTAAGAAATAATTCCCGATATATTTCATTCCTTTTGCTTGTTGGACCCGTTTTAGAACATTCTCGATATTTTTTTCAAATCGATCCAGGTGAAAGTAGATGGATATGTTGCCGTCGTCATGTTTCAAATAGAGACCTCTGCCGCTTCCCCGTTTCACCATTCGTATTTTGTAGATGCGGCCGTCGGCAATGGCATAAACCGGGTAACCGTTTCGTTGGAAAGTCCTTAAATCAAAACCGGCATGAAAATGGTTGGAGCGAAACTCCTGGAAAGAAGAGCTGAAACCGTTATTGATGTTAAGAGGCCAGCGATATTTTTCTTTATTTGGGGTGGTGCTGCCTTCCGGAGTTTTGGGGATGGTTTTCTCCACGGGTTTTTCCGGTTCTTTTTCTTCATATTGAGCGTCTGGAACCAGCCCGATGCCCAGCATCAAAGCGAAGATCAAAACAAGTATGTGAATATAGTATCTCATCGGGCAAGGATTTTAACCGATTTTCCCCTTAAATTCAATAGGTAGATGAGCTGCCTACTTCCTACTTCCTACTTCTTACTTCTTACTTCTTACTTCCTACTTCCTTCTTAGTAATAATACCAGATGCTTCGGTAGTCTTCGATATCTTCTCCTCTTTCTATTAGTTTTTCCAGGTAGCTGCGAATGGAAACATCGGTATATATATAGGAATCCACTTCGCGGATATTTTTTTCCCAGGGATGGAGAGCATAAACCCGCTGTCCCCCGGGAAGTATGGAGATCAATTCGTGGTCTTGCCAGGCTCGCATGTGATTTTTCCCCAGGAAGGGAACATTAAAGACCGGTTCATCGGTCCTAAAAATACCGGGCAGCAGGCGGGCTTCTTCTTTTCGTTCCTGTAAAATGCGTGCTACGGGTACGGAATAATCGGACAGCTCGGATTTTCCTTTCATATTAAAGGCATAATAGGGGTCCACACCGATATCTTTCAAAGCGATTCGCAGGGCCACGGTTTCAAAGCGCCGGCTGTTGGCAAAGGTGAACACCTGTTGGTTATAGATCATGAACCCCCGTTTTCTCAATTGATTGGCGGCTTCAGCAGTTTCATAACATAATTCGTAGGGATGCTCGAAATGGGTGACCACATAGATCGTGCGTCTTCCTGGTTCATGGTATTTGCTAAAGATATCCAGCAGTTCCTCATCAAATCGTTGGGGAACGGAAACCAGGGAGCGGCTGGCAATGCGGATACTTCTTAAATGTTCAATCTCGGCTAATTTACCCAGGAGGTCATCGATAAGGTGATTATTCATGATCAACGGATCACCGCCGGTAACCAGTAAGTCCATGATTTGATTATGGTTGTCAAGCCATTTTACTGCTTTATCAATATTCTTTCTCGATATCGCATGCAATTCCATACATGGAGACGTAATTTCCCAATTTCTCTGGCAGTACACACAAATCTGGGGGCAGGTGTCTACAGGTTTTAAAATGCATACTTTGGCGTACCGCCGGGTGATTCCATCGATAGGAGATGTATCATGTTCCCGCATAAAATCAAAAGTAATGGAACGGTCGTTCTTGTGGGAAATCATGGTCTCAACATAATCGATGGAAGGAAAAACCTGCTTCCGAACCGTGTAGTCATAATTACTGGGTTCCTGGTCCATCAAATGTAAATAATGGGGGGTAACAGCAAAGGGAATTTCGTGCTCAATGGCACGCTGGATAGCCCTTTCCTCCTTATCGGTAATTTTAACTGCTTTTTTTAATTTTTCCAATCCTTTTTGGTCTCGTACCGTATTTTTGAAGTGCCATTTGTAATCCTTCCAGTCTTTTTCAGATGCCCCAAACGCGTTGAGGATTCTTTTTTTATTTTCTTCTCTTTTTTTCTCGATATCCGGCCTCAGTCCATTGGGATATCGACGAAGATACCGGTCCACCTGCTTCCCCAGGCCATCCAGGAAGTCAGACCGTCTCACAGCAGCTTCCCTGCCTTTATATTTTTCAAAGTCGGGGGATACCGAACCTTCCATTAGATGGGAAGGATAAACCCGCGTCTGGCCTTTGATGCCCCTGAACAGGTGTTCGAATTCATCGATAAAATCATCAGCTACCTCGCTGTCTCCTTTACATGCCGCTTTCCACAGGTATTCCAGGGGCGAGTTATTGGCAATTCGTTCGTAGCGTTTGGAAAAAAGATTTTTTAATACAACCAACGCGTTCTTAAACAAAATAAATTGAGCATAAGACAATTCATAAAAATCATTTCGAAACGCCATCTCTGTGGCATTTAAATAATTCAAAATTTTTTGCCGAGACACATCAATGCTGTTGCTTTCTCTCAAAAGCAAATAGACATCCGGTGCTGCCTGCCAGCATTTTTTCCACCGTTTTGCCATTTTGTCAAAATCAATCATTTGCACTCCTTTTTATTTTTTTTCACAGCCTCCCTTTAGATTTTAGAGTGGTATCCGTTTTCATTTCAAACAATTGCTCTTATATAATAATATAATCAAGAAAAAAAATCAAATTTGATTTATTTTCTTTTCTCCTTTATAATGATACCTTTTCTGAAGGTGTAAACTGTCAAAGGTAAAGATCAATTAAGGAGTTATTGCATGAGTGTACACGATACGGTGACGAGTATGAGCACAGAACCCACCAAACGGTTAATCAGATGGGGACTCCTCCTGTTGGTGAGTGTTGTCATTGCTGCCAATTACTATGCCTATGATGCGATGTCATCCATAAAAGAAGTATTGCAAACCGAATTGGGGATCAGTTCAACAGATTACGGCATTATTGTTTCGTTCTATGGTTTTCCCAATACATTTCTTTTGATGACGGTTTTTGGCGGGATTTTTTTGGACCGGTTTGGTATCCGTAAAACCGGTTTTTTATTTACTTTGTTTTGTGCGCTGGGTGTTTTTCTAACCGCTTACGGTTCCAGTGATTTTTTCCGCGGCGGAGGCATTGGCTATTCCCTGTTTAAATCCTTTCTGCCCAATTACTCCCCTGAAATGAAAATGATGATCCTGGGCCGGCTTCTCTACGGACTGGGTGCAGAAACCAGTATTGTGGCGATTAATAAAATTCTTGTCAAGTGGTTTAGAGGCAAAGAACTTTCCTTTGCCTTTGCCGTCAACCTGGCCATTGCCCGGGTAGGTACGGCTGCTGCCCTGATCTTTTCTCCGATTATCATCGAACCTCCCGCTGGCTGGACAATGGCTTTATGGGTGGCGGCCATGCTGATGGGAATCGGTTTAATGTCTTTCATCGTATATATGGCTTACGATAAACGATTTACCCCAAAAGAGAAAAAAGGTTCTCTATTGGATGCAGACGAACGATTCAATTTCGGAGATATCGTGGGGCTGCTTAAAAATAAATCCTTTATATTAATTTCTTTATTATGCGTTACCTTTTATTCGGCGGTGTTTCCATTCCAGGCGTACTGCCCGGATTTCCTGCACAATAAATTCGGTGTTTCCCTTAAGATGAGCGGGATGCTTTCGAGCCTGATTATATGGGGAACCATTTTATTTACACCGATCTTTGGATGGTTTGTGGACAGGAAAGGGAAACGGGCCACCTTGATGTTCTATGGGTCGGGCATGCTGTTGGCGGCTCACCTGATTCTTTCACTGACTCATCTAACGCCCTATATTGCGATGTTTATCATCGGCATTGGGTTTTCTCTTGTCCCTGCCGCCATGTGGCCCGGGGTGGCCAGGATCGTGGAAGAAAAGCGACTGGGTACGGCTTACGGTATTATGACGTCCATCCAAAACCTCGGCCTCTTTGCCTTCCCAATCGCTGCCGGTGCAATAACCGATGCCTTTAATAAAGGTATCACACCCGAAATGTTGAAAGCAGGAGAAGCATCCCTTGATTATACCTATACGATTCTTATGTTTGCCGGTCTGGGTTTACTGGGTTTCCTATATGCGTTCCTGTTAAAAAGGAATGATGCACAAAGCAACAAGCGCCTGGAACATCCTGAAATGGAAGATTGATTAGTAATTTTTGAATTGAATAAATCGATTTCGTGATAGAATCGTCAGGAACTCTGTCAATCGCCCATAGACCTTATCCATGGTTTCATCCTTGTTTTTATCTTTCTCCATTAATTTCCCAATCTGCTCAACCGTGTGACTACCATCGATCAGTTCCCAGACAGCAGTACCCCTATCGTCGAAATGAATTTTAACAGTCTCGGATTTTCCCAATTTCAAGGCAATTTTCTTCATCCATTGGTTTTTAAACCTGGGGACCAGGAGGTAAACCCTCCCGTCCCCGGTTTTGTCCCACTGGCAATTCCTTTCCGGGACCAGGTCCAGGAAATTGCCTTTTTTATCAATTTTAGTCATCCTTCCTACTATTCTTCCTTGTTCTCCAGGAGTTTCTTAATGGGGATGCGGATCATAAGGTAAGCCAGGATGGCGAAAACAGCAAAATAGAGGATCACACCAATGGGTCCATTGGATACAATCGGGTCTCCATTGGTCAGGTTTTTGATGGCTTCATTGAGATTCCATTCCAGTACGACGGTCACAGCCAGGAGAATACCCATAAGGGCTTCACCGGCGACAAGTCCGGAAGCCAGGAGTAAACCGGTGTTTTCGACTTTTCCCCGGATTTTATCCAGGAATTTCGTTTTTTGTTCTCCTTCGAGTTTCTGTTCATCGGCCCTGGTTTCACCGATCTGTACTGCTTTTTTGTCCACGAAATAGCGAATAACACCGCCGATAAAAATGGCAAAGGTGGTCTGGAAGGGGAGGTACATCCCCACGGCAATTAACATGGGTGAAGGTGATTTAATGAGTATCAGGGCAACACAGAAGAGCATGCCGGCAATCACCAGGGGCCAGGCCATTTCACCGCCTACGATTCCTTTTGCCATCATGGACATGAGTCCGGCCTGGGGAGCAGGCAGGTCTTCGGTAGCACCGATGGCGTGAGCATCAGGTTTTCCAGGGACCTTATCCAGCAGCATAATGGGAAGAATCAGCACCAGGGCGGCTGCCACCACACCGATCATCCCACCGATCTGCATGCGCCAGGGAGTACCACCCAGGATATGTCCCACTTTCCAGTCCTGCATCATATCACCGGCCACACCGGCTACACAGCACACCACCGTGGCCACCGCCAAGGTGGCAATAATACCGGGGTCACCTCTAAGGCCGATAATCACCATCAATAAAGCGGCAATCAACAGAGTGGTGAGGGTTAACCCGGAAATAGGATTGGAGGAAGATCCGATGATTCCCACCAGGTAACCGGCCACCGCGGCAAAAAGAAAACCCGCCAACGCCATGACAATGGCAGAACCAACAGCTCCACCCCAACCGGAGGTTTCAGGTGTTTTAATGACCTGTTGGAAAATCACGATCATTGCTACCACAACAATCAGAATGGCAAGGATTACCATACCAAAGGGCAGGTCTTTGTCAATCCGGGCAACCTCTTCATCTGATTTTCCTGCTTTGGTGATGTCTTTAAATCCTTTGGAAAGACCGCCGATGAGGTTTTTCCTCATTCTAAAGAGGGTATAAAAAGCACCCACCAACATGCCGCCCACGGCAATGGGTTTGACCGTGGAGTTGTAAGCGTAGTTGGCTATATCACTCCAGGAATGGTCGCCGCTGACCAGTGAAGACAGGTCGCCACTCATTACAAATAACACCGCCGGCATCAGGAAGAGCCATCCGAACACGCCACCCGAAAAAGTAATGGCTGCCAGGCGGAAACCGATGATATAACCGACACCGAGAAACGCGGGAGAAGCAGCAGGACTTTGCAAAAGGGCTCCACCTTCTTTATCAAAGGCACCAACCAGTTTACTATCGGAATCCAGGATGTTAACCTTGGACTTTCCCAATTTGAGGAATCCCCTAAATACATCTCTGATGAAAGTAAAACCTTTTTCATTCTTAAATAACTCGATAAGCGCCGCCAATCCCATGGTGCCGAAAACCAAACCCGCACCGGTGGCACCTTTTTGCCCGGATTTGACGATCTCCCCGCATGCCTTACTTTCCGGGTAAGGCAAGGTTTCATCCTCAATCAAAGTTTTCCGCAGGATGATCACAAAGAGAACACCCAGGATACCTCCCACCAGCATTAGTATGGTAGGGGTCATATAATTAAATTTTTTCCATACCCCTGACATGACAAAAGCGGGAATGGTAAAAATCGCACCGGCTGCCAGGGCTTCTCCCACAGCACCGGTGGTTCGGGCCAGGTTCTCTTCTAAAATCGTTCCTTTAAAAAACCTGAGGACCGCCATCGCAATCACGGCAGCAGGAAACGTCGCCGCCACAGTCATACCGGCTTTCAGTCCCAGGTAAACATTGGCAGCACCCAGGACTACCGCCATAATAATGCCCAGGAAAATCGCTTTGAATGAAAATTCTCTCATTTGACTTTCAACTGGAACATAAGGTTTAAATTCTTTACTCATTTCGTTCTCCTTATTTTCGGAAGTAATAAAATGAAAATTAATTATACAAATAAGACCATAAAAATGTCAATGAAATTGATCATTTTTAAATTTATTTATAATTTCACCGAAATGCTGTTGACTTTCTAACTGACTTCCTCTAATATATTCTTTCATGAAAACGTCGTTTTTTTAAAAGAATTTTCGCGAGGAGCATAATGGCCAGGATTTACATCTCCGCGACATACGAAGACCTGGAATTAGAAAGGAAGGCGGTCTACGAAGCATTGGTCGATATGGGCCACGACGTGGTGGCAATGGAGCATTACATTGCTGCTGACGAGCGTCCTCTAATTAAATGCCTCTCGGACGTCGAGAACTGCGACATACTGGTGGGAATCATTGCCTGGCGCTATGGTCACAGGCCACAGGACAAAGAGAATCCCCACAATTATTCGATTACAGAGCTCGAGATCCGCCATGCCCTGGATAAAAACATAGCATGTCTCTGCTTTCTCCTGGATGAGAACGTACCCTGGTTACCCAAAATGATCGAGAATCGGGAATCGGTTGAGAAGCTTCGACAGTACCTGCAGGACAAACTTCTCGTGAGTAAATTTCATGACTGTGACAGCCTCGTGACCCAGGTTGTCGAATCGGTTAAACAGAGCGTCTCGGCTCTACCTCATCCGGATATCCAGAAACTCCTACCCCGGTCGTTCGATGAGAAATTCCTTTCTGGAGAACGCCTTCTATCTATTACAGAAAAAAAATTGTATGACATGGTAACAAGAACTGACTTCGTGCCTGAACTGATCGTAGGTATAAACCAGGGAGGAACGCTGGCGGCCGCAGTACTTACCAAGCTGTTCAAGCGCGTCCCGATGGGCATTGTCCACACGCAAAAACAGTCTTCCAAAAAAGAAAAAGAGAGTGCTTTCTTCAGCTTGCCTCGACGATTCGGAAAAAGCGAGGCCAGAAGCGACGCCGAGGACATTAAGGTGAAACATATCCTTGTGGTGGACGCGAAATTCAAATCAGGAAGCAGTGTGAAGGCGGTTGATTCCCTGCTGAGGGAGAAATACGGGAAAGAATGCGATATCCGCTATGGCTTCATTATAGCTTATGCTCATAGGGGCCTTAATCCCACTAATTGGGATGTTGTGGAGCCAAATCAACCCTGGCGCTTTCACCTCCCCAGGATCAACGCCACAGGTTACGTGGCATACTATACAAACATTGACCCGGAGAAGGTAATAGACCCGATCCTGGAAGAGTATCGGCACTGATGTACATCCAGCTTAGCCGCAGCATTTCTCCCCATGCGGGTGTTGTTACCCCGGGCAGGTGGATATGAATCTGGACCTTCGAGAGACAGTAGAGTTCGTGCGCAACCTGGTGGAGGAGCAGGCACAGCTTGCTCTCGACCGGTGGCCGAGTGTGAACTCGATTTTATACAAGAATCAGCGGGATTTTGTAACGGAAGTGGATCTGGAGATTGAGAACAATCTCATCACCCGGCTTCGCAGCCGCTTTCCCCTTCATGGATTTAAAGGCGAGGAGACACCTCCTGAAAACCCCAATGTCGAACACCAATGGTTGATCGATCCCATTGACGGCACAAAATACTATGCGGCTCACTCGAGTTTGTTCGCCATCTCCGTTGCCCTGTTTCACCAGGGCGAGCCCCTGTTAGGAGTGGTTCACGCTCCTGCCTCCGGTCAGTGCTTCCATGCGTATCGGGGCGGAGGGGCTTTTCTCGATAAGCAGAGGTTATCGGGACCAAAGGTCAGTGACCTCTCCAGTGCCATCGTGAATATCGACACACCGCAAAGTGATGAGCTGTCAGACGAAGAGAAACAATGGTTCGAGCGCAAGCTGATCGAGCTGACACGGCGCGTCTATCGAGTCAGGATGCTGGGGCTCGGCTCACTGGCAGCCTGCTGGATCGCCAGCGGCGCACTGGATGCATACCTAGACCTCACAGGTTATGGAAAACCTCAAGATATCGCTGCCGGCCGGATCATCATGCAAGAGGCGGGAGTTCGGCTCGCAACCATCGACCCGCCAGCAGGCCCCCCACGCCTCGCAGCAGCCGCGCCGCATATTTTGCAGAAGCTGATGAATATTTTAAAGAGATAACACAAAAAGAGGTAAAAAATGAAACGTAAACATTTGATTCTATTCGCATTGCTGGCATTTTTATCATTGCACCTGGTAGGTAAAAATTTTAGCATCCAGTTGGATGTTACATCCCGGTTTATCTGGCGGGGGTTTGATTTACTCCCTAACAATAATCCGGCGTTTCAACCCTCATTGACGTATGATTTTGGCAGCACTGGTTTTTCATTGAATTTATGGGCCAGCTTTGCACTCTCTGATCGTGGTATTTATAAATATGCAGATGAGATCGATTTGACGTTGACGTATACGTTTAAGACACCGGAGAATGTCTCACTTGTCCTGGGATTCACTAATTACGGGTATTGGTTTGCCGAAAACTTTAAATTTAAAGAGAATACCTCCCAGGAATTTTTTGTTGAAGTCGGTTTTCCCAGGGTGCCCTTTTCACCCAGTGTTACGGCCTTTTACGATATCAACCTGTTTGATGGGCTTTATGTGCAGTTAAAGGGGGAGAAACCGGTGTCTATAGGTGATAAAATCAGTTTGAACCTATCGGCTGCACTGGGATACAATGCCGGTCTTTATCTGCCGGAAGGGGCTGATACAGGATTCAGTGATCTAACCATAGGTGCTTCTATTCCCTTTAAAATCGGAAAAACCACATTGTTGTCTCCATTTGTGAATTATACGTTTGTTTTTCTTGATGCGGTAAATGATGATAATGAGTTGTGGTTTGGCGTATCTTTGATATTCTAGTACCCTGTTTCAAAAGTTTTGTGCCTAATTTGAGCAATTTTTGATGGTGTATAATCCGGGTTACGTATTACATTTTTTTTTAAATTCCAAATCCCAAATCCCAAAGGGGGTGGCACCCCCAACCATTAAAGAATTCCAAATTCCAATGACCAAAATTACAAACCCTTCTCCCAACCGTAGTTGATAAGAAAAAGGGTCAGGCAAAAAGGATACTTCCAAAATCTTTATCTCTTTCCAGGTCAATTCCTGAGTCATACAAAGGAGAGGCAATGAAAAAAATCAATTAAAGAGTTTTCAGCTTTGTTTTGCTTATGTGATCCGGTTTCATCAGAATACCGGGAACTCAGAAAAATTGCATAATCCACCAGCTCTTCAAGCTTATCTTCTGGCAGGCTATCGATGATGCTGCCAATTCTTAATTTACATTCTTGAACCGATAACATAAAAACCTCCTTTATATTACCAAGCAATTATCGGTTATTTTATAGTACAATAGTGTTTATTTGTCAATCAAAAAATAACAGAAAGAAAGAGAGGTTTTTCTTGCATGTCCCCTTTTTTCCTTTTTCTTTCCCTTTCATTTTAGCCGCGAAGGTACACGAAGAGACACGAAGATAGAAAGAAATCGTTCCCACAACAGAAGAAATGACTCACACAGCAGCAGAAATCATATACACAGTGGAGAAAATCATTCCCGCAGCGGAAGAAATGGCTCCCACAGCGATAGAAATGGTTGACACAACGATAGAAATCATTCCCACAACCATTGAAATGACATACACAGCGATAGAAATGACTCACACAATGATAGAAATTATTCCCGCAGCGATTGAAATCGTTTACACAGGTTGAGGGGCCGTTTTTTTGTGGTTGAAGCAGCGATTTTCATGAGATTGGGGGAACCACTTTTGGATTTTTTGCTTGTCACGAATGCCACTAACTTAAGACTAAATTCGAAGCACGAAGCACAAAATCCGAAACAAATCCAAAATTCTAATGTTCAAAATTCAAAACAAAAAAAGCCTGGCACGATGGTTTTTTCTTTTGTTTTGGTCATTTGAATTTTGGTCATTTGAATTTGTTTCGAATTTCGATATTCGAATTTCGGATTTATTTAGTCTTAAGTTAGCAGCATTCTTGCTTGTCACCATTTTCTTTGTCACCATTTTCTCACATCGAGAATATACTATATCCGCCGCCAGAACATACTATGTCTGCATCGAGAAGGTGCTATGTTCTCATTGAGAAGGTCCTATGTCCGTCGCCAGAAGGTGCTATGTTCTCAACGAGAATATACTATATCCGCATTTACCAAACTAGAGATGCTGGCAGGCTTCTTTTTTTCATTTAGCCACACTTCAATATAAGAGTCAGTTCTGATGCTGCTTAAAAGCCAATATTGGATTTATTCAGTTTTCTACCGTAGAAAACTTTTTTTCTACCAGTAGATAATTTGTTATATACCGTAGATAACTGGCTTAGATTAGACCCGGAGGTAATAAAGGAGAGACCCCGGAATATTATCCGCCGAAGGTGTTAAACCGCCCGAAGGACACCGCTTTGATAGTGAGCGTTGTTCTCATCAAACAACGGTCATCGGTTCCTGGTTCCTGGTTCCTGGTTCCTGGTTCCTGGTTCCTGGTTCCGGCAGGGAACGCATTAAGATAAGACTTAAAAAGAGTTAAGCTAAGTGGGCATTTGGCAGTGGGCAACAGCCGGCACCCAGGGCACGCAGCGCTTTTAACTTTCTACCATGAAAATAGGTGAGTAAGTTGAGTGAGGTGAGTGGGAAACTCTCTGTGACCTCTGTGCTCTCTGTGGCTATTTTCATACGTCTCCGGGCGAGAACTCGTTATCATGATGAACTACTGCGTAAACCAGCCGAGCCAGGATCGAAAATCATTGACTGCTTCCTCAATTGCCCGGGAACTGAAGGTGAGTAAACACCATCTCTCCCGGAAAGAAATGTAAAGATAACCGGTCATGGATGATGAGATGTCTACTCTTTTTTAATAGACGACTATACTCGATGATAAGCCGTCTATTCTTTTTTAATAGATGGCTATACGTGATGATAAGCTGTCTACTCTTTTTTAATAGCTGACTATACATCGATAAGAATGATGCCAGGTAAATTATTTCCTATCCCATCGTGTCTTTTTTAATTCGTCCAATTAGAAAGCAAACCATAAACACAGTGCAATTGAGGGACCATGATGTAAATCTTAGGAATGGCACTGCAATGTTGAGTGGTAAAATCTACCTGGGATAATGGTTCCAGGGGTGTGGGAAAGTGGTTCCCAGGCCGTAGGAAGATGCTTACCGACCTGTAGGAATGGCTCCCGGACCCGTAGGATGATGGTTCCAAACCCGTAGGAATATGCTTCCAGGGCCGTAGGAACGGGTCACTGACCCGTAGGAAGATACTTCCGGGGCCGTAGGAAGACAGTCCCCGGCCCGTAGGAAAGGGGAGCTTGTTGGTACGAAATTAGTAAAATCATATAGGAAATGTGCCAAAATCCCGCACGAAAGTAGTCAAAATTCCGTAGGAAGATGGTCAAATTGCGTACGAAAGCTGTCATAATCCCGTAGGAAGGTAGGCAAACTTCCGTAGAAAGGACGCAAACCTCTGTAAGAAGGGAACAAACCTCTGTAGGAAGGTGGCAAAAATTGTGTGTGCAAGTAGTAAAAATTGCGTAGGAAAGGGGTCAGCCAGGAATTGAATCGATGGAGAAAAACTCAAGCACCAGTCCGTTTTCGCCTTGAACGAAAAAAGGTACCTGGCAAGAAAAAAGAAAAATTGTTTACAACACTCTCTCATTTTTGTAAAATGTTCTATTATCTATTTAAACGTTGTGTTTTTTAGTGTTTTTAACCGTATGTAAATGCCTTAGCGGCTAATAAATGAGGAGAAAGAAGATGAAATATTTATTTATCGTTTTTTTATGTGTGGTGACGGTTACCTGTTATAAAGGGTCAACTCAATATGAACCGGGAGACAAAACAGGAGCCGTTGAAGGGAATATTTTCCAGGATAAGGTTCTTCAACAGATTTATACCTTGCAGAATCGGCGGGATGCCAACGGGCTAACCGCTTATTTAAAAGATACAAATCCAAAATACCGCAAGGCCGCTGCCCTTGCTTTTGCTTCTGTCCAGGCAGTGGAGGCCATTAAACCGTTAGCGAAACTCCTGGAAGATAACCAGGAAGCGGTTCGCTCTGCTGCGGCGTATGCCCTGGGACAGGTGCAAAACAAAGCCGCCCTACCTTTTTTAAAAAAAGCTTATGATATTGAGCAATCACCAACCGTCAAAAGGAATATCCTGGAAGCCATTGGCAAGTGCGGGACCAAAGAAGGTTTGACATTTATTATCAAGCTAAAATTTGAATCCCCCCAACGTCAATCATTTTTGCTGGAGGGCCAGGCCTGGGGGCTTTACCGGTCATTATTGCGTAATGTTATAACCCCCGAGGGAACTGCCCTGGCGTTTCGATTGCTGGAACAAGATATGCCGGATAAAGTACGTTTTATCGCGGCCAATTACCTGATGCGGGGTGTACGCCTTAACCTCAACAGCTACCATAAACAGTTGCTCCATGCATTTACATCGGAAAAAAATCTCTATACGCGGATGGCCCTGGTTATTGCCATGGGATTAGCCAAACACCCGGATATATTGGAACAGCTAAAATCCATTGTCACTTCCGAAAAAGACATGGATTATCGATTGAGAGTGAATGCTGTTCGGGCCCTGGGCCGGTTCGATTACGAAAGCGTAAAAGAAATCCTCCTGGATATGACAGCCGACAGTAACGTCCATGTGGCAGTGGCTGCTTCGGAATATTTTTCTTCCGGGGGCCGGCAAACCGATGCGGATCGATATTTTGATATCGCGAAGCAGTTGACCAACTGGCGGTCCCGCGCCAATATGCTGGGGGCGGCATTACAACACAACACAGACCAGGAAAAGCAGGAGACGATTTCCCAATGGCTCATAGCTGGCTATCACAGATCCTTCAACAATTATGAGAAAGCCTACTTACTAAGAGCACTGGCGGGTGATATCCATAATTCCCGGTTCGTTGAATCCGAGGCCTTTGCCAATGTGGGCAAAGAGACGGTGGTAAGCACCTATGGAATGGAGTCATTGGTAACTATGGGCCGGGCGGTCAGGGAAAATAGAGAGAAACTCAAAACCTTTGCCGGGGTCTACAGGCGGGCGATAGAATCCGGCGATTCCTCTATGATCGGATTGGCCGCCGGTATTTTACGGGACCCGAAAATGAATTTCAAAGAGATTTATCCCGATACCGGCTTTTTGAGTGAAGCATTAGACAACTGTCAATTGCCCAGGGACATTGAAGCCTGGCAGGAGTTGAAAAAAACCATTGATTTTTTCAACGGCACGGCTGAAAAAACGGCTGAATCCGCATCACCAACAAAAAATCTACCCATTGACTGGGAACTGGTAACTTCAATTTCTCCCAACCAGCGCATACGAATCAAAACCACCAGGGGCGATATTACCATTCAACTGAAAATCAATGACGCCCCAAGTTCGGCTGCCAATTTTATCCGCCTGGTTAAACAGGACTTTTATAAAAAAAGTGTCTTTCACCGGGTGGTCCCTAATTTTGTCATCCAGGACGGCTGTCCCCGGGGTGATGGCTGGGGAGGTCCCACGTTTACCATTGGCTCGGAATTCGGGCCTCTTTACTATGAAGAAGGATCGGTGGGTATGGCCTCTGCCGGTAAAGACACCGAAGGCAGCCAGTGGTTTATTACCCACTCCCCTACCCCTCACCTGGACGGACGGTATACTATCTTTGCAAAAGTGGTGGATGGAATGGAAATTGTCCATCAAATAGAAGTTGGAGACGGGATCCTGGGATTTGACATCCTGTAATCACTGCCCATTTTTGCAGCAAAATTGCTTGTTTGGCTTTTGTTCTGTTGATGGTATTTTCGGGGTCAATAGTTTGAATTTAACGGATGAAAATGAAGAGGGTTGATTGACAAGAAATTTCTCCAATTGGGACCGGGATAAAACCCTCAATATTTTTGGTGGAAAAATAGGAAGAAAATTCTTCGAATCGTTAAAGGCTGTCATTTCATTGCCATTTTCCACATTTTTTGTGGAAAACGTGCAAACGCTACTTTTTTTGCCACGAAGACACAAAGGCACTAAAACAAAACCGTTTGCTGCTCCTTTGTGTCTTAGTGCCTTAGTGGTGAAATATGGCTTGACAAATAGAAAAAAAAGGGTTAAGGTGATAATGTGATAATGAAGATCATAACAAAATAGATGAGATAAGAGCTGCCGACAATATAAACGCCTTAAACGTTCAACCTGCGAACGAGGTAAACAATGAGCGATAAATTTAACATCCTGGTGGTGGAAGATGACGTTGCCACCGGTAAAGTCATTAGCTTCGAACTAAAGGCAAAGGGATACAATTCCCGGTGTTTTGAAAATGCAGAAGAGGCCCTGGTGTTTTTCCGGAAGAATTCCGTTGACCTGATACTGGTAGACTACACGCTGCCGGGGATGAACGGGGAGGAGTTTTTCCTGAAAGTCAAAGAGCTGAATCCCCTGATGCCGGTGATTTTTATTACCGCTTTACAATCAGTGGACAAAGCGGTCCAATTGTTAAAAATGGGAGCCTATACCTACCTGACCAAACCGTTGAAAATGGAAGAACTGCACCATAATATTAAAAATGCCCTGGAGAAAGTCACATTAGTAAAAGAGAATTTGCACTTACAAGAAAAACTGAAGGAAACGTTTTCCTTTAAAAATTACGTGTTCAATTCCGAAGGGATGCAGAAAATCCTCCACATGGTGATGCGGGTGGCAACGTCCAATTCCAATGTATTAATTACCGGCGAAAGCGGCACCGGCAAAGATGTCATTGCTCATATTATCCATTATTGTTCCGGACGAAAAGACCACCAACTGGTAAAAGTAAACCTGGCATCCCTTCCGGCTACGTTGATTGAAGCTGAGCTTTTCGGGGCGGTTAAAGGGGCTTATACCGGTGCTGTCGCCAACCGGCCCGGGAAATTCGAAGAGGCGGACAAGGGGACCTTGTTCCTGGATGAAATCGGTGAGTTGTCATTGGATATCCAGGTGAAATTGCTGCGGGTGATCCAGGACCGTGAAGTCACCCGGCTGGGTTCTAATAAACCCATTAAGGTGGATATCCGCTTGATTACCGCCACCAACCGGAACATCCAGGAATCGGTAAAAGAAAAAAAGTTCAGGGAAGACCTATTTTACCGGCTGAATGTGATTAATATCGATCTTCCGCCGTTAAGGGAACGAAAAGAAGATATTCCCCTTTTGATCGATCTATTTATCAAAAAATTCAATCAACGGGAAGGCAAGCAGATTAAGACCCTTTCCAAAGATGCGTTAAATGCGTTGATGAAGTATCCGTTTCCGGGTAATATCCGGGAACTTGAGAACATCATTGAACGGGCCCTGGTGCTGGCCAGGGGTGAAATGCTGGGCACCGATGACCTGCCGGTATTTGTTCTCAGCCGGGAAAGTCCTGGTTCGGTTTCTTTCAACGTTAACATCGATTCTTCCCTGGCTATACGCTCCCTCCCGAATCGTTTAACCGCCATAGAAAAAGATATCCTGGAAAAGACATTGAAAAGGCACAACTATCATCAGACCAATGCGGCGCGGGAGTTGGGCATCTCGGAAGCCCGTTTAAGATACAAGGTCCGAACCCTGGGTGTTCACAGGACGAAAAAAAACGGAGAAAACCGGTAAAATGTGGAAATATTTGTCAATATGTGGTAAAAAATCCCTGGAGAATAAGATAATGAAAAAGAGAAATGTAAAGGTATTTTTTGGATTTATGGTGATTGTTGTTTTTTTATCGATGCCGTTATTATGGGCGACAGAAGTGGTGGAAGAGCTTGAGAACCGGTTACAGCAGGCTGCTTCTCCTTCTGAGAGGCTGGAGTGTTTAAGCGGGCTTGTAAGGATTTGCATGCAGGAAGTTCCCTTAAAAGCCTGGAAATACGGGAGTCAGGCACTGCAAATTCTTCAAGAATTCCCAGATGATAGGGTTAAAATAAGGGTACTCAATGGAATGTGTTGGGCTTGCGGTGTGTTGGGGAGATACCAGGAGGGACTGGATATGGCAAGAGAAGCCAAAACCCTGGCTGGTGAGATTAACGACAAAGAAGGACTTGCCATAACTTTTGCCACTATTACCAATATTTACCTGAATTTATCCGATTTTGATACGGCCCTCGACTATGCGTTGAAAGCCAGGGCAATGAATGAAACCGTGGGAAATAAGAGAGGCATCGCCAGTGCACTGAATTCCATCGCCAGGGTTCATCGACATCAAAAGAAATATGAAGAAGCGCTTACAAATTATCAAGAAGCCATGAAAATTACAGAGGAGTTGGGAAATAATGAGAATGCCGCCTGGATACTTAATAATATGGGTACTGTCTATTGGGAGTTAAAACAATATCAAACGGCCCTTGAACTTTACGCCCGCGGATTGAAGATAATGAAAGAGGTGGAAAGTAAAATAGGGATTGCTCAAATAATATATAATATCGCCTGCGTCTATAGTAAAACCGGGAAACATACCGAGGCTCTTCAATATGATATGAAAGCATTGGAACTTTTTCAAGAACTTGAGAACAAAGGGCAAATCGCTTATACTTACGGAAGCATCGGCCGAGATTATAGAAACCTGAAGGATTATCCAAAAGCTCTCGATTACCTGGATAAAGGCCTTAAAATGGCGATTGAATTGGGAGTAAAAGTTGCTGAAGAGGCGATATATGAAGAATATACCCAGGTCTATGAAGCCATGGGGGATTATCAAAACGCACTGCTTTATCACAAGAGATTTAAGAATATTAGCGATGATATCCTTAATGAAGATATAAACGAACGAATTGCCAAAAAACAGGTGTCATACGACCTGGAAAGAACGGAAAAGGAAAATCAATTGCTGAAAAAAAACAACCAAATCCAGAAAATGGAATTGATCTCTTTAACCATGCTGTCGGTGTTAGTATTAATCATCGCCATTGTGACCTATAACCGCTACCGTACCCGGAAAAAAGCCGAACAGGTACTCAGGGTCTCGGAACAAAAATTAAAAAAAATGAATGCCGCCAAAGATAAACTGTTTACCATTATTGCCCATGACCTGGGAAGCCCGCTAAATAGTTTACTGCTCAGTGCCGGTCACCTGGAGAACCATTTCCAGTCCCTTGGTGAGGAAGAGCTCGAAGAGTTTATCCATAACATATATAAACAAACCCGGGATATGTCCGATCTCCTGGAGAACTTGCTGCAATGGGCCATGGTCCAGATCGGGAAAATAGAACAGAACCCGGAGACGGTGGATTTTCGCTTGTTGACGGAGGAAACCCTTGAGCAGATAGAATATTCGGCTCAGAAGAAAAAAATCCACCTGGCCTCGCACATCATGGAAAACACCTTTGCCTGGGCAGATAAACAAATGATGAAATCAGTGATGAGGAACCTGCTTGCCAATGCCGTTAAATATACCCACCCGGGCGGTGAGGTTAAAATAACGTCAACGGACGCCGGGAACCGGGTAGAAATAACCGTCTCCGATAATGGGGTGGGCATGGACAAAGAAAAAGCAGAGCGCTTGTTTATGGAGGAAGTCCATGAAAGCACCCGCGGTACCGCCAGTGAAAAAGGCACCGGCCTGGGGTTGGTGTTGTGTAAAGAATTTGTGGAAAAAAACGGAGGCGAAATCCGGGTGCAAAGCCAACCGGACCAGGGCAGTCATTTTAGTTTCACCTTACCGAAGCACCACTAACGTTTAACTCATTCGAAAAAATTTACGAAAGAACAAATAAATATTTTAAAATATTAGGAGGTTACAGGAAAAATGAAACGCAAACGATCAGAAAACAGGCTGGTGGATATGCTTAACAAAGAGACCATTGCCCACTTGAACCACCGAGAAATGGTTAACCTTTTAGGTGGTTGGGAAATGGACCAGGACGATAACTTGAACAATAAGATTTACGTGGTGGAGGAAACAACCGGCTGCTATCCGCTGCCGATTACTACGGATGGTGGCATTACACCTTTTGATATTGATATGAGCGGTTGATCCGGATAAAAAGTTTCATGTCAGTGCGAGGCTTTGGCACTTCTGTGTGTCCAAGCAATCCACCACCTCTAGCTCCTCCTCGGATAAACGGGCAAATAACAGCATGGATTCTTCAAATACGATTTTCTTTAATTGGCAGTGTACTGGTTCCTGCTCGATTTTTTCAGAAAGCACCATGTCGCCGCCCAGGTAATATTGGGTGGCCGGACAAAGCCCGCCGCAAAAGTACCTGACCCAACAATTGGTACACACCGTGCTGTTATAGAGATGCACCTTTGCATATTTCTCCAGCCATTTCTCCCGGTGGAATCCTTGCCATACATTACCTAATTTTGTCTCTTTATAGCCTACAAATCGGTGACAGGGGAATATATCTCCCTCTGCGGATATGCCGACATAATGAATCCCGGGAGATACACAGTGACTCTCCTTCCTGGTTTTATTTTTCATTTCTTTCAACGGCCCGGCAAAGAAATCATATTCGCATTTTAACCTATCTTCTTTATATTTTTCCGCCATTTTTTTTAACTGGTTCCGGTAAACACTCAAATCGTCGTTGGATATCGCCAGGTTACTGGGAGAAATACCGTTCCTGTATTCCGCAACATCAAATATAATGCTTTTTGTTTTAAAACGTCTAAAAAAATCAATCACATCACACATATTGAGTATAGTCGGACGGGTAACGGTTGCTCTCAAACCATAATGGCAGTTATTTACCTCTGCTTTTTCAATATACCTTGCAATCTTTGGATAAACTAAATCGTATGAGCTCTTTTCCTTGTTCGATTTAAATGGACGACTCTTATCATGGATATCTTTCGGGCCATCAATACTAAAGGTGAGTTCGATGTTCTCCTTGACTAAGAAATCAATTTTATCATCATCCAATAAAATTCCATTGGTGGTCATACCGAAATGGATCTTTTTGTTACATTTTGAGGCCTCTTTCCGGGCATATTGAACTACATATTTCACCAGTTCAAAATTTAATAAGGGTTCGCCTCCAAATAGTGTTATCCGGCAGAAATCGGAGTCACCGGATTCCTTCATTAAGAAATCAACGGCTTGCCGTGCGGTATCTCTACTCATATCGATGGCCGGCCCGCCGTAGGAACCATCTCCGCCATAACAGTAGTCGCAATTCATATTGCAGCGATGAGTAACGTTAAGGGCGATTTGTTTAAATTCCTTTTTTTTCATACTCTTTAAACGTCTTCTTTCAAACTCAGCGATCTTTTTTGGGGAAATATTTTTAAACGGAGAATAGCCAAGCATATCGACATTTATCAACTCATTGACCGCTTCTTCTATCTTATCACCGTTTTCATCTGGGAGTCTTTTCTTTAATTCTGGCATCGAAGCAGGCTTTTCTGTTATACTCTTCAAAACACATGCTTCAAGATCATCCAATTGAATCAATCGTGTATTTTCAACATCATATGTAACAATGGTTTCATTATCCTTTACGGTATGAAATTCCCTTGCATATATTTGTTTTTCTTTACCATACCGGGATTCGGCTCTCATGGAACACCTCCTTTTTTAAGGTTAAATGCCTTGCAAAAGAGAAGATGACGGGCGGATGGGGTGGTTTTTTAAATCCCAACACCACCCACCCGTTTTTTTCATCTTGTCCGCTTAAGGTTGTTTACTGTTTCCTCGATGTTGTTTTACTTACGCTGCCCCTTGACAGCCAAAATCGATACCACATGGTGCTTCGTCACCAGCACACCCAAAATCAATTTTACATACCTGATCTACGCCCTGACATGACCAGTCCCAACCGCAGCTAGAGTCTGTTCCTTGAGGCGTATCCCCTGAGACACAAACCGGGTCACCAGGAATCGTTGTACTACTTGAATCCTCTTCCCGGGTGGTTCCAGCTTTTACCTTGTCGAGATCGATAATTCTCGCCATGTTTAACCTCCTTTAAATAGTTTTTTGGTTTTATGTTTAACGACATGCCGTTAAGTCGGCTTTTAAAGTAGGGTATCGCGCTCTATTTTTTTCCTTTTTAAAAGGTTGTTACAGGCGCGTCAACCTTGTCATAGTGCAGCAGCTTTCTGATCAAGAACATGCAAAATCCATAGCAGCACATGGGACATCAGCATTTACAGGATAGCAACCACTATCGATAATGCAAGGTGCATCAGGGCCATAGCATTCTCCGAAGTCAATAATACATGCACTATCCGTTCCACCTGTAATCGGTTCATCAGGAACCTTCACTTCACTTTCTTCGCGCGCAGTTCCTGCTTTTACCTTGTCCAGATCGATGATTCTGGCCATAGTTAACCTCCTTAAAATAGTTTTATTTTTTGTTTTTAATGAAATAACGTTAAAAGATATTTTAATTTATGATTTAGTCACCTATTTTTTTATCTCCAATGAAATTAAGGAAACTGTTTTTTACCTAAGTAAGAAGCCCGGGGCAAGGATTTTAATTCGAAAGCGTTGTTGAGGGACATCCTCCGATCATAACTGGTTCTGAATAGCATGGATCGCATGATTCCGAGATTTCAATCAGGTCTCCTTGAAGTTGCTTAAATCCTCCGGTGTAGATAAATCTCATTTCAATGTTAGTAAGGTTGGCTATGGTGTGTTTGCTTAAGCTTAATCGTTTCATTTTTTGGGTTCTCATGATATCCTCCTTTTACGGTAGTTCATTATTCTAAATTCAATATAGAAAATGCAAATATGATGCCAACCAGACCGATTTCTATTCCAGGGTATCGCTATTTACACTTCTATTTTCCTTAGAAATCCCGATATATCGCTATTATCACGGATTAAAACTTAAACCGGAAAACCCGGAAATCACTGAAAAAAATTGTTCCACTTAAGCATTTAAACCTCGAAAAAATCGTAAATACTTTCGGATTTTCGAAATTCATTTCGAAATTTTTCCTCATCCGTCGAAAAGAATAAAGGAAAGGAGTTGATAAGTTGGGAAGTTGAGAAAATTAGAAATAGTTGCCCACGCGGTCGGGGCCGTGTCTCTCTTGTGGTGCCTGTTGAGACGCAGCCCCTCGTCGCGTATACCCCCTCTTTTGTATTTCCAGCCCTGGCCTTTGGCGTTTTCTTCGTATCCCGGATGAAAAGGGGGCGGGTGGTACAGAAACCATAAAACCACCCGCCCGTTTTCTTCACCTTGTTCGCTTGAAAGGCTGTTACAGGGCTGTCAATTAAAACGTTGTCTTGTACCACGAGAAGGTATGCATATATGATGCCAGGATGACCGGTTTCTAATTCCAACTCGTGGAATCCCCCGGCCTATTTCTTTAGAAATATGCTTATATAAAAGTTTTCAACGGTTAAAATATAAAATTAGCATTACCGGGAAATCAGCGGGAGCAATAGCTCTGTCTAAACGATTCCCATAGAGAATTCGAAATTTTTTTCGAATTTTCGTTATTCATTGCGGAATTTTTCTATTTTTCTAGGTTTCGCCAATTCACTTCACAGCCAGGATAACGTGGGGATTTATATTTTCTTTGTTTTGCGGTGTTTTAATACCAAAAGCATTAACTTGATCTCCCTGGCTGTCATTCTCCCCACATGAAACGCTCGAACGATTTCCTTCCGGGCCATATTCTTATATTTCTCTTTGAAAAACTCCAAAAAGCCAGTATCATCCACGTTTAACATTTTAGGCTGAAATCGATATTTCACCTCCACAACTTCAGAGGCAATGGCTTTTTTTTGCCGGAACAACGAGGGTGGGGTGATTTTCACCGCTAATTTTGCCGTATACTGGTCCGGTTCTTTGCGTTTTTCCTGGAAATCCACCAGCCATACTGCAAAGTGTTCACCCACTTCCACCACTTGATAGCCGCTTTTTTTTAAGAAGTAGATGACGCCCCACTTAACACCTTTAAGTTCGGATTTCTGTTTAAATTTTGTTTTCACATCCAGTTTAACCTGTGAAAACAAAATACCACACCCTAAAATGACTGCCAGTGCTGCGATAAAGAATCTTCTCGTATTTATATTCATTGTTTAATCATTATAATATAATATATTTCTTTGTCAAATGATCCTTTTGAACTCAGGAATTCTAATTTTATCAATTGTCCGGGCGAATACGAAATGCAGACCGAGCCCCTACGTCTGATGGACGTTTTCGTACGTTCGTAGGGGTAAATCTTGTGTTTACCCTTGCTTGAAACGGCAAAATTAGAATTGCTGATCCTCTTGTTATTTTTTTTTATTTATGGTATTTATTTACTTTAATATATAAAAAAGGGAGATCTATTTAGGAGGCAAGGATGAGCCAAACTGGTCTTTCAGCAATTCACTTAGACATTCCCCTGGAGAAAACTCCTGTGTCGCGATTTATTACTCCCCGCCAACGCTGTGAGCTTTACCCCGGGACACGCCCGGCCTGGTCTTTTTGTTTTATTGGTGAGTACATCCTGCCGATTCGAGCAGCAAATGGTCTTCTCGAAGTAAAAGATGAATCCAATCAATGGCAAAACCTGGAACATGTTGTAAGCGAACGAACCGGGATTCCTTTTTCCCATCGTTTTGCTGTGTTGGCAGTGGGGTCCAATGCCTGTCCGGCACGATTGGCAGACCCGGATAAGTACGGAAATTTTCAAACAACAGCCATCCCGGTATTGCACGGCTGGATCAATGATGTGGTCAGTGTTTACACCCCATGGACAGCCAGCTATCAATCGGTTCCGGCTACTGTTATGGGATTGACGGGCGCCCGGTCAAAACTCTGGGTGACCCTTTTAACTGAAAACGAATTGCAGCAAATGGACAGAAGCGAAGGAAGGGGAATAAGTTATGGACTGGTGGAATTACCTCATCCTGCCATTCAATTTAGTATCGAGGAGGGAGTCCGTATCTTTCCTATTAGTGCCTATTGTGAGTACGCCTCAGTGGGCCTTTGTCTTAAAGATTCAGAACCAGGAATCCCAATACTGTTGGATTGTTTCGAGGTCGCGGGTGCTGATCTTCCCCGAATGAGTCAGGAGGAAGTCCGGGAAGCCATTTCCCGGGTTACCGGTGACCATTTATCTTTAGAAGAAAAAAACAGGCTGCTTTTACGGGATTACAGCGTCCCGATTGCTATTCCCACTGGATCGCGGAAATTGGATGGATTTTCATTTCCGTCTCAATACTCCTCTCTAAATATAAAACATTATTAAATTGATGGAGGTCAACATGCCGGATAATCAGAATGAAAAACCATTATGCTTTGTCATTATGCCATTTGCTCAGGCGTATGACCAGATTTATAGGATCATTCAAAAGGTTGGCAATGAGGCTGGATTTAATACGCAGCGGGCAGATGAAGAGTTAAAACCTGGTATAGTCCTGGAGGGAATCCGGGATATGATGGATTCAGCAGCAGTGGTGGTGGCGGATATTTCGGAAAAGAACCCAAATGTTTACTATGAGGTGGGACTGGCCCATGCCGGCAAGGAATTCGTGGTACTGATTTGCAGGGAAGAGGCTCAAGTTCCTTTTGACGTTCAACCCTGGCGTCATATTCTTTACAAAAATCTGTCCCAACTGGAATCGAAACTGAATCCGGTGATGAAACATCTATATGAAGACATTCAATCCCGTGGCAAACGTCCACCTAAATCACTCCCTGAAGATATGGAATTGGGGCACATGGCAGTTAAATGTGGAATGATCAGCCAATCGCTGCTGGAGGAACGATTGGAAGAATTAAAATCCGAAGATTGCCCCTATAACTCCATCATAAAATTTCTTGTTTCCACTAGAGATATTGATGAAGCAAAAGTGGAAACACTATCCCAGGTGCATCATTGGGTGAGCGACTATTTTAACTCTGTATACAGATCAATGAGTGAGACCACATGGATTAAACAGCTTTATCGGCACGTCAAGTTTGTATCCTGGCGAAATAGATTCCAGGGGGATTCATCCACTGGGAAGCGGTATATCCCGTTACTTGAAAAAGAGATCGATGTTTACGATGAAGCCATTTTTATGGACCACATCTTATTTCAAAAGTTTAAAGGAGGCACGTTTGATGCTTATTCCACCGGCACCATCTTGTTGGATGAAATGGAAACCGACCAATACCGATGCTCTATTACACCCGCTTCGCACTCATTTTATAAGTCTTCTCATGGTGGCTCTCTGGGTTACAGCATCGTAATTAAAGAAAAATGTACCTTTCCACTCCTGGTTAACCGCACCTTTACTTACTTGAATGGATTCCAGTCAAATGAGACAGCGGATAATCGAGAGGCAGGTATTGGCATAAGGGATTTGTCAATCGAGCGTTTGACGTTAGTGGTTGATTTTAATTTACTTCCCCTCCAGGTGAGTGAAATAAACGGGGAAATAAGGAGTGCCGAAAAACCCGGGGAGTTGAAAATTAAGCAGGCCAGCCCAAAATGTTATTATGTGACCACGAGTTTTCCTCTCAAAGGCTCTGCCGTTTATATTAAATGGAAATGGAAGGAGTAAGAAACAAACTTTTTATTTGAAAAATGATGGGAAATCTGTTAAAATTGTAAACTAAAAGCCTGTCCTAGATCTTAGGTTTAGGTTTAGGCTAGGTTGAGGTGGAAGGATAGACTGATAAATAGATTATAAATAAGTCTTGAAAAGAGACTTTTTTCTCTTTAACCTTAACCTCAACCTTACCCTTAGTTTTTGGACAAGCTCCAAGGAGGTGTACGATGTCAGCTTGGATTTCAAAGTTGGGAATTATCACCGTTTTTTTCTTTATCGCTCTGCAAGCCGGAGGAAAACAGGATCCTGTGGAGGTTCCCAGGGTGGGAAAAACCGTATCGGCAGATAAGGTGGAGATCGTTTATACGATCCAGGGCAGCGGTGAAACCGCGGTGATATTCATCCATGGAGGTTTCGCCGACCGCAGTTTCTGGTCGAACCAGGTGAAACCATTTGCGGAAAAGTACCGTGTCATTGCTCTTGATCTGGCCGGGCACGGCGAATCGGGCAAAAACCGAAAAAAATGGAATTTACCTGCTTTTGCTGAAGATGTCCGCGCCGTGATGGAAAAAGAAAAAATCCAGCGGGCGGTGCTGGTGGGCAATTCCCTGGGCGGACCGGTGGCCCTGGAAACAGCACGGCTCCTGGCGGACAGAGTCGTGGGCATCGTGGCCGTGGATACCTTCCAGGTGTTCATGAATCCGCCCGCAAGCTATTTTCAACAGCAAGCCAAAGCTTTTCGTTCCGATTCTGCCGGGACCATGCGGAAAATGGTCCGCGCCCTTTTTCATACCGATGTGGATCCGTCACTCCACGCGCAAGTTGAAAAAAAGATGCTTAAAGGTTCCACCGAGATGGCGGCGGAATTTATGGAATCCTTCGCCACCTATGACCTGGTTGAGAGTGTAAAGAAAGTGCCGCATCCCATCCACTGCATCAACGGCGATCTCATCCCCACCCAGGTAGAAAAGAACCGGCTTCTCCATCCCGACTTCAACGCCGTCATTCTGCCCCACACCGGCCATTATCCCATGCTGGAACGGCCGGAATTGTTTAACCGTCATCTTGAGAAGATCCTGTCAGAGCTCACGGGGAGGAAAAAGGAAAAGAAAAAGGGGAAAAAGGAGACAGGGGAAGATGAATAAAACGCGAGAATCAGGGAAGATAATGATTAAAACTGGCACTTATTGTTTAGTTGTGGTATTATTACTCCTGGTAAGAGAAATTTTTGTGAGGAATCGATGAAGTTTGATTGGGAACAAATTTTTACTAAAGGTGAAAATGACCGCGTAGAATTCAAAAAATCTCTTTCGGGAGAAAAAGAGATTATTGAAACCATCGGGGCTTTTCTTAACCATAAAGGCGGAATGATTATTGTCGGATACGATGAAAAAAAATCAGAGATTGTCGAACCCGATGTCGGTCAAGAAACCATGCAAAAATTTATAAATAAAGTGAAAACCCTTACCAACCCCCAGGTCATTGTAGATACTTATGAGGTGGAATATAAAGGAAAAAGACTGCTGGTTATCGATGTGATCGAATATCCTATTAAACCCGTGGCTGTCCAAGGAAGATATTACCGGAGACGAATGAACAGCAATCACATACTTACTCCAGCGGAAATTTCAAGCCTTCATCTTTTTTCCCTTAACAGCAGTTGGGATTACCAGATCGCTCAAAACTCAACATTGAGCGACCTGGATATGGATACGGTAAAATGGTTTATTCAGCAATTAAGCCAACAAAAGGGTAAAAAAATAATTGATCCCCCAATGAATGTCCTGGAAAAATATGAACTCATCAGGGAAAATAAACCCACTTTCGCGGCTGTGCTTTTATTTCCCAAAAAACCGTCGTTTATTCTGGATGTCCAAATCGGGTTATTTGAAGATGAAATAACCATAAAAAAAGATAAAAACATAAAAAAGAGTGTTTTGTTTGAAGTTGAAGAGATCATGGATTTTATTACCGCATATATCACTAAAGAATTCATTATAACAGGAAAACCCCAACGAGAAGAACGATGGCAGTATCCATTAGAGGCAATCCGGGAAATAGCGATGAATGCTGTGATACATCGTGATTACCAGGAAGGTACCCATACCCAGATTAAAGTTTTTCGTGACAAGATCAGCTTTTGGAACAGTGGGAAATTACCACCGGATTTAACCATTGAAGATATAAAATCCGGCGCCATACAATCTAAACCCCGTAATAGGTTATTGGCACAAGTTTTTAAGGAATTAGGCATCATTGAAAAATATGGAGCAGGTGTTAAAAGGGTTATTGAGGATTTTAGAGCATATGGTCTTGTAGACCCATCTTTTGAAGAAAAATTCGGGGGTTTTTATGTTGTTGTCTCTGATCAAAAATTAAAATCGAGGACTACCCAAGAAATTTATAATAATATCAAAGATTTTGGAGCAACTAGCCAAGAAACTACCCAAGAAATTGAGGAAACTACCCAAGAAACTACCCTAGAAATTGCTACAAAAATTATTCAATTAATTAAAGAGAACCCCCAACTGAGTATGAGGGCTATGGCTGAGTTAGTTGGAATTTCAGAAAATGGTGTCAAATATCATCTTAAAAAATTAAAAAAAGAGGGAAAGATTAATCACGTTGGGCCTACGAAGAAAGGATATTGGAAAATAAATAGCAGTTAAACCAGTTATAAAAAAACGGATCAGGCCAATTTTATACTCAGTAGTCTGGATTATAACGCCTTATTTTACGGGTTGAAACATTGTACTTAACCAGGCCAGCCGCAATAATTAACGCACATACCACTCCATCTAAAACCGGTACTCCTAGTTTTTCTTCCATCCGCTTATCCAGCCCGGCCATTCCCGCGCATCCCAATACGATCACCTCTGCCATATCCTCATCCACAGCCAGTTGAGCTAATTTTGTGTACGTTTCTTCATCGCTGCATTCCGTCATTTCATCTGTTGGCGCCCGAACTGAAGCGGCTAAATCTTGAAGATGATACTTTCTTATCAGGGCTTCTTTATTAGGGATAGAATGCCTGTCGGTGGAAACCACGGAAAACCGGTGCCCCAGCATGGAAGCCATTTTCATCGACGCTTCCCCGATTCCCACCACCGGCTTTTTGGTAATTTCTTTCATCAAGTCGAGGTTGGGATCGCAGTGACAGGCAATTATAAAGGCATCATATTCCTCTTCATTTTCTTTTAACAACTTAATCATATCCGGGGCTGCTTTAATTTGATCCTCATAGGTTTCAATAAATTTAGGTGCCGCTGGTGAGGAAATACATGCCACTTCAAAATCCCCATTAGCAAAATTTTTCGCTGATTTCAAAATGGCCGCGGTCATGTTGTCATCCCTATTAGGGTTGATGATCAATATTTTCATTTTTGCCTACCATAAAAAA